>JAZRTR010000039.1:0-308016 GCA_045652085.1 Akkermansia sp.
GGTGCCAACCCCATGCACGGTCGCGACAAGAACGGTTCCGTTGCTTCCATGCTCTCTGTGGCTAAGCTCAACTACGACGACAGCCAGGACGGTATCTCCTACACCTTCTCCATCGTTCCCGGTGCTCTGGGTAAGGAGGACGAGGAGCGCCGCACCAAGCTCGTCGGCCTGTTGGATGCTTACTTCGCCGCTACCGGTCACCACATCAACGTGAACGTGCTGGAGCGCGAGACTCTCATGGACGCCATGGAGCATCCCGAGAAGTACCCGCAGCTTACCATCCGCGTGTCTGGTTACGCCGTGAACTTCATTAAGCTCACGCCTGAGCAGCAGCGCGAGGTAATCTCCCGTACCTTCCACACCAGATAATCTGAAACTCTGAAAACTATCTCAACCTGCAAGGCCGGGACTCGGTAGCACCACAAGTGCCCGAATCCTGCTTTGCAGGTTGACGGTAAATAAGGATAAGCCGTCAGAAAGCTCATGAAAACGGAAACTGAACAGAACATCGAGGAAAGCACCCCTCTTGGGCTAGTGCATTCTGTAGAGTCCTGTGGCACCGTGGATGGGCCCGGCGTGCGTTTCATTTTATTCCTCAGCGGTTGCAGTCTTCGCTGCCGCTATTGCCATAATCCTGATACCTCCTTCGTGCGCCGCGGCAAAGAGCGCTCTGCTGATGATGTGCTGGAGGAGATAAGCCGCTATGCAGCTTTCATGAAAGCTGCTGGCGGTGGGGTGACTATCAGCGGTGGTGACCCCTTGTTCCAGCCGCGTTTCACCCGGGCCATCCTGAAGGGCTGCAAGGCCCAAGGCCTCCACACCTGTATAGATACCTCCGGGCATCTCGGTGCATCCGTGGATGATGAAATGCTGGAGGATATTGACCTTGTGCTGTTGGATATCAAAGCGTGGAATCCTGAGGTGTATCAAGAGCTGGTGAAGCAGCCCTTGCAGCCTACTCTGGATTTTGCTGAGCGTCTTGCAGCTGCCGGTAAGCCGATGTGGCTGCGCTATGTTCTGGTGCCCGGCATTACAGATAATCCGGCGGATGTGGAGAAGCTTGCCCGCTATGCTGCCGGCCTGGGTAATGTGCAGCGTGTGGACGTGCTGCCATTCCATCAGATTGGCAAGTTCAAGTGGGAAGAACTTGGCTTAGAATATACTCTGGCGGATGTGGAGACTCCCGAGCAGGAGCTCACGAACTCCATTAAGGAGATTTTCCGTGCGAATGGCTTTGCCGGTTGTACTTACTGAGTCATTGTTTCGCTGTCTTCTTTTTCCGCTACTGTGGCGGGTATGATTTGCCCATTGCTGATAATCTGCAGCTTTGTTCCCGGTTCGGTAAAAGCTGCTTTCACATAAGCCATGGCGTAGCTATGAGCTCCCGGTGATGGCGCTGAGCTTGTTACTTTTCCGACTACTTCACCCTTCTTGTTTTGTACCTCGGTACCGATGGTGGGGGTGAGTCCCGGTGTGTGGCATCTGAGTGAAATCAGCAGGGCATCTGCCGGTTGCTGTGTGTTTACAGCATCAGCGCCGGGGTAGTTCTTTCCGTGAGCGCAGAGATGGGACAAGCCGGCGTGTGCAGGAGGAAGCTTATGAAAGTCTTTCGCAGCATCTCCGTGGCCTCGGGATATTCTCAGATAATTGCGAGTCAGCACACCACATGGTACGGCCCCCGCAGCCATGCATTGTTCAAACAAGCTGATGCCGCTTGCCGCCGGACAGAAAATCTCAATACTTCCCGTGCCGGACAAATCCGCGTTTGAAAGGATACAGCTCAGCCTTCCACGCCGGAACTGCCGGAATGTACCTTTGGGTGGAATGGCAGTATCATAGAAGACTCTGGAAAGAACCTTGTGACAATCCGGCCCGCTGAGGGCAATGATGCAGAGGGTATCCGTCTCATTGGTGAATTGCAAATGCGTATTTTGGAGCTCTTTGCTCAGTATTTTGTAATCCGAATCAGCTAGGGAAACTGAACCTATGAGCATGAAGCGCTCACTGTTTTCCCGCATCAGAGTGAATCTATCCAGAATGGCGCCATCCTTTCGCAGCATGAGAGTTTGTTGCAAGGCTCCATCGCTGCAGGAAGCAATATCGTTGGAGAGGTGTTGCTCCAGCCAGTCGAGCGCTCCCTTGCCGGTCAGTAAGAACTTGCCGAAATGAGAGATATCGAAGACGGCGCAGGAGGCTCGAGCCGCGATGTGTTCGTTTATCAGGTTCGTGTACTGCTGCGGCATACTCCAGCCCCCATCGTTACTCATGCGGGCTGACAGGCGTTCATGAAGGGAGGCAAGCGGGCTTTGTTTCATATGCCCCCCATTCTGGCCCATATCAATGCTGTTCGCAAGCAGTTAGCGCCAACTATTAGCGTTATTCCTTGGCTGAACGCGGGTCGATAGCATCTCTCAGGCCATCCCCGAGGAAATTGAGGGAAAGCAAGGTAAGGCAGAAGAAGACTGCCGGGAAGATGAGCAGCTCCGGGGTGACTTCCATGCGGTCTGCGCCTTCCTTAATGAGCGTGCCCCATGATGAGTTCGGCGCTTTGACGCCCAAGCCGATGAAGGAGAGGGTGGATTCCGTGAGCATGATGCCAGGAACGGCCAAGGTGGTGTATACCACGACGGTTCCCAGCAGGTTCGGCGCAATGTGACGGAAGAGGATGTTCAGATGGCTCAGGCCGAGAGATTGTGCGGCCATGATGTACTCCTGCGCTTTAATCTCCAGCGTCTGGGTGCGGACAATACGTGCCAGCGTGAGCCACCCCAGCGCACCGATGGCGATGAAGAGCGGCACTAGCCCGAGAATGGGTGCCACGGCTTCCCGTTTCCAGCCCGTGAGCTCCACAATGGCCGCTGTCAGTTCACGGCTGGGCTCTTCTATGCTCAGGGAGAAAACAATCACCAACACGATGAAGGGAAGCGCGAAGAGCACATCCACCGTGCGCATCATGAAAGCATCCACTTTGCCACCGGCATAGCCGGATATCAGGCCGTATATGAGGCCTATGATGAGGGCCACGACCGTGGCCACCAGTCCTACCAGTAGCGAGATGCGGCCGCCGTACAGCACACGTGCCAGAAGGTCACGCCCCAGCTGATCCGTGCCGAACGGGTGTTCGAGGCAGCAGGGGCCCGCAATGTTGTTCAAATCTGTGGCGTTCGGGTTCGGGATGATGGGGAAAAGCGGCAGCACGAAGCAAGCCAGCACCATGAGAACAAGGAATGCGAGCGCGGCCATGGCTGCGCGATTGCGGGTAAGGCGCAGCCAAGCGTCTTTCCACAGTGAATTGCCTTGAATGTATGTTTTAGCCGCCATGATTTATGCCGTGCCCTGCGTCCGCAGGCGGGGGTTAAGTGCTACGAGAACTAAATCCACCACGAGGTTGGCCATAACTATCAGCACGCCGTAGCACAGAACAAGTCCCTGAATGAGGAAGTAATCTCGGTCTGTCGTGGCATTGACAAAGTGTAGGCCCATGCCCGGTACTTGGAAACAGGTTTCCACCACGAAGGAGCCCGTAATGAGTGCTGCAAAGGCCGGGCCCAGATAGGAAACTGCCGGCAGCAGACCGCTGCGCAGGGCGTGAACGAACAACTGGCGTACCGGGTTGGCGCCCTTGGCGCGAGCCGTGCGCATGAAATCCTGAGAGAGTACTTCCAGCATGCCTCCTCGTGTCAGTCGGGCTAGATAGGCGGCATTGATGAGGCCAAGCGTGAGAGCCGGGAGCACCGCGCAGAGGGCATTATCCCAGCCGGCTACACTCAGCCCCGGAATATGCATGCCGAGAGTTTTCCCCAGTACGGGGCCGATGACGAAGGCCGGTACGCAGATGCCCAGCATGGCGGCAAACATGAGCACGGCATCCGGCCAGCGGTTCTTGTACCATGCCGCCAGCATACCGGCGGGGATTCCTACAATGATGGCGATTCCCATGCCGAGCACACCCAGCCACAGGGACACGGGGAATGCTTCTGCAATGATATCACTCACCTGTATACCCTCACGCACGAGCGAGGGCCCGAAATCTCCGGAGGTGAGGATATTTTTCCAGTAATTGAAGTACTGCACGAGAGCACTCTGATCTAGCCCGTAAAGGGAGTTCAGTTGCTCCATGACGTGCTGAGGCAGCTTACGCTCACCAAGGAAGGGATTCCCGGGCAGCATGCGCACTAGGAAGAAGGTGATAGTCTCCAGTACGAATATCACGAGGGCGCCCTGGAGCAGTCGTTTGAAGAGTAACTTAATCATGGCTTCTGACTTCTACGGCGTCCAGAGGGAAATTATCCAGCAGGCGCGGCTGCCAGCCTCGCACGTGACGGGGTGAGCGAAGATAGGTACGCTCGCTGTGGTAAAGGGGAATAACGGGGTACTGCTCCAGCATGAGCGCCTCTGCGCGGCTCAGGTGGGCACGGCGAGCTTCGGCATCACCCGTGCTGCGGGCGGCCTCCAGCTCAGCGTCAAACTCAGCAGAGCCCCAGCCGGTGCAGTTATTGCCACCACCGCTGCGCCAGAGCTCCACGAAGGTGGCGGCATCCAGATAATCACCACTCCATGAGGAAGATGAAATATCATACTCCATGTTCTGCTGGGCTGCCTTGTATGCCGTCCATTCACAGGAGCGGATGTCTACGTGAATTCCGAGCACTTCTTCCCACATGGCCTGAATGGTTTCTGCCATCACTCGCTGTACATCGCGCGAGGTTGTCATGAGTTCCAGCACGGGGAAGCCTTTACCGCCCGGATATCCGGCCTCAGCCAAAAGGCGGCGGGCAAGCGCTGCTCGCTCGGCTTGTGTGGCCGGTTCCTGCGGGGCTGTGGCGGCATAACCGGCGCCGGGAGGTGTAAATGTGGTGGTGGGCGCTCCGGCACCGCGCACAACGCGGCCTACGAGAGCATCTCGGTCTATAGCCAGATGCAGTGCACGGCGCACGCGCTCATCGCTGAGCGGGGCTCGTGTGGTGTTCAGGCGGTAAAAGATGGTGCAGTAGTAGGGGTCCTGACAGTATGCCTCCGGGCTGACGCTACGCGCATGAGAAATCATCTCCGGCGGCACGTTATTGGTAATGTGGAGCTTACCGCCCATGTACATGCGTGTTTCCGTGTACCCGTTCACGATGGGCAGGAAGCGGATGCCGCGGTTACGCAGTTCGTTCGCCCTGAGGTAACGGGGATTGGGTCGCACGCTCAGGTAATTATTACAGCGGTGCTCGTCCAGAACATATGCACCATTGCCCACCCAGTTCTCAGGGCGCGTCCAGAGGCTGCGGCGGTCCAGCATGCCCCCGAGCTCTTCCACGCGGTGTGCCGGTACGGGGTACCATGTGAAGTGCAGCAGTAGGCGGGGAAGGTGCGGAGTCGGGCCGCTCAGCGTCAGCTGTAAGGTGTAATCATCTATGGCCTTCACGCCTACATCATTCCATTCGCACTCGCCTTTATTGTACGCCTCAGCATTCAGCAGGGGGTAAAGCATCTCGGCATATTTACCGGCAAACTGTGGGTGCAGCAGGCGCTGATAGGCATATACAAAATCGTGTGCCGTAACCGGGCGGCCATCGCTCCAAGTGGCGGCTCGGTTCAGATGGAAGGTCCAAACGTCGGCGCTTTCATTTTGTTCCCATCGTTCAGCGGCGGCGGGAAGCACCTCGCCATCTTCAGTGGCGGATGGGCGCACAAGTCCTTCCAGAAGTGTGGAGATAATTTTGCCGTCAGCCACGGCAGTGGCTTTGTGAGGGTCCAAGCTCTGGGGTTCTGCATTGTTACCGATGACGAGGATGCCATCATGAGCAAAACGCTCGGCAGAACTCTGCTGCTCACCGCAGGCCGCCAGCAGGCAGCTTATGGCAGCGGCGATGATGATTTTCCTTACTCTCACGGCGCGGAGTCTAGCATATTTTACCCTGTACTGCAAGCCCGAATGCTGCCTGCATCACTTGCCTCTGTCCTCCGGGAAGTTTCTGTAGCCAATGGGCAGGGGACTGTGGTGATCCAGCAGGCCTCGGTCATAACGTCGGGTGGGGGGCTTCATATTGCCGATAGTCGGCACACCCGTAAAGAAATACTGCAGGTAATAGGTGCCGTTGTAGCCGAGTTTGTGGGCTTCTCGAATCATCTGCAGGATGTCCGCTTCATCCAGCAGGTCTGGGTGTACGGTGGTGCGGATTTCGTACGGTAGCCCGGAGGCTGCCAGCAAACTGAGGCTTTCTGCAAAGCGCTCATAGAGCACCTTTCCTCCCGGTAGCTGCCAGCTGCGGGTGGATGGCATCTTGTTATCCATGGCCACGTAGTCAATGAGCTTTTGCTCTAGCAGTTCGGCTACGATGTGCGGGTTACTGCCGTTGGTGTCAATCTTTACAAGATAGCCCATGGCTTTGATTTTGCGGCAAAGCTCAGCAAGCCCCGGTTGCAGGGTAATCTCCCCGCCGGAGAGCACCACGGCATCCAGAAATCCTTCGCGCTCCCGCAGGAATTCCATCTCATCCACCTGTGTGGTTGATTTCTCTGTTACCAGCTCAGGATTATAGCAATAGGGGCAGCGGAGATTGCAGCCATTGAACCACATGATACATGCGGCCTTTTTGGGGTAGTCCAGAAAGGTAAGCGGAGTGATGTCTACCGGGTGGCGGTGGGTCATATTATCAGGGGGCAGAGAAGCCCTGCAACGGTTCAGAGCGCGCTGGCGCTTTGTCCTATGCCGTTACAGGGCTTGGCCTCTGTACAGAAAATGAAATTGCTGTATCTAATTACTTGAGGATGGCATCGCAGCCGCAGCCACAGCCGGGCTCTGCGAAGTGGGCGCGCTCCTCGAATTCGCCCTGCTTGCCGGCGTTGAAGGTTTCAACGGGGCGGTGGTAGCCCATCACGCGGGTGTATACGGTGCACTTGGTGCGCTCGGACTCGTGCTCGGCGAGAATCTGTTCATCGGTCTTTACAACCGGCTTTACTTCAGGTTCCATGGTGGTGTGTAAGGTTAGAGTTTGTTTTGTTACGTTCGTTCGATAAGATTAGAAGAGGGGAAGTTCAGGCTGCTCCTCGGCGCGGGCCTTAGCGATAAGTTCCTCGTCGCAGAGCGGGCAGTAGTCATGACGGCCCTTCAGGTAGCCGTGCTTGTCGCACACGGAGAAGAGCGGTGTGACGGTGATGTAGGGCATCTTGAAGCTGGTGAGTACCTTGCGTACGATGTCGCGGCATGCCTCCGGGGAAGAGATGGCCTCGTTCATGTACATGTGGAACACGGTACCGCCGGTATAGCAGCACTGCAGCTTGTCCTGCATCTTGAGAGCCTTGAAGAGGTCATGCGTGTAACCGGCTGGCAGCTGGGAGCTGTTGGTGTAGTAACGGTGGCCGGGAGTACCGGACTGGATGATGTCCGGGTAGCGCTTGAGGTCTTCACGGGCGAAGCGGTGGGTGGTACCTTCGGCGGGGGTGGCCTCCAGGTTGTAGAGGTTACCGGTCTGCTCCTGATAGCCACGGATACGCTCACGCATGAAGTGCAGCACTTCCTCAGCGAAGGCGATACCTTCGGGGTTCGCGGTGTTCATGGTGTCACCGGAGAAGTTACGCAGCATTTCGTTGATGCCGTTGAGACCGATGGTGGAGAAGTGGTTGCGAAGGTGCGGCAGGTAGCGCTTGGTGTACGGATAGAGACCGCGCTGGTAGAGCGTATTGATGAATACGCGCTTCTTTTCCAGAGTATCCTTGGCGAGATCCATCAGCTCACCGAGCTTGCTGTACATGAGGTTCTTGTTGCCCTTGTACAGGTAGCCAAGGCGGGCCATGTTAATGGTCACCACACCAATGGAGCCGGTCATTTCTGCAGAACCGAACAGACCGCCACCACGCTTGAGCAGCTCGCGCAGGTCCAGCTGCAGACGGCAGCACATGGAACGTACAGCATCCGGCTTGTAGGCCTCCTCGTCAATCACGCGGTTGCCGTTCTCATCAAACTTGTACTGAGAGCCGATGAAGTTCTGGAAGTAGGAGGAGCCAATCTTAGCAGCGTTCTCGAAGAGAAGCGGCACATTCTCGCCGTCCCAGTCGAAGTCCTCCGTGATGTTTACGGTGGGAATGGGGAAGGTGAAGGGCTGGCCAGTGCTGTCACCCTCGGTAAGCACTTCGTAGAAGGCTCTCTGGATAACTGTCATTTCCGGCTGGAAGTGCTTGTAGGTCAGAGCAGTGAGGCTGTCTACGCCACGCTCACGGGCCTTGGCAAGAAGGGTTTCATCCTGAACGCCTTCGAAGATGTGGGCACCACCGGAGAAGGGGCTCTGCTCGCGAAGGTCGCGGGGAACAGTCCAGTCAATCGTGACGTTGGTGAAGGGGCTCTGACCCCAGCGGGAAGGTACGTTCAGATTGTACACGAAGTTACGCAGAGCCTTCTTAACAGCCTTGTAAGGAAGCTGGTCCTTGAAGAGGTAGGGGGACAGGTAGGTGTCAAAGGAGCTGAATGCCTGTGCACCGGCCCATTCGGACTGGAGAATGCCCAGGAAGTTTGCCATCTGGCCCAGAGCCTCACGGAAGTGCTTGGGAGGACGGCTGTTCACGCGGCTGCGCACGCCGTTGAAGCCTTCGTTAAGAAGGTTGCGCAGACTCCAGCCGGCGCAGTAACCGGTAAGGCAGTCCAAGTCGTGAATGTGGTAGTCGCCATTGCGGTGAGCGGCGCCTTCCTCGGGGGTGTACACCTGGTCGAGCCAGTAGTTAGCGATGACCTTACCGGCGGTGTTGTTTACGAGACCGGCGTTGGAGTATGTGGTGTTGGAGTTGGCCTTAATACGCCAGTCGGTGTTGCCGATGTACTCCTCGATAGTCTGCTTACAGTCTACCCAGGTGTTACCCTGGTACACGCCGGCTATCTGTTCGCGCTGCAGCTTGTGCAGGAAGCGGTACTTAATGAAGTTACGGGCTGTTTCAAAAGCACCGGCGCGCATCAGTTCGCGTTCAATCGTGTCCTGTACCTTCTCTACCGGCAGGTACTCCTCTTTCTTCAGAGCGTCGAGTACGTTGGCATAGACGAGGGGATTGTACTCCTCCTGAGAGGCATGGTATGCTTTTTCGATGGCCTGCTGTACTTTGTAGGCCTCAAAGCGTTCGCGTTTTCCGTTGCGCTTGATAATCATGGCGTGAGAGTCTTAATAGTAAAGTTTTTGAGGTTTCACCTTTGCGTCGGTTCACTCGTGTCTGCAGCCCGGTTGCGTTTTGCACCAGCGTGCTCACGAGCGTCCCTAGCTCATGCCTGCGCGAATGGTGTGAATTCCTGCCGATGGCCTCTTGAGGTGAACGCCGCAGACTTTAGCATATTTTTTTCCACCTTGCAAGCAGAAAAATGACTTCGCCGCATCTTTTTATTTTCTAAATATGGCACAGTCGGTGTGCTTGTGCCACAATATATAGTATGTTTAGTTATTAACAAAATTAGAAACAATCTAATAATCGGCGCGGCGCTGTGAGTTTCAAAAGCGTTGAGGATACAGCAAGGCAGGAAGTGAAGTTGAACGCAAGATGTGGCTGTATTTTTCTTCAGTGCTTAAAAAATAACACAAGATGTGGGGGTGGAAAATTTTTCTGAAAAAAATGCTTGTGCTTGGGGAAAATCAGGTGTTCACCCAGAGCGTTTTCAGGTAATCCTCGCCATCGAAGTCAAAAGTCATGGGAGAGGTGGTGATGTGGGCACTGGGGGCGCCGGAAGCAACGAGGCTACGGAACTGGCTATGGGAGACCTTTCGGCAGTTTGTGGTGCAGAGAATCCAACCATGAGGCGCAAGGCATGCCATAGCTTTCTTCACAAGGCTGCCGTAGTCTTTTTCTACTCGCCAGATGCGGCCTTTTTCATCACGCGAAAAGGTGGGGGGATCCAGCACGATGGCATCAAATGTGCGGCCTTGGCGCGCAAAGCGATCCAGCCAGTGAAGGGTATCACCCTTGCAGAAGAAATGAGCTGAAGGGTCTATGCCATTGAGCTGCATATTCTCCTTACACCATGTCAGGCAGGGCTGGGCAAGGTCCAGCGTGGTAGTGGTGGCGCCGGCTAATGCCGCGCATACAGAGAATGCACCTGTGTATGAGAATGTGTTCAGCAGGCGCATTCCTTGGTGGCATTTGCGGCGGACTGTGGCGCGGTTGTCGCGTTGATCCAGAAAGATACCCTGAGAATAGCCGGCAGCCATATCCATGATGTATCTGACGCCGTTTTCCTCAATCTCAAAACGCAGCGGGGCTTCCGGGCCGCACAAGTGCAGGGGAGCATCCTTTACGTCCTTATCCAAGCGCTTCAAGTAGACAGGTCTACCGATTTCTTCCAGCAAGTCTCTGAGGCCGCGTGGAACGGCTGTATCGCGCACGGAGACGAGCAACCTGTCAGCAAGCGCATCGATGAAAACTCCCGGCCAAGGCGTGCCGTCCGCCACGCGGTAGGCGTTGGTGTGTGCAGGCAAGCGAGACGTTTTCTGCTCGATGAGATCTGTCAGGGTGGACATGATTTGTACTGCGCTTGTGCAGGCTTAGGCCAGAGCTGCGGCTGCCTTTCTGATGGTGGCAGCCATGGTGGAAAGAGCATTGGCTCGGGTGGAGGCGAGGTGCTCCTTGAGGCCGCATTCATCCAGTCTCTTAAGGTCTGCGTTGAGGATTTCTGCGGGTGTGAGACCGCTGAGCAGGCGCACGAAAAGGGCGATGAGTCCTTTAGTGATAAGCGAATCACTGTCAGCCATTATCTGCATTCGGCCGTCCTTCAGTTCAGTACCTACCCACACTCGGCTCTGGCAGCCTTTGATAAGGTTGCCCGGCTTGCGGTAGTCTTCCGGAAGAGCGGGGAGCTTGCGGCCCAGAGAGATGATGAACTCATACTTCTCCGTCCAGTCCTCAAATACGGACATGTCCTCCAGTAGCTCTTCTATGCGTTCGTTAAAACTCATGATGGAGGTGCGTTCAGCAGGAGGTGGCTAAGGTGTACAGCACAGCCTTCTGGGCATGCAGGCGGTTTTCTGCCTCCGTGAAGATGACTGGGGCGTGAGCCTCCAGCACTTCATCCGTAATTTCGTAACCGCGGTAGGCGGGCAGGCAGTGGAATACGCTGTGGCCGGGAGCAGCGAGGCGGAGCAGCTCATCATTTACCTGATAGGGGAAGAATGCTTTTTCCTTGGTACCCTTTTCTGATTCCTGGCCCATGGAAATCCACGTGTCGGTATTGATGACGGTGCAGTCCTTCACAGCCTCCTCAGCATCCGTGGTGCAGATGATGTTCGGGCAGTCAAGGGCGGCAAGGGTTTCTGCTTTGGGAAGTGCGTGCTCAGGACCGGCAAGGGCAAGAGTAAAGCCCAAGCGCTTGGCTGCCCACATCCAAGAGCGTCCCATGTTATTATCCACATCACCCAAGAAGGAAACTTTCATGTCTTTCCAAGAGCCTACACCGTACTTCTCCTCCAGTGTGAGAAGGTCAGCCAGAATCTGGCAGGGGTGCTCCTGATCTGTCAGCGCGTTGATAGTGGGAAGCTTGGAGTAACGGGCGAAGTCCACCACTTCGTCCTGACCATAGGTGCGGATGACGGCACCATGAATCATGCGGCCCAGCACACGGGCTGTATCCTTAATGGGTTCGCCACGGCCCAGCTGGATATCACGCGTGGAAAGGAACATGGGCCTGCCGCCCAGCTCAGAGATACCTACCTCGAAGGAAACACGGGTACGGGTGGAGGACTTGGAGAAAATGAGTGCCCAAGTCTGCCCGGTAAGAGGCTGGAGGCTGTGGTTGCCTCGTTCTGCCTTAAGTTTGTGTCCGAGTGCGAGGAGGTCTTTAATCTGCTCGCCTGTCAACTCTTCGATGGAAAGTAACTGCTTCATGGTTATGTGCCGACTGGTGGAAGTTCACAGGCTAGCACAAGAGAGAAGGGATGTAAAGCATGGAATGAGTCAGTTCTGCAAAAGTGTGTGGCCTAATTGCATAAATTGTCGCGGGTCAACCCATTATACTATATGGCAGAGTTATTATGAATCAACATTGCTGTTGAGCATGGCGCTTTGTCGGCGGCTGTGTCATTTTGTAGCGGATGATGACATTTTACTTGCCTGTTCGGGTGTGAAGTGTTAGCATATTGCTATGATGACGCCTGTATTAGCTCAGTTCGGTTCTCCCGGTCAGTGGATGATTTTTATCGCCATTATTCTGGTTGTATTCGGGGCTCGTCGTCTGCCGGATATTGCAAGGAATCTTGGCAAGAGCCTGGGGGAGTTCAAGAAAGCTCGTCGCGAGTTTGAAGAAGAGCTGATGAAGTCCGAGGCTGAAACTCAGAAGCAAAATGCTGCCGCCCCGGAGGGCAGCAGCAAGGAAGATACTGATAAGTAATTACTGACCAGCGCTTGTTAGCGCTGAGGCTCAGGCCCGAGCATGGCTTCAAGGAATCTGCGGAGCGCTTCGGAGCCGTAGCAGTTCTGCTCTCTATGGCGAGCGGCGGCTGCCCGGAATGCTGTAAAATCAAACTGCGGGGCCAGATTCGTCATCAGCAGCAGGGATGTGTCCTGCGTTTCTGCTATTTCTCGCAGAGGGGTGATTTCCCGGATAAGTTTTGCCATTTCGGCAGTTGCTGAGTCAGCGGAGGCGTTGTCGCTGATGCTGACCATGAGTTCCTGCATTCTTACGAGATTAGAGATGATTTGCTGGAGTGCAGCCTGTTGCTCTTCTTCACTATAAACCGGGCGTGATGCTGTGATATCCGCCCAGATTTCAGGCTGGTATTTTTTTCCGTCCCTAACGAGGGTCATGGTGTAGACGAGGTAGCGCCGCTGCTCCTTTACTTCCATGCGATGGCTGCAGATGGTCCAGTCCGAGAAGGATTCTGAGGCGAGTTCTGTGACAATTCGGAAGCTTTCACGAGAATCGGAAGTACTGATAATCCACGCTGTTTCAGGTGTCAGGCCGGGGCCACCTTCAATCCCCTCCATGGCTTCAGCCGGCCATGTGGCCAGATTTTGCTCAGCCTCATTTTTGAGGGTAGTAAGTATATCATCACTGAGAGGTGTGGGAAGAAGTGCATCTTCCGGACTGAAGTTCAGCAGCTCAGCCAGTGCGGGCACCCCGTGGAAATGGGCGTCCCTCAGGCGGTTTATTTGCGCGGCAAGCTGCATTTGCAGAATGTTAAGCGGGGTATCCGGCGCTGCATCTGCTGACAGGCGGTCGCGGTACAGCAGCCTGAGATTTACTGCGGCATCAAGCGCGGAGGGCGTGTCCTGAACAGCAGAGAGGATTCGCAGCCTTTCGGCCAGATACACGGCTATCAGAGCGCTATCCGGTTCTTCTTCACCACGGATGTATGGAACATCCGTATAAGTACCGGGATCCGTTGTGTCAAAAGTATTCGTTTGTGCTGAGAGTGGTTGCTCCGCGAATGTAAACGAAGGAAGCAACATAAGAGCACAGGAGAGAGTGAGTTTCATTACGTCATAAATGTTACAAAGCAAATTCTGCTGAGTCAAGAAGAAAAAGATGTTTTGTCTTATCGGAGTGCATCTCTTGTTCATGTGAACGCAATTCGATAATTTTTGTGGTGGACAACTCGGGGCGGAGCGCTTATAATGTGCGCGGATATGCTGAGCCGTTGTTTCAGAACAGAAGAGAGCCGCGCACGCTACTGGGTGCAGCAGGCTGTTGAACTGTGCTCAGGTATTGAAGATGAGTCGCTGAACGAGTATGTGCAGCCTGTATTAGCTGCGGATGCAGAGCTTGATAGAGACCGCCGTATCATTGTGATTGGTGGTGGCCGTTGCGGAAAATCCTCACTTCTTGCAGCAATCGCCGGTTATCCCCTGATAGCCCAAGTGCCGCTGCAGGATGATTACGTTTGCTGGCGTTATCGCAGCAAGGATGGTGACGCCACGTGTTCCCGTTTCATTCCTTTGGAGAATCTGGAAGGCCTGGAGTTAGTGGATACTGTATCCTGTGCGGATGAGGGTGCAGCTGCCTCTGTTCGGCAGTTGCTGAGCCGGGCAGACGTGGTGATTGCTGTGGTGGACGGGCGTAATTATGAGGCTTCTCCCGTTTGGCCCTTGCTGGCGGCTCTGAGTGATGCCCGCAAGGCTGCTACCCTTGTGGCCGTCACGCATACAGAGACATTCGGCGCAGAAGCTGCTTTGAAACTGAAGGAAGCCCTTCGCGAGTACTGCAAGAGTCAGGCGGGGGTTCCTTTGCCTATTTGTTTTGTAAATCCCAATAGCTCCAGGGATAATCTGGAGACCTTCATTCAGCTGATTCAGGAAGCACTTGCCCAGCCCGTCGGCGTGCGAAGTGCTATTCGCCACCTCGTGGAGTGCGGTAAGGAGCTTACTCGCAAGCAGGCTTTTGTTCTTAACGCGAGAGACCGTGTGGCCAGAACGGATAGCGGCTTCCTTGCCGGTATCGAGCAGGAAATAGATTACTTCCTCGCTCGCCAGAGGGAAAGTATTACCAGTTGCACGGAGGCGTATGCTGAAGCTTCCATGCGCGCCCTGCCGGCTACTGTGAGCAAGCTTCAGCGGACTTTGGGCTGGTTCCTCTCTCCGGTGACGCTGATGCGGTTGGAGCTTCTGGGGGCCGGTACGGAAAAATACCTGTACCGAACGCTGCGGATGGAGGTTCTTACCCAGCAGGAGGTGAGCGATGATAACTTCGTGCTTTCCTGCATGAGCCACTGGCGCAGTGTGCGTCCCCGCATGAAAAAGACGCTGGAGTGCGAAATCGGCGAGTTCCCGGATGGCGCTTTGCGTGAGGAGCTGGAGCAACTCCGTCTGCGCATGGGCCGTGGGCTATACAAAGTCTTTACTGATATCAAGCTGCGCAGCAGTTACAGCCGTGTGTTTAACGCTCAGATTGGGTGGATGCGTGCATGCTGCGGCCTTATCTGTCTGTTCTTAATCTTGGCTGGTATTCTTGGTCTGTTGGGCCTTGTGATGATGGCGTTTATGACGCTGGCCATATCAGCTGCCGTGTGGGTGCTTGGCTCGATTGGGCATTGTATTGCGGTGCGGAGAGTGTGCAGTGATATTGTTCAGCTTTCTCTGGAATTGCATGAGCGCTTGAGTTCTTCTATTGGTGATGAAGTGGAAGGGCTTTTGGTATCGCGCGTGGCAGCATATCGCCGCCTTTATACGGCTCCGCGTGAGAAAGTCGCGCGCCATGAGGCTAATCTCAAACCTCTTCAGGACAAACATAAGGACATTAATATGCAGTTGAACGCTGCTGCTCCGAGAATGTGATTGCTTATGGCTTGCAAGTTCCAGCATCATCTGCTAGAATGCATGCAGTCATGGAATATGTTGAAATAGGCTCAGCTGGAGTTCGCAGAGATAGCCCCATGAGGGTGATGTTCTGCGTGATGGCCTATGCTATGATGGCTATGTTTGCCATTCTGTTTTTGCTGGGGATACTGGGGCTTGCTGCTAATCATCTGCCTCTCTACAGTTGGTTGTTCCGCGGTGCGGATTGTTATGAGCAGGGGTGGACACCGGAGCAGCGCGAAACTCTGGCGGCATTCGCTCATGATCTCCGGTATAATAATGAGCCTTTGCTTCGAACTCCTGTTTATCGTGCCGAATGCTTGCAAAGAGAGCAGACCCCTCCGCGTGCTGGTACGTGGGAATACGCGGCAATGAAAGATTCTGTTGTGATGCCGCTGGCCGCTGAGGTTGATGCCGAGTTCCGCGAGTTCGTCCAGAATGGGAAACTTACCGAGGTTCCATTCCGGAGGGAATATGGCACATTGGCTCATGTTGCAGTAAGATTAGGGCATCTTGAGGCCGCTCGCATTTTTGTGGAGAGAGGGTGCACAGTACCAAATGTCCGGGATGAACAAGGGGAAAGCCTGCTGACTCTACTCTTTGTTAACTCCGCTTCCTGTTCTCAGGTGGAGGTGGATGCTTTTGCTGAATGGCTGAAGAGCAGGGGCGAGAACTTGGTGATGGATGCAGCTGCTCAGCGTTGTATTCTCATAGCTTTAGACAAAGTAGGTACGCTGCAGAAGATGATGGCATATGGTCTGAAGCCTGAGCTGTGGGAAGATAATGGTAAGCTGCAGCTGCCGTTCATTCATCTGGTTAATCATAACGCTGGGATTCTTCCTCTTAATTATCTTTTGGATGAAGGAATCATTGTCGCGGATGACCGCCGTGGTGACAGGACCTACTTACAGGCTGCCGTAGAGAGTGAAGAAGTGAGTGAAAAAGTGATTCTTAGCCTACTTAGCCATGGGGCTCAGCCGAATGCTGTTCCGGATTCCGATGCCGCAGAGCATACACCACTGAATATTCTGCTTAACCGCCTTGCTTCAGCTGAAACACCGCGGCCGGATCTTCTTTCTATTCTTCGTTTATTGCTTCAACACGGTGCTGAATTTCAGAGTTTACCTCAAACTTGGGTAAATGAACAAAATTATCAGCAAGCTGTAGTAATTACTGGCGAGAAGGAC
This sequence comes from Akkermansia sp., assembly GCA_045652085.1. Classification (GTDB taxonomy): domain Bacteria; phylum Verrucomicrobiota; class Verrucomicrobiia; order Verrucomicrobiales; family Akkermansiaceae; genus Akkermansia. Next base: position 16,428 of record JAZRTR010000039.1, read on the forward strand.
TCGCATTCTAACTAAACAATCTGATAACAGGGCATTATGAAATCTACCTATTCTCTCATTCCTCTTATTCTTGGGGCCTCTCTCTCGGCACAGGAGCTCACTGAGGAGTCCGCGCAGGAGTCACTCAGCCCCATTCTCATGTTCGTGGCTGATAGAAACAGTGCAGATGCTGCTGCGCCCCGGATTCGCGCTCTGATTGAGCGAGTGGGCGCCGACCGGCTGCGTGTGGATAACTATGATTTGCAGCTCCTGCGCAGTACGGGATGTTTCGGCTCCTCTGACTTACAGGCCGTGATGAGCACTTTTATTACAGGGCTCTCTGAGCAGGAGGTGGCTGAGCTGCAGCCTTTCCTTACTGTGTGCTCAGATATGTGTCAGGCTATGGATGACTTAGCTGAGACCTTGAAAAACGTGCATAATAAGCGCTCCGCAGATGAGGCCGCGGAGATGGCAGATTCCTTCCGTGCTTATATGACATCTTGCGGTGAGCGTGTGGCCGCTCTGCCTCAACCGAGCACGGAATCAGCACGTATGGAGTTAAACCTGAAGTTCAGGCTGGCCATTCGTCGCAGCACAGCTTCTCTGCTTCAGGTATGGGGTGAGCTGTCGCTGCGTTCTCCCGAGTATTATGAATCCGAGAGACTCGTGGAAGGGCTGATGGTGGTGCGAGATGTGCTGGAAAATATGAACATGCAGGTGGACCCTGCCGTTATACCCGGAGTGATGAGGGCCGCCGGAAGCATGCAGAATCTCATGCAGCAGTGGATAGCTGTTATCTCACTTGTGCGTGATAAGGACAGTGCGGATGCCGCAGCTGTGCAGTTGGCACGCCTGCGCCGTGAGCTTGCTACGGTAGCCATGCATGCGGGAGTGAGCCGTAGCTATGAAGAGGATCTTTTCTTGTTCCATCCGTCACTAGAGGTAAAAGCTCATGTGATTGATAGGGTGGCTCATTATCTTCAGGAAGAAGTAACACCTGCCTATTATGGCTCCGAAAACTTGCGCAAGGTGCTCGAACATGAGGACTGATACAGCCGGAATTATGGCTTGCCATAGGCTAGGAAAAAGAGTAAGATGACGCGCATGGATGTTCCGTTCATACTGAGAGCTATCTTTGAGATTGTTGTTCTCTGGATAATATTTTATCAAATATACCGCACCTTCAAGGATTCACGCGCTGCGGCTATTATGGCCGGCTTGGTGTTCATCATTGTCCTGGCTGCCGTGCTTTTGGAGCTTACTCATGCTGCCGTGCTGCAGCAGATTGCCGGTTCGTTCCTTGGGCCCGGTACGCTTCTGCTCATTCTTTTCATACTCTTCCATCCGGAGTTGCGTACCGCTCTTGCCAAGCTGGGTGCCAATAGAGTATTAGGAAGACTCTGGGACCGAGAGAAAAATGAAGACTTCATTTCTTGCGTCTGCGACTCCGTATCCTTCCTGGTGAGTAAGCGCTATGGCGCGCTCATAGCCATTTGCAGGAACAATAAGCTCTCTGAGTATGTAAAAACGGGTACCGAGCTTGATTCTATCTGCAGCCGAGAGCTTATAGGTACTATCTTCATGCCCAAGACTATGCTGCATGACGGCGCAGTCATTATTAATAATGAGAGAATTGTTGCTGCGGCCTGCATCTTACCCGTTTCCAACCGTGAGTTGAAAGACCGCTCTCTTGGTTTGCGCCACCGTGCCGGTATCGGCTTGGCAGAAGCGTCTGATGCTGTAGTCATTATTGTTTCTGAGGAAACTGGCTCTGTATCTCTGGTGGTGGGTAATGTGGTGCAGCGTGATATTTCTGTGCAGATGTTAGCTGCTCGATTAACTGAACTTATTTACAGCCATGTCTCTACTGAGAAAAATACGCAGAATGTTAAATCCTGAGCGCCGTAGTTTGCGCTCTCGGTTGACTCAGAACTGGAAACCCAAGCTTATTTGCCTGTTGCTGGCCGTGCTGGTATGGGTATGGGTGGAGGTTCGCTATGTGGAAAGTGATGATGAGTGGGGGCTGGACGAAATCCGACTTTCCATTCCTGAATAAATATAACCTATGCAGAACTTTTTTATAATCGGCACGGATAGTGGAGCCGGTGTGACCTATGTTACATGTGCTCTTCTCAGGGATTTAGCCGCTCGTGGTATGGATGCTATGGGGTACAAACCCGTAGCTTGCGGCGACCGTAAGGAAGCCCGGGAAATCCGCACGGCCACAGGTCAGGAAAATTATCGTCTGGAGGCTATTAACCCTGTTTACCTGCGCACCTTGGCGGAGCCTAATGTGGCCGCGGAGTTTGAGCACAAGAGTATCTCTCTTTCTGAATTAGTTCAGGGGTATGAGCAACTGGCTTCTTCACATCATATTGTGCTGACGGATTCCTGCGGTGGCTGGGAAACGCCGTTAGGTGCGGGAGTGAGTGTGGCTCATCTCGCTGAGACTCTGGCTCTCCCGGTCATTATCGTGGCAAACAATCGCCCCGGCGCGGCTTCACTTGTAAAACTCACGGCGGATGCCATACGTTCTCGCGGGCTGAAATGCCATGGCGTGATATTGAATCACATCAGCGAGGAGTGGAGTACCGCATCTGTGACGAATGCCCACGTCATCAGTGAACTTTGCAATCTCCCCATTCTGGCCGAGCTTATTCATGGCCAAGATGAGTTGGATTCCTGTGAGATTCTCGGATTCTGAAAATAACGAAGCCTGCCATTTGGCAGGCTTCTTTTTTCTGTAAAGTGGAGTAGATTGATTATCTGGCACCGGCGCGGCGGAGTACCTCAGCGGTTTCTCTGTGCCGTTCTCCCAGTGCCTTGCGCAGTGCGGTCTCTCCGTCTTCGTCCACTGCGTTCACATCTGCTCCGGCTGAAATCAGTGAGCGCACTACAGCTGTGTGACCTTCGTCTGCCGCCATCATAAGGGCTGTTTCAGCGTCATCATTACGCAGATTCACGTTTGCGCCGGCCGCAATCAGATTGTTTACTGCGCGGAGATTGCCGTCATCTGCGGCTTCCATCAGTGCTGTTTCTCCGTCGTCATCCGTTGCGTTGATATCAAGTCCACCGGCGAGCGCTTGCTGCAGCTGTTCTGCTCCAGCTCTGGCCGCGCGAAGAATGACGCGCTGCGGGGCATTGTAGGGGGTATCAGCCTGAACATAAGCTCCTGTCCATACAAATGACAGCACGGCGCCCAACATAATATGAGTGATTTTATTTTTCATTCTGTTATTTCTCCTTTCTCTGTGGCCGGGCTTTTATCCCCGCCGCAACTTTGTTTTATTCTAAATTAGCCCGTCTGTCAAGTAAATTATATAAAAATTATAGGAATAACAGTAAACGAGTGATTTTTATTGCCAAAACTGGGTAAATAGACTATTCTTGGGCCGGATATGAACGAAGGTGTGAGAATCAGGAAGGTGATGGTAGCTGTACTGGCCGCGTTATTTCTGGCACAGCTGGGCGGGGGAGTGTATGATATGCTGTTCAGCAATTACATGAGTGATGTGCTGCATTTGGATGCGGAGCAGCGAGGCTTGATGGAGCTGCCGCGCGAGCTGCCGGGTGTTCTGAGCTTGCTGGTGATGGGGGCGTTATTCTTTCTGAATGAGGTAAGACTGGCGGCGGTATCAGTACTTCTGGCTGCCGCCGGAACGTTCTTTATGATGCACCTTGGTTCAGGTGCAGGGCTGTGGGCTGTGAGTCTTTGCGTAGTGACGGCCAGTCTCGGTCTTCATATTCTGATGGGCACAGTGGATTCTATTGTGATGCATACAGCTCGCCCGGAAAATCGCAGTCTTCGCTTGGGGCAGATGAGAGCCCTGGGTACCGCAGCCACCTTAGTGGGTGCGCTGGCAATCTGGCTAAAATGGAAGTTCAATGACGATTTTGCTTGGGACTATCTGTTTATCATCATTGTCTTCATTGTATCTGCATTACTGCTGTTCTGCATTAAGAGCCCGGAGTTTCCCCGTCGCAAAAGCATTAAAGAGAACTTTATTCTGCGTAGAGAATACGCCGTGTATTATGGTATAGAAACCCTGCATGGTATCCGGAAACAGCTTTACATGACCTTTGGTTACTGGCTGTTGGTGAATACACTCCAGCAGCCCCCTGGCCGTGTGGCTATGATTGTACTTTGTGCTGGTGTCATAGGCCTCTTTACTCAGCCCCTTATAGGCTGGAGCATCAAACGCTATGGTGAGAAACGTGTGACCATATTTGACAGTATGGCTCTTTCCGTACTCTGCTTAGCCTATGCCTTTGCTCCGGATTTGCTGCCGGCGCATTGGGCCGTGGCTGTAGTAGGCTGCTGTTTTATCCTTGATAAGCTTCTTTTTGCTATGGGAATGGCCCGCACAACATACATCGCCAGAATATGCGGGGAACGAAAGAGTGATATCACGCCCTGTATCTATACCGGAATCGCCATCAATCATGTGGCATCTATTGCCTATGGTATTGTGGGCGGTATCATATGGACGAGCACAGGTGGCCCTCAGTTTGTGTTCCTCACCGGTGGTTTAGCTGTTGTGGGTGCCGGGTTGCTGGCTCGCAAGATGAAGTGATTCACCTGCCCGCGATATCGTTGATGTGGATGACGGGCAGGGGCGGCGTGTCTCTGCCCAGCCAGTCTAGATGGGTTGTGGTGATGAATACCTGAGAATCCGGCGGCAGGAGTGACAGCAAGGCTTTTCGGCGCGCAGGATCCAGCTCCCCGAAAATGTCATCTATCAGCAGAGCCGGGGCCTGACCGGTTTCGACCTGTAACAAGCCTGCTTGGGCCATTACCAGAGCCGTAGCAAGCGTGCGCTGCTGGCCTTCTGATGCGAAATCGGCCGCAGCCTTATCCTCTATCAGCAGGCTGAAGTCATCACGATGTGGCCCCACGGTGGTGAATCCAGCCCGTTCGTCTGCTTCGAGAGCTTCTTCCAGAGCTGAAAGCAAGGGCTTATCTGTTGATGGGCGGTAATGAAGCTGCACCTCTTCGCGTCCCGCAGAAATTCGGGCATGGTAGTCACATATATGAGGCTGAAGGAGTGCTATCAGCTGGCGCCGCAGGACTGTGATGATTTCTCCGTGCCTGCTGAGCAGAACTGCGTAGCTCTGCAATGTGGCACGATTGCGGCGAGGATTGCGCAACAGTAGATTACGGCTTTTGAGAGCTTTTCGGTATTCTCTCAGGGCGGTGCGATAGGCCGGGTGCCATTGAGCTCCAAGGAAATCCAGATAGTGCCGACGTTCGTCCGCTCCTCCTGTTACCAAGGAGATGTCCCCATTACCCAGCCAGACGACAGGGGGGGCATCTGCAAGATACTCATTATAGTCCTTACGAGGGGCGCCATTCACCTGCATATTGAGCTTTCTTTGCTCCCACACGAGGCGGCGTGGTCCTTCATTCGTGCTCAGGGAGATGCCGAAATTATTCTCACCATGAGTCACAAGCTTGTCCATTTTAGAGGCTCGAGGGCTGTGCAGTGTTAGCGCAAAGCAGATGGCCTCCAGCAGGCTGGTTTTGCCCCGTGCATTTTCTCCAAGAATCAACGCGCCCTCAGCCGGTATTTGCCAGTTGAGGGCCTGATAGCACCTGAAGTGCCGTAAGCGAAGCGCGTTGAGCATGTATGTGCCCGATATCAGGCTTGAAGGGGAAGCGCCTTAATGGCATCCATAATCTTTTTGCCGATAGCCAGCTGGCTTTCACGGCTGCGGGCCTTGAGCTCTTCCTTGATGAAGGGGATGGGATCACCAACGCTTAGTGTAATGGGGTGAAGCTCCAGTTTGCTTCTGTGGGGAGGCAGGCAGTCATACGCACCTTCAATGCGGATGGGCTGCACCGGAACACCTGCCAAGCGACCGAGAATAAGGCCAATGCCAGGCATGGCGTCATGAATCTCGCCATCCTCACAGCGAGAGCCCTCAGGGAAAATGACGATGCTCTCACCCTGACGCACAAGACGCAGAACCTTAAGAATGCTGCCGGGATCCGGTCTTTCCTGGTCAATAGGTACCACATTGCAGTACGGAAGAGCGAAGTTCATGACCGGGTGGTTCAGCAGAGTCTTGCGAGCAAGATAATACACCTGACGCTCAAAAAGCTGACCAATCATAGGCGGATCCAGAAAGCTCTGGTGATTCGCCACATAGATGCAGGGACCATGCTCAATGAGCTTCTCTCTGTTGATTACTTTAACGTTAAACAGACTCTTAGCCGCAGCTTTGGCCAGAGTGATAACGAGAAAGTAAATGGGGTTCATTTTATATTCCATGTCAGGAGCCCTTTCTTATCAGAGTTTGCTTTTGATGTCTGCCACAACCTTTTCCACCACCTGTTCAATCGTCAGTTCAGAGGTGTCCACCAGTGTGGCGTCCTCTGCCATGACGAGGGGGGCACAGGCGCGGGCGGAGTCCTTACGATCACGCTCCGCGATGGAGTCCGTAAGCCCCTGAGCAGCACGTCTTGCTGCGCGCACTTCTTCGGATGCAGTCACGAAGTACTTGAAACGCGTGTTCGGGAATACGACCGTGCCAATATCACGGCCTTCCATCACTACAGGCTCTGTGCTGTTGTACTCGCGCTGTTTTTCTACCAGTAGCGCACGCACCTCCGGAATGGCTGCGATTGCGGAAACATTGTTGTTCACCTCAGTCTCCGTCAGTTCATCGCTCAGAACCTTACCTTCGCACATGACAGTAGAATTTGCTCCATCCTTACCGAATGCAAGCGGAATGCCCGGCAGTAGAGCTCGTACCGCATCCACATCCGCCGGATTTACACCTTGCTTCAAGGTGTACCACGTTACGGCACGATACATGGCACCGGTATTAATGAAAGTATAGCCCAGTTCCCGGGCAATCAGCTTTGCTACGGTTGATTTACCTGATGCGGCCGGTCCGTCTATGGCGATGGCGGGAGGAGGATTCATACGCCGCTTATTCTACAGCAGAAACCTCAAAATGTCTAGCTATTTTTTTCGTTAGACCATTATCAACGCCCTATGGTGGCCCGGAAGCGTACCGGTGAGGCGGTTCTCTCGCAATTTGTGTATGTGCGCAAGACAAACTGAAGTTTTTCAGCTTTGTTCTGAATAACGTAGGTTGCTTGCGAGAGCTGATTTTCTGAATTATAGTACCCATCCACAATCGTGGTGGGCAGGGGGGTGCCATCTTCTGCGTTCAGTACAATCTCTGCAATGTCTGCATTATTGGCGTACTCTATATGTAAAACCGTATGTTCCGGATCCTCTGCACCGGATTCAGCTGGTGTTATCTTAAAAACATGGCCGTTAATTGTTACTGATGAGGGCTCACTGGTGGAGATAATCTGCGGCTCATGTTCTGTGCGGCCTCCTGAAACCGGTATATCTACCTGTGAATCCACTTCCATGTAGCCCCCTTGGGGCCTTGCCTTAAAATTATAGACGGCTATAACGCAGTTGGATTCCGAGTCATCAAAACAAATTTCCCATTCGCTGAAGCTGCCGTGCAGCTCATTTCCCCTAGCATCGCGCGCGATGAGGGGGAGCTGGGGTGCCGCCTCAGCGGCGCGGATGCGAATGTAGTGTCCTTGCGCCGGCGTGAGGTGCAGGCGGATTGTGCACAGGACGGCATTCGTTTCATCTGCAGGGTAAAAACACTCCACGCTTTGCGGAGAGACCTTCACCGGGGGAATGGTTACAGACTGCTCTTCTGCGGGAAGCGTATTTGCCAGCAGAAGTGAGGTAAGAATGGTAAGGTATCTCATGGTTCCGGTGTCGTTTATCTTGTCGTAACTTCGCCCAGTGAAACATTCAGCCGGAAGTTGACGTTCTCTCTGCGGGGATTCCGAACGGTGACGATGCGTAGGGATTCGCTCTCATCGGTATCCCACAGGGAGAGGGATACACTTCCATTGGAGGGGCTGCCTACGGTGGTGATTTCTACCGGCTGAGTGAATTCTTCGCCGTTATCACCTTTCCAGATACGCTCAACACGGCGTATGATATTTCCATTTGAGCTAGTAAGAGTAAGGTCAGCTCTGCGGAGTTTACCTCGTTCTCTGTTGGTCCGAGCTCTGTTGGCAGAGGAAGGATTCACCCGAAGTTTAATTTCACCGAGTTGATATTCGCCGGCCTCCAGTAGATTGACATTGATGGAAGGATGCACAATCCGGTTCTCTGCTACTGTGACAACAAGCTCCCCATCCAGTTCTATCCTGCTGCCTGATGGCCTGTGGGATGATGTAAATGTGGTGAAGGCTCGGTTATCTGCCGAGATATCCAGACTGCGCCTATCTGCCATTCGTACACCCCCTCGGCTGTCTTTTATGCGGATGACTCCGGTTAAGCTGGAGCTCTCACACATGTACATGCCGGGCGGTGGAATGAGCTCTAGAGTGCACACTAATCCCGGCGCTGTGGATCTGGCATGAGTGCGGTACTCTGTGCGGCAGCTGCGAAGCTCCACAGTCACACCAGACTGTGCAGCAGAAACGAGTCCGCTACAAAATATCAAAAGTGAGTACAACGCCGATTTCATGCTAATATGTTATATCTTTCTCCTATATAGCTTATTTGTGGCATGATTGCAAGCAAAAAGCGGCCTGCGGCAAGGGATGAGGCTTGAATGCGCGCATATTTACCTTGTCAGAAGAGAAAAAGTGGTGCATAATGGGCTTCATGAAGCGGGGAATAGACCTCACAGGTGAGTTGCTCAAGGCGGTGTCACGCTCTTTTTATCTCACGATATACTGGCTGCCAGCGGAGATGCGTCCCGGGGTAGCTCTGGGGTATCTGCTGGCTCGTGCTACGGACAGCGTGGCGGATACTTCTACCTCTGAGAGCTCTCTGAGGGAGTTCGTGCTTCAGGGAATGGGCCGTAGCATAGCAGGAACGGCTACCCCCGAAGAGACCCAAGAGCTTCTGGAGTTACTAGCCGGGGAGATGGCGGATGCGCAGCCCTCCGAGTCAGAGCGAACTCTGCTGCGTTCATTCGGTGAGTGTTTGAAAGTGCTGGACTCATTCCCCTCAGAACAGCAGGCGTGCATTCGGAAAGTTCTGCATACGATTATTGAGGGGCAGTTGTGGGATATCACTTACTTCCGAAATCGTACAAGTGTGGAGAGTGACGAGGATACCGTGCTTTATACTTATCGCGTGGCCGGCTGTGTGGGCGAGTTCTGGACAGAGCTGGGTTATGCTGCCATGGGAGAACGTTTTTGTGCCTCTTCCTTGCGAGAGGATATGACTGAGGCGGGGATTCGTTATGGTCGAGGCTTGCAGCTTATCAACATTTTGCGAGATGAGCAGGAGGATGAAGTCCGTGGGCGTTCTTATCTGTGCTCCGAGCGTGGTAAGTGGATGAACCGCGCAGAGTATTACATGAACGATGGGCTGGATTACTGCCGCCGTCTGAGGAGTATGCGGCTTCGTTTTGCCAGTATGCTTCCGGCACTCATAGGCAGAAAAACAATAGCCTTGCTCCGTAGAGCAAGGCCGGAAGAGGGGCGAGTTAAGATACCGCGCCGGGCTGTTTATGCCAGTATGTTGAAAGCGCTCTGGTTTAGCCTTCTTTGGCGAGGCGCTTAAGCTTTTTGGCCAGCGTGAGCTTCACTGCGGAGGAGGCACGGTCCGTAAAGAGGAAGCCTTCCAGATGGTCGCACTCGTGCTGCAGGCAACGTGCCAGCAGGCCTCCGCAGTCTATCTCCATTACGCTGCCATCCAGCTGAGGCAGTGTGGCTTTCACTCTCTCAGGACGGGCTACATTTGCGCGGATGTTACGCACGCTCAGGCAGCCTTCTGTGCAGAGACTCTGGTTACCGTACGGCTCAAGGACAGGGTTAATGAATACAAGGGGCATGATTTCACGGATATTGCGCAGCTCACCGTTAATCGTGGCCATTTGCTCTTCGGGGTTAGCCTCTTCATCTTCGTCCTCCGGAATGTCGATGACAACAAGGCGGAGGTTTTCTCCCACTTGGGGGGCAGCAAGGCCAACGCCGTTAGCTGCATACATGGTTTCAATCATGTTTGCGGCAAGGGCGTGAATAGCCTCGTCTACGTGCTCAACCGGTGCACTCACAGCGCGAAGAACAGGATTTCCGTATTGTGTGATGGAAAGAAGCATAGTCTCGTCAGATTTGTGACTCGTATTCTGCCTGCATGGATTGTAGTTGTCAAGATAATGTCAAGTCATTTTGACATGCAGTCACATTATGGGCGGTATGCAGAGTTGACGTCATCGCGCTGAAGTGTTACTATTACTCCCGCACGCAACATGGAGGATAAGCCAACAGAACAGATAATACACCGCATGAGTGATGTGCTGGCCAGTCAGGTGGCGGCCGGTGAGGTGGTGGAGCGTCCTGCCTCTGTGGTTAAAGAGCTCATTGAGAATAGTATTGATGCCGGCGCTACCATGATTCGTGTGGAAATTGTGCGCGGAGGTATTTCCCTTATCAGGGTGACTGATAACGGCTGTGGTATGAGCCGGGCAGATGCAGCCATGTGCTTGGAGCGCCATGCCACCAGTAAGCTCGTGAATTTTGACGACCTTTCCTGCATTGATAAACTCGGCTTCCGTGGCGAGGCTATACCCAGTATTGCCTCCATTGCTGAGCTTCGTATCACAACACGCCGTGAGGAGGATGTGGAAGGTACGCTTATCACCTGCTGTGGCGGGGTGATGGAGGAACCCTCCAATGCCGGCTGTGCTCCCGGAACAGATATCTCTGTCAGTAATCTTTTCTTTAATACACCCGTTCGCCGTAAGTTCCTAAAGAGTAATGAAACGGAGGCCGGGCATATTGAGCATGAGATTAAGCTGCATGCTCTGGCGTACCCGGCCCTGCGCTTTGTTTACGTGAGAGATGGGCAGCTCGTGTTTGACTGGCCCGGTACGGCTGATCTTCGCCAGCGAATTGCTGATTTCGCTGGGAGAGATGTGGCTGAAAAGCTCCTCCGCATGAAGCCTCAACTTGGTCCGGGGATTCATGTGAGCGGTTTTCTCATGCCTCTGAGTGAAGCTCGCAGGAATAGGCGCATGCAGTTCGTGTTCCTGAATACGCGTCCGATTGAGGATAAGATTGTGGCACGAGCCATTCGGGATGGTTATGGTGGTTTCCCCACCGGTTTGCATCCGGCTCTTTTCCTGTATCTGGAAGTGGACCCCGCGCTGGTGGATGTGAATGTGCATCCCGCCAAGAAGGAAGTGCGCTTCCTGCGCCCTTCAGACATAACTAATAGCATTCTTGATGCTGTAGCTGGTACACTGGCTGAGCATGCGCGTGGTGTTTCGGAGGAACCAGCCGCTCCGCTGCGTACACCTGAACCTGTTGTTCCCACGCCGGTGCGCCCCACAACTATAAGCCTTCGTCCTGCACCTGTGCCTCCCCAGCCGGCACCTTCGCCGGTGGAGAAAAAACAGCCGCTTGAACGGGTGAAAGAGAAGGCTCCGGAGGCGTCTGTTCGTCCGGCGCTCGTGTTGACACCGGTACTGACGCCTGTGCAGAAGGAGCTGGGGCTTTCGGCTCCTCCCGTTTCTCCTGTTTCTCCGCCTGCGCCTCGTGAAGATGTTGCGGTTTCACCGGCTCCTGTCATTGCTGAGCGTGGTGAGCCTCTTCCTGTGGAGCGTGAGGCTCCATCGGAACCGCCCCCGTACGAGAATGCTTCGCCGCGTACGAACAAGTTTCGCTATATAGGAGTATGTGGTGGCCGTTACTTGCTGTTTGAGAATACGGAAGGACTTGTGCTTCTTTCTCCGAGGGCGGCACGCGAGCGCATTCTTTTTGAGCGACTGCTTGCCGGACATGAGCGCCCGCTGCATTCTCAGCGCCTGTTACAGTCCGTCATGCTGGATTTGGACGCTCGTGATGTAGGCGTGGCGCTGGAGGTGAGCCGCCAGCTGGAGAAAGCAGGCTTCCGAATATCCCACTTTGGCCAGCGTACTCTGCGTATCGACGGCGTGCCTATGATGCTTAGCCTGCCTAGGGTAGATGAGTTTGTGCATGAGCTTATTCGCACTTTTTCTGCAGGCGAGTTGCGTCTTAAGCGTTCGCGCAATCCCTTTGAGCCTTATGCTTTGCAGCTGGCTCGTCAGTATGCAGCTAAGGAGGATTTGCGCCCGTGGCTTCAGGCGCCTCTGCCATTGCTGAATGATTTGCTGAATTGTGAGATTCCGTATTGCACCCCGGCGGGTAAGCCCACCATGGTGCCCATCTCGTTGAATGAGCTTACGCGTAAGTTCCAAGCCCAATAAGGTCGGTTTTTTTCCCTTTTCTCCATTTTGGGCTTTTATGTGCAGGGGAAACGTGTTACAATCCCCGTATGTCAGCACAGGAACTTTCTATCGGCGTAGATATGGGTGGCACGACCATCAAGTTTGCGGTAGTGCAGGGGACAGAAATTATCTACAAGGGGTTGCCCATGCAAACAGGGGACTATGAGTCTCCGGATTGCATCGTGGAGGAAATCGGTAAGCGTCTGCGCTCCATCATGGAGCTGTATCCGGCGGTAAAAGCTGTGGGTATGGGTCTTCCCGGATTTGTTGACCATAAAGCCGGTATTGTGGATTCTCTTACGAATGTGCCTGGCTGGTATGATATCCACATTCGTGATATTCTCAGTGAGGCCACCGGTCTACCGGCCGCCGTGGATAATGATGCCAACTGTATGGCCTATGCCGAATGGAAGCTTGGCGCCGGCCGCGGAATGAATGATTTAGTGTGCCTGACTCTTGGTACAGGTATTGGCTCCGGTGTAATTGCGAATGGCCACTTTGTGCGAGGTCATCTGAGCGCTGCCGGAGAGCTCGGGCAGATGACTATTGATTACAAGGGGCGCATCGGTTACTATGGTAATCAGGGTGCCATTGAGGATTACATTGGCCACCGCGAAATCACGGCCGAAGCTCAGGCTGCGTATGCTGCTGATGGTCAGCCCCGTTCGCTGGAGAATTGCGGCCCCATTGATTTGGAGAATGCTGCCAAGGCCGGGTGCCCCGTGGCTCTCGCTCTTTGGGATGACATCGGGCGAAAGCTTGCGGCTTGCTTGATGAACTGCCACTACATCCTGAACCCGGAGGCTTTCATCATCGGCGGTGGTGTGGCAAAGGCCGGCGATTTGCTTTTCGGCCCGACTCGTAAGTACCTGAAGGCGCAGATATACCCGCCGCATTACGAGAAGATTAAGATTCTTCCTGCAATGTTCAGTAATGATGCCGGTATCATCGGTGCTGCCAGATTGGCTCTGAGCGTTGCCAACAACGAAGATAGCTGACGCTTTCTCTTATTTGCATCCTGACTTAACGTGTCGGAAAATGCCACCAAGGCAGAGCTTAGGCTTTGCGCTCGTTTGGAGCTGGATGAGGCTGCTGCCAGCAGTCTCATCGCGGCCATGCGGGCTGGTACTTCCTCCCGGCAAGCAGTAGTTCTTTCACCTCTTGCACCGGAAGGTTACGTTCCGCCTTTCGCGTGTGAGGATATGAGCGCCCATGCTTGGCTACCTCCGCGTGTGTTTGTCCCCGCAGCAGGCGAGCGCCCGACTGCTCATGAGGATTATGCTCGTGGTTTGTACTACTCGCTGGATTTGTCGTCCTGCTGGGAATCCGCTGCTTTGGCTGTTGTGTCGGCGCCGACGGCGAGTCTTGATTTATGTGCTGCTCCCGGCGGTAAGAGCATGCTTATGGCTGCTCGTTATCTTCCCGTTTGTCACATTGCTAATGAGGTGAATGCATCCCGCCGTGGTATCCTGCGGCAGAATATGACCCTCTGCGGTGTGCCGAATGTGGAAGTAACCGGGTTGCGACCAGACCAGTGGGCAGCAGATGGTAGGCTTTTCAATCTTGTGCTAGTAGATGCCCCATGCAGTGGCCAGTCATTACTGTGTAAAGGTATACGCAATCCCGGATGCTTGGGAGCGCAGATGGTGAATGGTAACGCCAAGCGTCAGAAGGGGATTATGCTAGCTGCTGTACAGTGCGTGGCTCCCGGCGGATATATTTTGTATTCTACATGTACCTATGATCCGGATGAGAATGAAAAGGTGATGGCTTACATCCTGCGGCGCGTCTCGGGATGGGAGGCTGTGGAAGTGCCTTCTCTTGCTTCTTATCGTTCAACCCTTTGTGATTTTCCAGCGTATCGCCTTCTGCCTCATCACGGCTGTGGAGCAGGGGGATTTTGCTGCCTTTTAAAAAATCTGATTTTTTTTGAACAAAACTCTTCTACCATACGTCTAACCACAAACACAAACCATAATAACCACATACACACATATGAAATTAGTAAATCATATCGTAGCCTTGGCTGCACTTGTAGCTCCCTCACTGTTCGCTGCTCCCATGCCTGAGAACGCTGAGCTTCTGGCTACCAACTCCGTTGTTGCTGTTTACACCGGCACTCAGGAGCGTCCCTGCATGCACCGCACCGCTCTGTGTCCGGATCGCTGCGATCACGGCGCAAAGGTGGCTGTGTTCCGTGTGCTTCGTAATGACAATTACAGCTGCCCCGGCAGATACGGTGATGACAAGGCTGAGGTGGGTTCCGTTATCATGATTGACGTGCGTAATGAGGTTCCCGGTCAGGATGATTCCGTGAAGGCTCTTATTTCCACCCTGAATCCTGGCGATACTGTGTCTCTGACTCAGGATCACTACTACGGTGAGATTGGCTGCTGCATGACTCCTTTCCGCCCTGTAACTAGGATTGAGAAGGTTGAGAGACCCGCAGACGCTCCTGAGCTTCCTGCTCTTGAACCGCAGCACCCCGTGATGCCCCTGCGCCGTGCTCGCTAAAGCATTGTTCGCTTTGTTTTTTATGATAGGCTGCTCAGCTCTTCAGGCTGAGCAGCCTGCTTCTGTGCTTGGCTCTGATGCTCCCGTGCGTATTATTCCGCAGGTTGAGCTGGCAGAAGATGCTGCGGGTGGTACTGCTGTCATTTTTATCGGTGGTTTAGGGGACGAAATTAGTGGGATTGTTCCCCATATGATGAGGCTCGTACCGAAATTGAGCCAGCAGGAAACAAGAGCCTATTATCATTGGCACCTTGGTGTTCCAACGGATGTGGAGCAGGGGGCCGCCCAGTTGGCCGAGCGGATTTCTGCCTTCCGTCGTAGCTGTTCCCGGGCAGATGTCGTTCTAATCGGTCACAGTATGGGAGCGGCTTCAGCTTTGAGAACAGCCCGTTATTTATCTCCACAGGATGGCAGAGTATTCCTCATCACGTTAGACGCTTCAGATCGTAGTTGCTCGCCGGAGAGACCGGAAAGCATCTGCTGGTGGGGGAATGCTTACGTGGAGAACTCACTATCCGGTCACGATTACATCGCTGTTCTGGGTGGGCGCTGGAATGCTTGTTCTGAAGCAGATGTGAACATCTGCTTTGATGGGCGTATGCAGGATGAAGCCGGGTACCACTACATCCACGATAATGCATATGCCCTGATGCTCAGCAGAGGGCGCGGGCGCTACCCCTCTCTTTTTGATTCCCTGAATGAAGCCCTTAGAAGGGCAGAGAAATAATGCCGAAGAGGCTCAGCGTCCAGAGGCATATGGCGATGAGAGCCAGAAGGTACCAGATAATGATAATCAGAGGGCGTACCTGTCGACGGGCCGCATTTTTCTGGTGATTCTTGACCTTGGCCGTCTGTTGGTCAAAAATGACATCTTCGTTCCTGGGGATTTCCTCTCTCATCTGGCAGGGAGTGTAGCACATAGCAGAACGGATTTCAAGTACTACAGTCTTGTCAAGTCACAAAAAATCTGATAAAATGTGGCCGTCTCATCTAGTCTTCTTTCAAAAGATTAATGGGGCCTAAAACGGTATAGCCGCGGCACGTATGTATGGCTCTGCTTCTGATGTCTGCCAAAGCTACTGAGAGATAATATAGAATCTGATTTTTCTGATAATTTAAGCCATGGAGCCTTGCATGCCCATAGACACGAAAGGTCGCCCCATCATCCTCATTGGTTTGATGGGGAGCGGAAAGACTACTATTGGCAAGGAGCTCAGTAAAATGACCGGCTTGAAGCTCATTGATATGGATTCTATCATTGAGGAGCAGATAGGTAAAAGTATACCGGAAATTTTCAGAGAGAAGGGGGAAAAACATTTTCGTGCGCTGGAGACAGCCTTGCTGCGCTATATTGAAGCTTCTATCGATGATGGGAAGGGTTCCGTTATCATTTCCACCGGGGGAGGGGTCGTTCTGAAAGCTGAAAATCGTGAAATCCTGCGCCGTATGGGATTTACCGTTTGGTTTAATGTGGAAGTGCCGGTTCTACTGGAGCGTACATCGCGTAGCCAGAACAGGCCTTTGCTACAATCTCCGGATAAGTTTGAGATTCTTACCCGCTTAAACAAAGAGCGCGCCCCTCTGTATGAGGAGAGCGCCCACTTGAAATTGGATTCTACGTATATCAGCGTGCAGGATACTGTGCCGCTTATTCACGAGGCTGCCCTCAGGTTCTTTGCCTGAGAGCCTTGTTCGTTTACCTCAGCCAGGCCAGAAATTCCTTGTTTCCTTCCATGCCGGTAATAGGGGAGTCTGCCACCCCCATCCATTCCCGGTGGAGTTCGTTCACCACGAAGTCGTGTATTTTGTCCACGGCTCTCTGATGCAAGGATGAATCCCGTACGATGCCGCCGGGGCCGATATCTTCCGGCTGCAGTTCAAACTGAGGCTTGATAAGCACGAGTAAATCACCTCCATCTTCCAAGCAATCATAGGCTGCAGGCAAGATTTTTGTCAGTGAGATGAAGGATACGTCACTGACAATGAGCTGCACCTTTTCGCCAAGGTCTGCCGGAGTCATATACCGAGCGTTAAATTGCTCTTTTACAATGACTCTGGGGTCGTTACGAAGTTTCCAGACTAATTGATTCGTGCCGACATCCACAGCGTGTACCCGGAGAGCTCCATTCTGCAATAGGCAGTCAGTAAAGCCTCCGGTGGATGAGCCAATGTCCAGACAGACTTTGCCTTCAGCTTTCACCGGGAATGCTTTGAGAGCGCCTTCCAGTTTCAGACCTCCACGGCTGACGTATTTCGGCTTGTTTTTGACTGTGATTGGCAGGGAATCATCCACCTTGGTGCCGGGTTTGGTGATGGGCTGTCCCTTCACCAGAACTTCTCCGGCTATAATCAGGCGCTGGGCCTGCTCGCGTGAATCACACAGGCCCAGCGATACCACAAGGACATCAAGTCTTTGTTTCGGCATAAAAGCAAACTGGAGATTAGTCCTCCCGCAATTTCTGACCGCGGTTCTGGCCGGGCATCACCGGGTAACGGCGACGCAGCTGCTCAGTCATTACCGGGCGAGTTGCTCCGTAAGAAGTATTTCTCATGACCGGCTGAGGTGTGGGTTGAGCTGAAGGCGTTGCAGTGCGAACCGGAGCGGGAGCAGGGGCCTGAACTGCCGGTGCAGGTTGAGCCTGACTCATGGCGGCAGGTGTTTGCTGGCTGGCAGGTTTGGGGGCAGGTGCTGTTCTTACCGGACGGGGGGCAGGCGTTACTTCCTGAATAGGTGGAGCAACGGTGGTAACGGGCTTTACTGCAGGTGCTGCGGGGGGCACAACCGGAGCTTGAATGTTGGGTGCAGGCTGGGCTTGGCTCAATGACTGCTGGGCTGCTGTAGGCTGTAGCTGGCTAACAGCACCGGCAGGCTCTGCCGGTGTTTGATTAGTACTTGCTGTGGTTGCTGTAATTGGGGGTGCAATCTCTGTAACGGGAGCAGCAGGAGCCTGTACGGTAGGAGCCGGCTGATTCTGACTGAATGCAGGGGCAGGAGCTGTCGGCACCTGTTCAGCAGGTGACGGTTGATTTTGTGTGATAGAGGACTCACTTTGCTGAGCTGCCTGTCTTGCTTCATTCTGTTGAACCTCAGGATTCAGAGGCGGAGGAAGAGGCGTAAGCTCGGGGGCTATGGAGCGGCCGTGAATTGTCGGAGCTCCCCAGCCTTCGTCTACTGAGCAGGAGGAGAGAAGCGCAACAGTTGCTGCGCCGATAACGATGGAGGAACGGTGTTTCATAAAGAGGGTTAGATGATGTTAAAAAGTTTGGCGGCAAAGCTGTTAAACGTTGATACTGTATAGAGTAGTGTGAGAATGCTTGTCAGAATGAAAGTGCTGTCTTTGGCTACTCGTATGCGTTTGCCATCGAACCTGCCGGGGCGCAGGCTGATAACTATGAGGATGAGGAAGGCTAGCCAGATAAATCCGTATACATTCTGCCAAGCCATCTCATGAAAGAGCTTTGATTGACAATAACTTGCAAAATAATATACTGAGTGAGGTAATACACTCAGTATGGCAAACTCAGGGCGAATTCTTCCGGCTGTATACAGGCGCATCCATACCACACCCCAAGTGATGATGATGAGTAGTGATACTACTACCAGCATCAGAATTGAGTTGCCCAGAAGGCTGAAGATAAGCTGGCCACAGCTCAGCAATACCAGTAAGGGCGCTAACCAGAAGATGTAGGTGAGTCGTTTCATGTAGTCCGGTGGTTCAAATCAGCCCAGCCAGTTCCATGTAATTGGAACCTCGATATCCGGGTGAAGGCTGCGCATAGCCGGGCTACCCAGCACGCAATCAAGAAGAGCGGCTTTGTGAGGGGTGTTTTCAGGGAGCGGTATGCTGATGATGGTTTCGATTCTGGCGATGCGGCGCGGATTTGCACTCATGATTTTGCCAACCTCAATTGTTGTACCTTCCAGATTCAGATTTTCTTTTTCAGCGTAGATTCCCATGATTGTGGCCATACACGCTGCCATCGCAGAACACATTAAATCCGTCGGAGAGAATGATTCACCTTTACCGTGATTGTCAACCGGGGCATCCGTGCTCACTTTGGCTCCACTCGGTCCGTGCTCCAAATCGCAGTGCAAACCGCCCACATATGTCATCTTGCATTTTACCATGTGCTCATTCTACACACTCTTGACGCGCCCGTCAAGGTAGAATCTCAGCCACGCTCCTGAATTTCGGATTCTCACACAATTTTACAACTACGCATAATACGTGTAATGCAAAATAAAAACAAGCAAATTGACAGCATGACCGTGATAACGAACTTTCAACTTGAAATGTCGTGAAAAACTGCTAGTATAGTGGGCGCTTATGAGCATGGTCACAGCAGAGCATTTAAACAAGACGTTCGGACGGTTTACGGCCGTGAAAGATGCAACCTTTTCGGTGAACAGAGGCGAAATTGTGGGCTTTCTGGGACCGAATGGCGCCGGAAAAACGACGACAATGAAAATGCTGACCGGTTATCTGCCGCCTACTGCGGGCACTGCAAGTATAGCTGGTTACGATATACTGGATAATCCCCTTGAGGCTCGCCGTCACATGGGCTACATGCCTGAGAACGTGCCATTGTATGATGATATGCGCGTGATGGAGTATTTGGATTATCGTGCGAGGCTGAAAGGAATATGTGGCAAGTCCGTGCGTGAACAGATTGCGGAAGTGATTGATAAATGCGGTCTGGAACCGAAGCGCAAGAATCTTATTAACACGCTTTCAAAGGGTTATCGCCAGCGTGTAGGTCTGGCGGATGCTCTGCTGGGTAATCCTGATTTGCTCATTCTGGATGAGCCGACTAATGGTCTGGATCCGAACCAGATTCGCCAGATTCGTGAGCTTATCCGAGCACTTGCTGAGAATCATACCGTGATTCTTTCCACTCATATTCTGAGTGAGGTTGAGATGATATGCAACAAGGTTATCATAATTGATCAGGGTGAAATCAAGGCTGCTGATACACCGGAGAATTTGACCCGTGGACTTCGTGCTGCCGGGCGTGTATCCATTGAGTTTAAGGGTGATCCTGAGCGAGTTGTGGCTGAGCTGGAAGCCTTTGCTCCTGTGAAGAAAGTCATTCTGGAGGAGCCTATTGATGGCTGGAATCGCTTGCTGGTACGCGCTGAACCTGGTACGGATACACGTGAGAAAGCTGCGGCAATCATTACTGAACTTGGATTCCCCATGCGCCACATTTACCGTCATATTCCCAGCTTGGAAGACGTCTTTGTGGAGATGACTCGCCGAGACTGATTTAAATGTAATGGAAACACGTTCTCTGTTAATCTGACATTATACGAGTAATACAAGCCCCCTTCACCGCCCATGGAAAGCGAAAACAATACAATTATGCGTACAAAGAGTTACTTCATAACCCTTCGTACGATATACAAACGAGAAATCAAGGGATACCTCGGTGTGCCGTTCGGTTGGGTTATTCTTGCATGTACAATGGCATTGCAAGGCTTTATTCTTCAAGCTGTTCTACAGATAATGACCCATGCTACCGGCAACGGTGTGATGTATCATATGCTTGATAATCTCAACTTCTGGTTCTACTTTATTTTCATTTTCCCTCTTATTACCATGCGAACCCTTGCTGAAGAAGAGCGCCAAGGCACTCTGGAAGGTCTTCTTACAGCGCCGGTTACGACTACACAAATTGTTCTTGGTAAGTATTTTGCTGCATACACTTTTTACCTGTTGCTCTGGCTTCCCATGCTCCTTTATCCGCTGGTGAGCGATATTGGTAATTATTACACTGAAGTTCGCTATGGTATTCAGGCTGAAGGTTCTATTACCTACATGCTTGCTGACTGGGTGGGCCCCTACACCATTCTTGCACTCTCCGGGGCATTCTTTGTAGCACTGGGAATTCTGTGTTCTGCCATGTCTCGTAGTCAGATTATTGCCGCTATTCTTTGCACCTGCCTCATGATTATGTACTACTTCATAGGCCGAGTGACAGAACTGTGGGGGGAGTTCCCTGCTGCGCCCATTTTCCATTATCTTTCCTGCACGGAACAGGTTAAATCCTTCTCTAGTGGTGTGGTTGATACGCGCCCGTTCGTCCTTTACATTTCCTTTGCTGTTTTCACGCTCGCTCTGACTAAACGCGTGGTTGATTACCGCCGCTGGACCCGATAATACTGAACCTCTGATTTTCTACATATTATGAGCAAGACCAAATTTACGGGGCATCCTGATGCCCGCCGTCCTAAGGGTAACCCCCTGGCCTGGATTAATCTGCTGCTGCTCTCCATCATTGTACTGGCATGTAACTACATAGGCTGTAGGGAGTATGCCAGAATGGACCTCTCCGAGCAGGAGAGCTACTCTATATCTGAGCGTACGCGCAATGTTCTCGCTAGTCAGCGAGTTCAGGAGCGAGAAACCCCCATTCATATAATTTTCGCTTTCCAGCGTACCTCCACCGGGTATGCCCGTATGTACTCCCTACTGGAGGAATATGTGCGCCACAGTAACGGAAAGATTGAGGTGGAATGCTTTGACCCGCTGCGTGAACCCAACAGAGCACGTGAAATCTCTCAGATTTACGGTGTAGATTTTGACCAGAACCTCTGTGTGGTAGATGCCCGCGCTAATCATACGGTGCCGCTCAGAACATTTGAGGATAAAGATAGCACTGACCGCATGCACGTTCGTATTCGCCCCGGCGCTTCCTTCATGAAGTATGAGGTGCTGCCGGATGAAAGCCGCCGTATTGTGGCGCTGATGATGGATGAGGTGCTCTGCTCTGCTATTACTGAAGCCGTTGAGGGTGACCTCCGCCGAATGTATGTTGTGGAAGGTAAAGGTGGTGTATCCCGTGATGACCAGACCTTACTCGAAAACCTCGGCCTTATCACCTCCTCTCTGAATATCCAGCTTTCTTGGGTGAATCTGAACCAAGTGGAGATGCTGCCTGAAAACGCCGAAGGCCTGATTATCGTCTCTCCCCAAACGGACTTCACTGAGAATGAAATGCGCGTGGTGCGTGAGTTCTGGGAGCGCGAGGGCCGAAACTCCATATTCGTTGCTTTGGATCCCTCGAATACGAATCTACCCATGCTTTACCGCTTCCTGCGTGAACAGGGTATTCGCCCGAATGCGGACCGCGTGTTGCTCCGTAACAGAAACCGCGCCTACTACGATATTTCTGCCGTGATGCCTAGGGGCCTGAACTGCACCAGAGCTTTCTGGAATAATACCACGCAGGTGGATGGTCAGTCCATGTCTCTCACGCTGGAGCATGCTGATGAAAACCACGCCGCCATGCGTAGGCTGAACACTTATCCCCTGCTCTTGAGTACTGCCGAGTATTACGGTGAGACTCGCCGTGATCGCGAGCCTACCTTTACTCCTCAGGAAGATATAGCTGGTCCCCTCTGCTTGCAGGCAGCTGTGACACGAGGAAGCAATAATGATCCGAATAATCTTTCGACCATGATTGTCACGGGCAACGTGGACATGCTTGCCAGAACGAATGCCCGCCGTGAGCAGACGGATTATCTTCGCTCCATCTGGGCTTGGATGGTGCACCGCCCGGAGTATGCGGGTAAGAGTTCCAATCAGGACCTCACGGTTAAGATTGACCTGAACCGCCATACGCGCAGCGCTGTGGAGCATATTACTCTCATTATCATGCCGGCTCTGGCGCTTCTCATCGCTCTCGGCATCTGGAATACGCGTAGACACTGAGTCATAACATGAGAATCCTCTCTACAGTTCTGCTGGGCATAGGAGCCACCCTCGGGGTGGTTGCCTCTGTCTTTCTTACCATAGATGGTAATCTGGCTCGTCTGACCGGATGGTACAGCTTTAAGCCGGGCATGCCATTGTTTACACCGGAGAATGCAGCCCGTCTGCCTGAGGTGAATTGGATGAAAATCCGCGATTTGAACGACACGATAACATGCCGCCGTGAAGATGACGGTGTTTGGTGGATAGTTGAGCCTTTCCGGGATAGAATGAATCCTGCTGTGGTAAGCTCAATTATCAATTTTGCCGCTCATACTCGCGTGGTTGACACGCTGCCGCTCAACCAGACAACTCGTGCCAGAATGCGCGAGTATGGTGTGGAAACTACTCCGCATTCCTTCGTGTTGAAGGTGCCTGATGGTAATAGCGGTGAGCACACCACCGTGGCTCGTTTTACTCTGGGTAGTACTTCTCCCTGGCTAGCAGATGCCGGTGATGGCCAGAGTGTGATGCCCACTACCTATCTTCGCACAGATTTTTACGGTAACGACGACCGCATTCACGTGGTGAGTGGAAACATCCTTTCCATGTTCCGCTCCGGTTTGAGTGCTTTGCGGGATCCCCGCCCCCTGCTTTTTGCTCCGGATTCCATCCGGGAAGTGAGCATTTGCAACCATCTGGCCGAGGGGGGAGAAGCTACTGTAAAGCTTTGCCGTGCAAGTGCTGAAACACCTTGGAATATTATTGCCCCCTGCCTTACTTCCGCTGACCAAGATAAGATGAACAATCTTGTGGCGTCCTTCGTCAATCTCGCTGCGGTAAAGGTGGAGGATAATACGGCCGTGCAGCCTCAGGGACCGGTGGAATACACCATTTCCTTCCGTGCTGAAGGCTCGGACGAGCCTGTCGTGCTTACCATCCACAAGAGTTTCCCTTCTCCGGCGGATGGTCAGCCTCTCTGCCATGCTACTGTCAATAATCGCCCGGTTGTCTTTACCCTTCAGGCTGAGCCCCGTGTTAGCCGCAGAGGCAGCTATTCCCGTATTGTGAATAGCATCTGCAATCTGCCCGTGCTGCCCACTCGCGCTATGGCTCAGCTTCGTTCCGGTGCCGGTAATATCTACACCTCGGAATTACCCTTATCCCTTTCTGAGCTCCGTTCCCTGCGCTTCTCCAATATCGTGGACAAAGATGTATCACGAGTGGTGCTGCGTGTGCACGATAGTGATGAATCCCTGCGTCTCATGCTTATTCCTGGTGATGTGGAGAGCGAAGTGAGCGATATGTGGATGTATTCGGTTGGCGGTACGCGTTTTGCGGAAGCTGATGAGCTTGTGGTACGCCGTTTCCTTAACGGGTTAGGAACTATCCCTGTGCGAGGGATTGAGGCTGATATGAAACCGGGTGAGAACCCGCGCGAGTTCATGGCTCGTTATGGGCTGAATAGACCGTATTATACACTTTTCCTGAGTCCTCGCCCGTGTTTTTACCGAGCAACCTTGTTCGGTGTTGATCTTCCGCTGGTGAAGGACCGCGACACGCGAATTTTCTACATCTCTCGTTATCGTGACCCGCAGACCGGCCGTTCACGCTGGGTGGGTATGGAGCATGGCGGCAGCACTATTTACTGGCTTAGTACTCGTCTTACTCGCACGTTCTCCCTCTCTCCGAATAGCTGGCGAGCTCGCAATGTTGTAAACTTCCCCATTTCAGCTCTCCGTAAGCTGACTCTGGGCTATCAGCAGGCACCGCTTGAACTTCACTATGATTATATAGGTGAGAGCTGGACGGGCACACTCGGAGGCGAGGAGGTTACCCCGCGCATTAATCCTCATCGTGCTCAGTATTACATACGCCAGCTTCAGAAGCTCAAGGTGGCTGAATGGCTGGATAGGGATGATGAGTTCGCGCTGCGATGCCTGCAGAACCCCGTGTTCTCAGTACGTCTGGATTTGGAAATTACGGATTACTCTCGCGCGGAAGCCGTGGTCATGGATTCCTCCACATTGGACCATGAAAGCCTCACTCCTGGCCTTGGCGATTCTCGTACGCAGATGGCTGAAGGTGCTCTCACAGAAAGCACCGCCACGGATGAGGCCCTGCGTGATGCTGCTCTTCAGGAGCATCCCACCATCTCCAAGACAATTACGATAGAAATAGCACCCTCCAACGAGGCTTCTGCTCAGCCGTTCTTCTATGGCCGAGTGGTGGAAACTGGCGAGCTTTTCGTTCTGCCCTTTGCTGATGCACAGGGGTTGGATGGTAACATACTTGACATGTAAGCAAAAGTTATGTGGGTCTGGAAGAAGACAATCGCTAAGGCGAATGAAGAAGAATGGCAGGAGCGTTTGAGCAATCTGCCGGGGACTGTGATATCCGAGGCCTTTCATGCTGAGCGCCTGAATATCGATGTATATACGGATTCTCAGGAAGAAGCTCTTGTTCTAGCCGCATGCTATGGCGGTAAGACTGAGGAAGTGCAGACTGTGGACTGGGTGGCTGCCACCGCTCCGGAAAACACACCCCCTCTCATTATTCGCGACAGGCTGGTAATCTCTGCCAGTGATGAGCCCTCTGTACTGGAAGAACTGCAGCAGCGGTATCCTGAGCGTATTATTCTTACTTTCCCGGCTGAACGCGCCTTCGGTACCGGTAATCATGCTACCACGTCCACATGCCTGCGCATGCTCTGCGATGAAGCAAAAAATAGGAAAGCTCCTTGGACGCTCTCGGATATTGGTTGTGGTACCGGCGTTCTTGCGCTGGCAGGATTGCGCCTAGGGGCTCAGCATGCCATCAGCTTTGATTTTGACCCCATCGCCGTGGAGGTGGCTCGTCACAATATCGAGCGTAATGGTGGTGCTGATAATCTGGACCTCTTTCAGGCAGACGTTTTTGAATGGTCTCCGGCTCCCGGTGAACAGGCTGACATCGTGCTGGCTAATCTCTTCTCCACCGTGTTACAGAAAGCTTTCCCTCGCCTTCTGGCCGCGATGAAGCCCGGCGGTGTTCTTATTATCTCCGGTATCCTTAATACCCAGAAAGACGAGACCCTTGATGCCGCACGCGCCGCAGGCCTCAAGGTGCTCAAGGTAGTAAGCCGCGGTAAGTGGACTACAGCCAAACTGTCTCAGGCATGAATATAATCGCCATCGAATGTTCTCAGCCTCAGGCTTCTCTCTGCCTCTCCCTTGCCGGTAATGTATGTGCTCGGGCTAGCTGGCACACGGAGAGAAATCATGATGCACACCTTTTCCCTGCATTGGAAAAAGCTCTTTCAGCATTGGGAAATGAGCCGCTTGATATGGTGCTGGTGGGAGCTGGTCCTGGTAGCTATGGCGGTGTGCGCGTGGCGCTGGCGGCGGCCGTTGGTGTTGCCACCGTAAGAGCTGCACGTGTGGTTGCCATTGGTTCATGGGATGATTTGGCTGCGGATGGTGCTCTCATTATATCAGATGCTCGCCGTGGTGGCTGGACGCTGCGGCGCAGTAGTGGTGAAATTGTGGTGCTGACTCCGGATGAGCTTCGTGAAGAGCTGGCAAGCGGTGCTACTGTATATACGGTCGAATCAGAAGAGGTTATGGGTAAATATAATCTTACTGTGGCTAAAGCCGGGCTTGTACCTACTGCTGAGGGGCTTATCCGCAGTTGGGCCGCTCTTACCCCCGCAGCACAGGAAGAACTTGCGGCCAAGCCTGCAGAGCCGTTGTACGTGCGCCCTCCTCATATTACAGCCGCAAAACATAAACCGTGGGAAATCCGCAGCTGAAACGAATGAGTGATACTACCCCCATTATACACACATGTCAGCGTTGTGGTGCTTGCTGCCGCTGGGAGGGTGATGTCTGCCTGACTGACGAGGATATCACTGCTATTGCTGCTTATCTTGGCCTTAGCGAAGAGCTTTTTATTGAGCGCTATTGCCGCCTGCAGCGGAACCGGCGAGGGCTTTCCCTCATAGACGCAGAGAATGGTAATGGCCCCTGCTGTATGCTCACGGATGAGGGCTGCAGAATTCAGCCTGTTAAGCCTCAGCAGTGCCGTGATTTCCCTTATAAGTGGAACTTCCCCGGGTGGGAACAGCGTTGCCCCGGCGCCGGTAAGACCACCGGTCCTGATTTATGAAGATGCCTTTCTCCAGCCATACTAAGCCCCTTCTCCGGCTGGCTCGTAAGCGTATTCATGCGCTGCGCAGTTACTTTGCTGAAATCTTTTCCAGAGTGCCGCGCCGAGTGGCTGCGCGTGATGAATCTCGCAGGAGTTATGCCGGCGTCATTGTGGATTTGTTTGCATCCATTATGGCTCGAGTGGATGGTATCGTCATAGAGGACATGGATACTACCATGGACATGCTCCGCTATGATTTTCCGAATGTGGAACACCACTGGTTGGCTGAGCGATTCCAGACGGCTTATACCGCCCGGTTCTCCCTGAGTGACACACTCACTCTGGCTGCTGCACACCGTACATTGGAAGAACGCATGGCCCTTGCCCTGGAGATTTTGGCCATGTTGTACCGAGTGGGTGGCGACCTGACTAATCCTACCCTCTTTGAGCAGGTGACGAATGGTTTGAACTTGCCCGGCGTTGCCCCGGCGCTTGAAGACCTCATTCGCACACCCGGGCAGGATGCCCCTGCCCCTATTCAGTGCCTGACCTTTTCTCACAAGACTGCGCCGAATACTGTGACTCTTGCTCGGGAAGAGGGCGAGGTCAGTTTTCGTGCTTTGCACTGTGTGCATGTGCTGCTTATCATAAATGATACCCGGAAGCCTCTCTGCATATGTGGGCGAGTGTTGCATAAGGGTGATATGCAGATTTTATCTCCCGGGCAGAATGTGGAGTTGGCTGAATGGAGTCTCAGTTATGGTACCATTCGCTCACTTATCCAGAACCGCTACAGCGGCGTGAGCTACGTGGGATACCTTTTCCGCGAGGATGATGAGGTGAGCATAACGCGCCAGCGCCCCAGAAATCCTCTGGCCCGCGTACGTTTTAGTCTTGATGTTGAGCTGGAAGTGCTTGGCCGGGATGCCGAGTTTGTGCTGGAAGGTCGCACGCTTTCGCCAGGCGAGACTGTAAGGACTACATACTATACCCCGTTTACTGTAAATGGGCTGGGTCCATATCGTTTTGCTGAGTTGCATAATGTGGAAGCTCCCGGGCGTAGTTATCAGCTGGCTCCGGATATTCGTAAACTCATCGTCACTAATCATCCTTATATTAA
Organism: Akkermansia sp.; assembly: GCA_045652085.1. GTDB lineage: Bacteria > Verrucomicrobiota > Verrucomicrobiia > Verrucomicrobiales > Akkermansiaceae > Akkermansia. The sequence goes on from JAZRTR010000039.1 coordinate 44,121, forward strand.
CAGCACTTCAGCCCTCATGCTGACTCCCGGTCTGGCATCAGCCGTGGTATTTGAAGTGAGTTATTCCCGCACGGATGGTGAGGGGCACCTGCGCATTATTGAGGGTGATAATTATTTGAAAGTCAATGGAGAATCCGTAAAGGGTGATATGGCCCTGACGGATGGTGACCTCATCAGCCTAAGCCCGGTACAGTCTTTGCGTTGCCGCTTTTCATCCGGCGTTCTGGAGGAGGAGTCGTCACTTATTCATTCCCTGAGAGTTCAGGGCCTTACGCGAGACTTTGTGCGTGCCGGGCGAGTGGTGGATAATATTGATTTCACGCTTAAACGCGGAGAGATGGCGTGCATTCTCGGTCCTAGTGGCTCCGGTAAGAGCACGTTGCTGAGCATGCTGGCCGGCCATCTTCTTCCATCATTTGGCTCCATTCATTACAATAATGCTCGCCTCACTCCTGATGCCACGGATTTGCGCCGTCATATAGCGTTCATTCCCAGAGAGGATATTCTGGATGAAGCTATGACAGTAGGTGAGCAGGTTTACCATGCATCCATTGCCCGCCGCCCCAGATTGAATGACGCGGACCGCAAGCGGCGTGTGCTCTCCATTCTTAACTATGTGGGGCTTGGCGCACTGGCTGATAGAAATGTTGGCCGCGCCGGCGCTCGTACATTATCTGACGGCGAGCGTACTCGCCTGAATCTTGGGCTGGATCTCACCGGTACGGCGGAGGTATTCCTTATTGACGAACCGATAAGTGGTCTTTCCTCCGGTGATGCTGAGCGCGTGATTGATACGCTTGAAAGCATGTCTCACTCGCGTATCCTGCTTTGTACCCTTCACCGCCCCTCTCAGGTAATTCTCAGCCGCTTCAAGAAAGTGATGGTGCTGAATTCCAATGGGCAAATGGCGTTCTGGGGGACTCCGTCCGATATGGTGGACTATTTCCGCAAATCTGCTCAGGAGTTGGGCCTTCATGTTTCCCGCGAAGCTGTAGCTGCTGGCGGCGCAGATTATGTGTTTGAGGTGCTGGAGGCGCCATATAGCCGCTTGGGTAATGAGCAGAAACCCAGTCCTGGTATGTGGCAGGACCGCTTCGAGAACTACTATTACCGCAGCAAGCCCACGGAAGACATAGCGAAGGAACCTGAGCGTGTCAGGCCTGTGCCACGAAGCCCGCGGCGCAGCTGGAGGGAGCTTTGGCGTCTTTTTATTCTGTGGTTCAACCGCACTTTGTTGGGGCGAGTTCGCAGCCGCAAGGCCTTGTATGCTGTGCTGCTGGAGGGGCCAGTCCTTGCTTTGCTTATAGCCGGCACTTTACGTGCTTCTTATGATGAGCCATACACGTTTTACAAGTCACTCCACATAAATGAGTATTTATTCCTCTCTCTGGTGTTGGCTATGTTTTTCGGTCTGACGGATGCAGCCTGTGAGCTTTTGCGTGATAGGCCTTTGCTGAAGCGTGAAAGTAATTACAAGCTATTTATTACGGGCTATCTGGCCGCTAAGGTTCTGGTTATCACCGGTATAGCGGCAGTACAGTGCGCTTTGTATCTTCTGGTAGGAAATGCCATTTTGGAAATTGAGGGAATGTTTTGGCAGCATCTGGGGGTAATGACATTGACTGCATTTGTAGGCATTGCTCTTTCTCTGATGGTATCTGCTCTGGTGAGTTCTGAGCGTACAGCGCTGAACATTGTGCCTCTCCTGCTCGTGCCGCAAATCCTATTGGCCGGCGCTCTCATTCGTTTCGAGGAGATGAATGAGTTCAGTCCCGATTTGCCGGACTTTTTGCCGGCTGCCATTGAAAACCGCCTTTCCAACCTTCGCCACCGTGTCGCTTATCAGGATGAGCGTACTCATAACATCACTTCTAAACCTGTTCCTCTTATCGCTGAATTCTGTCCGCTGCGTTATGCGTTTGAAATGATGTTCGTAACGCAAACTCATGGTAATCTGTGGGAGGTAGAGAACCGCCGAGTGAATGAGCGCCGTGAATACCTGAAAGCGAACGGCTCAGTAGAAGAATTGCGCTTTGTTCAGCGTGCTGCTCTTCTTTTTAATGCTACAGCTCGGGATGTAGAGGAGGCTAAAGACATTCTCCGCTGGGTGCGTAAGGCTGCCCTCAGCGGTGATGAAGAGTATCTTGAGCGCTTGACCACTCAGCTTGAGGAGCGTGAGGTGCATGAGTCTGATCAGCCTGTGGAGTTCTTCTACTCAAACAGAAACCTCAATGTGGTGCGTGAAGGCGTTAAAACTGCCCGTAAGGACGGTCGTCGCAATGAGCATCGCGGTTTCTTCCTTGCGCCGAGGCAGGCCCTTGCTTTCGGCGGTATTAATCAGGAAACGGATGCCGGTTCTGTTCCAACTATTTGGCGTGACGCTGTTTATCTCTTCCTTATGGGGATTTTCCCCGTGCTGGTGGCGGCCAGACGTCTTCGCTCCATTTGCCGTGCTGGTTGAGTATAACACATTTTTTTGCCGTATGGCGGAATCTTCACTAAAATAAAGTTGATTTTTGTAAATAATTCGCTAAAATGTACCTCATGAAAGTTTTTCATAAAGTCGCGGTGTTGCTACCGCTTCTTGCCCTCTCGGCTGAGGCTCAGATGGGCAGACAGGCAGCGCACGTCCAAGTTGAGACCGTATCAATAGGAAGGGACCGTATTACTCGCAAGAGTATTGGCCATATGGAGGCCATTCGTAGCGTTGCTGTTCGTTCTGCAGTAGAAGGTTACCTGTTGGAACCCCGGTTCCAGGAAGGATCCATAGTACAGGAGGGTGATGTTCTGTTTGAGATAGACCCCACCCGCTACCGCGCCGCTGTACAGCAGGCTGAAGCCGCTCTTGAGGAGATTGATGCCCGTATCGTGTATGCTGAGAATAATCATCGCCGTCTTGCCGGCCTTTCTCAGCGTCAGGCGGCCTCTGTGGAAGAGACAGAAAGTGCTGAGGCTAGGCTTGAAGAACTGCGTGCCAGCCGCGCCGGTGCTGAGGCTGAACTGGTGCGCGCTCGCAAGGACTTGGAAGATTGCACCATCCGTGCGGAAATTACAGGTCGCATTGGTCGTGCCGCGTTCTCTCAGGGTAACTACATTACCCGCGGAGAAAATCTGGTTACGATTAAGCAGATGGACCCCATCTATGTTCGCTTCCCTCTTAGTCAGGCTGATGTGAACGGTATTTTCCGCGGACCTCAGGAAATCAGTAATGTGGCTGATGTACGCCTTACCATGGCTAATGGGCGTCAGTATGCTCATGCCGGCAGAGTTTGCATCGTGGATAACATGCTGACTTCTGCCACGGATACCTACACCCTGTGGGCTGAGTTCTCTAACAGGGATAACCAGCTTACCCCCCGTGGAATCGGTGCTATGCATGTAGCTCTTTCTGATACTCAGCAGGTTTGCATGGTGCCTCTCACCGCTGTTCATTATGATGCTGACGGTGCATATGTATACGTAGTGGATGCTGAGAATGTCGTCTCCCGTAAAGAGGTAATCGTTGGCTCCATTCAGGGACGCTTACAGTCCGTGTATGAAGGCCTCAGCGAAGGTGAAACAATCATTACTGACGGCGCTCATAAAGTGCGAGTGGGTGATACTGTTGTGCCCGTGATGGCCCAGAATAATGCCGGTGCGAGTGAGGAACGCAGCGCTGCTGCGGATGTCCCGCCTGTGGAAGTCGTGCTGACACCTGTAGTTATGGCCCAGGATACCACGGTACTCACCTGTCAGGGTGCTCGTGTTGAGGCCATTAATCGAGTGTCTTTGCGTCCTCTTGTTCAGGGTGTGCTCGGCGAACCTTCCTTCCGGGAGGGTGATGTGGTTCAGCAGGGAGCTCCGCTTTTCAGCATTGACCCAACTCGCTATCAGGCTGTGGTGGATGCCCGTCGCGCTGCTATTGCGCAGCTTGAAGTCAAGCTGAGAGACGCTGAGAGAAAATATGAACGCCAGCTTGCGCTGGCAACGACGGATGCAACCAGCCGCTCTGAGCTGGAGCGCGCAAAGGCCACTATGGATGAGCTTAAGGCCCAGCTGAAGAGTGCCCAAGCTGCTCTGGTGATAGCAGAGGATGATTTGGCGCGCTGTACGGTATGCGCTCCCATTACCGGGCGTGTGGGGCGTGTCGCTTTTTCTCGTGGTAACTATGTTTCCGACATGAGGCTACCTCTCGCCACTCTGGTGCAGATAAGCCCCATTTATGTGCGTTTCTCACTGAGTGAAAATGCCATTCTTTCCACATATGGCACGGATGACCGTCTGGAGTCAGAAGCTGATGTTACGCTGGTGACGGCTAGCGGTAACACTTACCATGAGCGTGGCAGCGTGGCCTTTAGTGATAATGTGATTCAGACGGCCACGGATACGCAGAACTTCTGGGCTGTTTTCAAGAATGAAGACGCTCTGCTGCAGCCCGGTGGTATTGTGACCATCCGAGTCACGCGCAAGTCTGATCGCCGCGTGCCCGCGGTGGCTGCTGAGGCCGTGCTCACGGATACCAGTGGCCGCTATGTGTACGCTATGCGCCATAACCGCGCTGTTCTGGTGCGCGTGCTCTGTGGCAGTGTGGATGAGAATGGGCTTGTGCCTGTGTTTGCCGGTCTGGAGGAAGGTGATCAGTGCATCATCTCCCCCTTAGCTGAGGTGGAGGATGGTACACCTGTTACCCCGGCACCCTCTCAGGAGGTTGTAATGCCTTCCGCTGAAGAATCAACTTCCAACGCCGAATAAGCTGAATAACCCAATCTGACGACTATGTTTTCTCAATTTTTCATCGGCAGACCCAAGTTCGCCTTCGTTATATCCATCGTGATGATGCTGGCAGGTTTTCTCTGCCTGAGCATGATGCCCGTGTCTGAGTACCCGGAAGTATCTCCGCCCACTATTTCGGTGCGCATGAATTACGCGGGTGCCAGTGCTGAGGAGTTGGCTCAGGTGGTGGCCGCCCCTGTGGAAGAGAACCTTATCGGCATGGATGACCTGCTGTATTTCTACTCTTCCTGTACGAATGATGGCTCCTATTCCCTGACCCTCATCTTCGAGACAGGCACGAATGATGATATGGCCATGGTGAACGTCTCTAATGCTATTAAGCAGGTGGAGAGCCGTCTCCCTGAAGAAATTAAGCGTACTGGTTACAGCGTGCGTAAGCGCTCCAGTGATATGCTCTGCTTCCTGAGCTTCATGTGCGACGAGAATAAAATGGACATTCTCGAACTCACAAACTGGCTGCGTATGAACGTGAAAGACCCGCTCACCCAGGTGGACGGTGTATCCGTGGCTGATATCATGCACAGCCGTAACTACTCCATGCGAGTGTGGCTGAACACGACCCGCATGAACGCGCTGAACATCACTCCGGCTGATGTGAACAGCGCCATTGCAGCTCAGAATATTCAGGCTGCTGCAGGTTCTGTAGGCTCACAGGACGAAGGCGCTTATGCTACTTATAAGGTGACGGCTACAGGCCGACTCCGTACTGTGGAAGAGTTCAGCAACATTATTGTTAAGCGAGGCGAGGAAGGTCACGTTACCCGCTTGGGTGATATCGCCACTATCGAGCTGGGCGCAGAAAATAACTCCGGCTACAGCCGCCTGAATGGCCGTAATGCTGTTGGTATGATGGTTCAGCGTAATAATGATGCCAACGCTCTGGCGACCGTGGAGGCCCTGAAGGCAAAGATGAGGGAAATCGAGCCTCTTCTCCCGGATGGTGTCACATGGACGATGGGTTATGACCCCACTCAGGCTATTCAGGCCACGATGGAAGAAATCGGCATTACCTTGGTGCTCGCTCTGTTGCTTGTGGTGCTGGTGACTTACGTTTTCCTGCAGGATTGGCGCGCCACGCTGATTCCCACTCTGGCTATTCCGGTATCTCTTCTGGGTGCCTTTGCCTTCATGTATGTGCTGGGGTACAGCATTAACGTGCTGACGATGTTCGGCCTCATTCTGGTTATCGGCTCACTGGTGGATGACGCTATTGTGGTGGTGGAAAATGTGATGCGAATCATTCACGAGGAAGGACTCAGCCCGAGAGAGGCTACTATTAAGAGTATGAAGCAGATTACTGGCGCCATTATCGCCACCACTCTGGTGACTCTGGCCGTGTATGTGCCTATCGCCTTCTATGGTGGCATGGTGGGTGTGATTTACACCCAGTTCTCTGTGACCATGTGCGTGGCTCTCTGTATCTCCACCTTCAATGCTCTCACGCTCTCCCCTGCTCTGTGCGCTCTCATTCTGCGCCCGGCTGGAGTGAAGCAGAGTGCTCTTTCCTACTGGCTGTTCCGTCCCTTCAACTGGTTCATGGAGAAGTGCCGCACCTTCTATCTGTGGGGTGCTGGCATTCTGGTGCGTAACGCGTGGTTGACAGTCATCACTTTGGCTGCTGTGCTGTACGCCAATTACGTCTACACCGCTGGTGCGCCTCAATGGTGGAACCAAATCTGGCGCGGTGCTCCGCAGGCCGCTGCTCCTCCTGCCGGTGCCAAGTCTGCAGCACAGAGCCAGTTTGAACTTCTTAGCCTTATTGCACCCGAGATGCTCAACAGCTCCTTCATTCCCACGGAGGATAAGGGTGCCGTCTTCTGTATCGTAAACCTTGAAGGCTCTGCTACCGCTAAGCAGCGTACGGATAGGGTGATGCGTCAGATTGAAGAGCGCATTGGAAGATTTGAGGGTATTGAGATGGTAACCTCCACCAGTGGTTTCAGCTTTGCTTCCGGTTCCGGTGAGGGTAACGGCATGGTTATCGTCATGCTTAAGCCTTGGAGTGAGCGAACCTCTCCTGAACTGCATGCCTCAGCTCTGGCGCAGCGGATTAATGCTGCCTGTGCTGATATTCCGGAGGCCTCTGTCATGGCCACCACTCCCCCTGCCATTCAGGGCCTTGGCTTGTATGGCGGTGTGTCCATGGTACTGGAAGGCCGCGGTAGTGCCACGCCTGCTGACCTCGGTAACATGGTCAAGGAGCTCACGGCTCGCCTTCAGGCTCATCAGGGCCTAATCTCCATGGTTCGCTCTGAATTCAATGCTGAAACTCCGCAGATTCGCCTCGAAATCAACCGAGAGAAGGCTCAGGCCCTCAATGTGGACGTGAAGAGCATCTTCAATACTCTCCAGACGGTATTGGCGTCCTCCTATGTGAATGACTTCACGCTGAACGGCTTCAACTTCAAGGTTAAGATTCAGGGTGATGTGCGTGATCGCCGTACGGCTGATGACATCATGAACCAGATGGTGCGTAATGCCCATGGCGAGATGGTGCCGCTTTCTGCTGTGTGCACGCTCTCCTACCGCCTTGGCCCGTCTAATTACGGCCGATTCAATCAGTACATGAGTGCGGATGTGACGGTCATGCCTGCTCCCGGAGTGGGGTCAGGCCAAGTGATGGCCCTTATTGAGAAGACTATCGCCGAAATCAATATGGAAGAGCGTAACAACAATACGGGCCGCCAGTGGTCCGTGGAATGGAAGGATCTCTCCTATCAGGAGCGCCAGAATGATGGCAAGGTGGGCCTGCTCATCGGCTTGGCCATGCTCTTTGCATATCTCTTCCTCGTGGCTCAGTACGAGAGCTGGACCACTCCGGTGCCCGTCATGCTCTCTGTATCCGTAGCTACTCTGGGTGCCTTCATGGGTGCACAGGTCTTTGGCCTCACGCTCTCCATCTATGTGCAGCTGGGTATTCTGATGCTTATCGGTCTTGCCGCCAAGAACGCCATTCTTATGGTAGAGTTCAGTAAGGAGGACCACGCCGCTGGTAATATTGTGCAGGTAGCTGCCTTGAATGGTGCCGGTATGCGATTCCGCGCTGTGCTCATGACAGCCATTTCCTTCCTTTTCGGTGTATTCCCCATGGTGGTTGCTACCGGCTCCGGTGCTGCCAGCCGTCAGGAAATTGGTATTACCACTTTCTTCGGTATGCTTCTGGCTACGCTGTTCGGTATCTTCCTTGTGCCCGGTCTGTACTCCATTTTCGCCCGTATGCGAGACTGGACTGCCCGTACCATCGGCGTGGATAGGTCCGCGAAGAAAGCCTGATTATTCCTTTCCGGTAAACTCATGTCCGCCCGGTGATTTTCACCGGGCGGCCTTTTTATGTGCTTATAGGATTTCCTAGTGCGCATGAGAAAGGCTCGGTGAAAATATGTACGGAAAATCAGAACGCCATGCTGCAAATGACTGCAGCATGGCGCTTTGTATTTTAGAGTGATGAGTCTCCTTTTATCTGGAGGGGCGAAGGATGTAACGATTGCGGGTGATAGCGGCGGCTTGGTTCATAGGCATTGATTTGCGCTCATGTCCTGCACCCCAAGAATCGCTGTAATAAATTGTTTCGGATTCCTCATTGTACCCGATAATCATGCGCATATGGCCACCGGATGCCTGAGGAATGCCGGCTTCAGGGAAAATACCAAGCTCCACGCTCCACAGTACGGGAATGCCGGCATCTATGCTTTTCTTCATAGCATTGAACCAGCGGCGAACGGCACGTTTAGTTCCGCGAGCGGCCAGAAGAACCTCGCGGTCACGGGTTACCTCTATCCAGTTCTGGGGGGTTGCCATCGGGCGGCGTAATCTGCGAGCGGCTTTGTTGTAATCCTCAATGAGAGCCATGATGGATTCCGTGGCGGTGCGGCCATCTAGGCTCTGAATGCGGACGTGGAAGCGGCGGCTGATAGACTCCAGCGCTGTTTGCATGGCTGCCGTAGAGGTGCCACCTTGGGCTGAGCTGTCACAAAGCTGAGCAAGGGCATGCTGGTCCACACCATCCATTCCATAGTAGGCGAATACACGGGCTACAGTGGCAGGAACGCAGTAGCCCTTATCTCCTTGGTCTACCATGTTTACCCCGTCAATCCACACGTCCCCGCTCTCCTCGTCGCGCTTTACATTGGTGCGAAGCTCTCTGCGGTTGGCGGCATTTGATGCACCGCCGGCCGTAACAGCCTCCTGAGTGGCGCCCATGCGCAGACGGATAAACTCAGCTTCAAAAGTTGTTCTGCGGGAGCCGCCCGTATAAGAGGCTTCCAGACGGATAACACCGCCATCCCATTCCCATACCCATATTTTCAGCGCCACGCCGGCTTCTCGCTGAGAGCTGCGCCGGGCCTTCCCTTCCACGCCAGTAAGTTCATTCAGCGCTTTGATGGTGTTCTGAAGCAGTTGGGTGTAGTCTTCCTGACTCATGGCACCATCATCACCCTTATTATAAATCATGGCGACCATATTGGAGAGTATCCCCTCAGCGTTCCAAGTAACGATAGTTTCACCCAGCTCGATGCCATCAAGTTGCAGCCCTCCATTACGGGGTACGCGGATGCGGTTGTCATCAACGGGGGCATAGCGCACCCCGTCGAAACCGGCATGGGCCATTTGGTCGCGACTCTTCGTCCATATATCGCCACTGCGTACGCCCTGAGTAATATTGCCGGCAAAGGCCAGCCCACTCATCAGGGCCATAGCCACACAGGTAATGAGGGTTCTTTTCATGAGTGCATTCTAGCATGTGAAGCAAGAGCTGCGCAAGCAAAAAAAAGCGGGCCGCACAGCTTCTTGTATGCGGCCCGTGTTATCTATAACAGAGTTACTTGTCTTTCCGGACGAGTTGAAGCGGAGTGCGGAAGCAGCAACCCACCGCAAAGGTGGCGATGGTGCCAATCTTCACGCGCCACGGGAAGGCAATGGCGGGGATGGCATCACAACGGGTGAGAACTTCCAGCGTGATGACAGTGGCAAAGCCTGCAATCATGGCAAGAATGTTACCCGTATCATTACCACGGCTTCTGGTCAACATGCCGAGCAGGAAGATGCCCAGCAGTGAACCATACGTGTACCCGAAGATGCCCAGCGCTATGGGAAGAATGCGCACAGTCGGATCCATCACCGTGAGCCAAGCCGTGCCTGCTCCCACAAGAATGAGAAGCGCGGCAAAGAAGACAGTGAGCAGGCGCACGGCACGCAGCTGTTGTTCCTGTGTGGCTTGCGGTCGGAATACGTCCACGTACCAGTCACGTGTGGCGGTCGTCGCTAAGGCATTCAGCGCTGTGGAGAGTGAGCCCATGGCAGTGGCAAGAAGGGCTGCCACTAGAAGGCCTCGCACACCGGCCGGAAGGCAGTGAATAATGAACCAGGGGAATATCTCAATCTGCTTCTCAGGAGGAGTGATGCCATTTTGCGCGAAGTAGACGAAGAGCAGCATGCCGCAGGAGATAAAGACGAGCACGATGGGCATATCCATAAGCCCGGAAAGAATCACGGCCTTCGCGCCCTTCTTGCTGTCCGGGGCGGCCAGCATGCGCTGCACCATGTCCTGGTCCGTACCATGGGTGGCCATAGTGATGAACGTGGAGCCGAGAACGGCAGACCACAGGGTGTATTCACTGCCGAGGATGTTCTTGATGTCCGCCATGAGCCCCTGCCCGGTCATTCCGCCGTCGAAGAAGGCCCAAGGCTGCAGGTTCTCAATCTTGCAGGGGTTATAATCCTTGTTCCCGAGGTGGTAGCAGATGGCATCCCAAGCCTCGCTCCAGCTTCCACCGGCCTTGATGCTAAAGAGAAGAACGCCGATAGTGGTGATAAGAGAGATAGCGAGAATGGAAGCCTGCAGCACGTCCGTCCACACCACGGCCTTCAGGCCACCCAGCGTGGTATATACTGCTGTAGCAATGGTGATGAAGGTGAGCGCGGCAATGTATATGACCACGGTTTCCACCTGTCCGGCGCTCTCCTGCCCGGTAATCATCATGTACGCGATGACAAGCAGAATGCCCGCGAAGAAGAGGCGGGTGCCACTTGCCAGCACGCGGCTGATGAGGAAGGTGATACTAGCCCAGCGGCGTGTGCTCAGCCCGAAGCGTTTCTCCAGATACTCGTAAATGGATACGACGTTATATTGGTAATAAGGCTTCAGGAAAAGACGCCCCACGATAATTCGGCCTAGAATGGTGCCGATGGCGAGCTGCGCGTAGGTAAAGTTTCGCAGCGCGAAGCCTTCACCGGGGGCTCCGAGGAAGGTGGCGGCGCTGATTTCTGCGGCGAGGATGGAGGCAAGAATAGCCCACCATGGGAGGTTCCTGTTACCGAGGGCGTAGCTTTCCAGGCTTTCCTGCTTGCGACCCACATACAGGCCGATGCCGAAAATGGCGCAGAAGTATGCCAGTACTACCAGAATATCAATCATAGATGCAGATAGACGAAAAAGGGCCGACGGCCAGGCCTTTCCGGCTCTGACCGTCGACTCGTAAGTTGTTTCTTATTAGCCCTGCTTTTTCTCCAGAGCGGCTGCCACCAGACCATTGAAGAGCGGGTGCGGTGCCGTGGGACGGCTCTGGAACTCGGGGTGGTACTGGCAGGCGATGAAGTACGGGTGTGTGGGCAGCTCCACTACTTCTACCAGACCATGTTCATCATTTACAGCGGAGATGACCAAGCCGGCCTTCTCGCAGGTTTCGCGGAAGTCAGCATTGAACTCATAGCGGTGACGGTGACGCTCGGAGATAATCTCAGCACCGCCGTACAGCTTGCTGCAAAGGCTTCCGGGCTGAATGTGTGCGGGGTATGCGCCCAAGCGCATGGTGGCACCCATGTTCGTGATGGTCTTCTGCTCTTCCTGCAGGCAGATGACAGGGCTCTGAGTGCTCTTGTCGAACTCGGTGGAGTTCGCGTCCTTCAGGCCGAGGACATTGCGTGCGAACTCGATAACGGCCACCTGCATGCCAAGGCAGATACCAAAGAAGGGAATGCCCTTCTCACGAGCATACTGCACAGCCATAATCTTGCCTTCCACACCACGCTCGCCGAAACCGCCCGGCACCAGAATGCCGTCCACATCACCGATAAGGGCTTCGCAGCTGCTGCTTTCAAGTGCCTCGGCATCCACGCGGACGATTTCCACGCGGCAGTCATTAGCCGCGCCGGCGTGAGTGAAGCTTTCGTAAATGGACTTGTATGCGTCCTGCAGGGAGATGTACTTGCCCACCACGGCGATGCGTACGCTGTGGGAGGGGTGAATTACGCGGCCTACGAACTTCTGCCACTCATCCATCTTGGGCTTGGGTACGGTGATACCCAGTACCTCCGTCACGATGCGATCCACGCGGTCACGCCCCAAATCCAGCGGGCACTCGTAAATGCTGTGCTTCACGTCGCAGAAGGCTACCACGTTGCGCGGCGGCACGTTACAGAACATACCAATCTTGCGCTTCTCTTCATCTGTGAGGTTGTCCATCTCGGTACGGCACACGATGATATCTGGCTGGATACCGATTTCTCGCAGCTTGGCAACACTCTGCTGAGTGGGCTTTGTCTTTGTCTCGCCTGCAGCCTTGATGTAGGGCAACAGCGTTACGTGGATGAAGCAGCAGTTGTGCCGTCCAACTTCCAGAGCAAACTGACGCAGGGCTTCCAGGAAGAGGTAACCCTCGATATCACCCACAGTACCGCCGATTTCCGTAATGATAACGTCACATTCCTTGTTGGCCTCGGTCAGGTCATAAAGGCGCTGCTTAATCTCGTCAGTCACGTGCGGGATGTACTGCACGGTCTTGCCGAGGTAATCGCCACGGCGCTCCTTTTCCAGCACGTGCTCGAACACTTTGCCGCTGGTCAGGTTGTTAAGGCGGGAGAGCTGGCAGTGGATGAAGCGCTCATAGTGGCCAAGGTCCAAGTCCGTCTCAGCTCCGTCATTCAGCACGTACACCTCACCGTGCTGGTAGGGGCTCATGGTGCCCGGGTCGATGTTCAGATACGGGTCAAACTTCTGCATGGTCACGTCCAGACCACAGTGCTCAAGCAATGTGCCGATGGATGCTGCCGCAAGCCCTTTACCCAGTGAGGATACTACGCCGCCGGTTACAAAGATGTACTTCATGTGTATATTTGTGTGTGAAAGGTTCTTAACGCCGCTTATTTTAACAGATAGTTATCTGCCTGTCGAGTGTTCGCCCTCTTGTTTCTGCTCTCTGGTTGTCCTATATGCTTCTGTGATGTGATTCTTGTGTTAACAAAATCAATGTGTTGCATTTTGTGCTTGTCAAACATATGAAGAAAGTTTATACTTAATTAACCGAGTTTATAAAGTGAGATGACTAGAGCAGAAAAAGCCGTACTGAAATTGATGCATGAGCGGGGAGAAGCCACCCGTCCGCAGCTTGCTGCCGCCACAGGACTGAGTCTAGTGACGGTGGGGAAAGCTGTTGCGGTGCTGAGCCGTCGTGGAGAAATCTACGCAGTGGGCGAAGTGCCCTCTGCGGGGGGGCGTCCGGTGCAGTTGTATCGTTATCATGCCGGACATGCGCTGCATGCTCTCATCGAGGGGAAAAGAGAGGGTAATCTTCTGCGTTGCGAGCTCACGCTGATGGATTTGCACGGAGCTGAGCTGAAGAGACGCACGGCAAGTTTTGCATATCTGGATGTGGAAAGTCTGGATGGCATGCTGGATGAGATGCTGCGAGGGAAGCGCCTGCGGAGTATCACGCTGCTGCAGGCCGTAGAAACGCTATCGCCACAGGCGCTTGTTGACCACCTTAGCAATCGCTATCGTTGCTGTGTAAACCGCCCTTGCATGGCCTCTCTGCTTGCAGATAAAACAGCAGATAATACCGCTACCATCTGTTTACCTCAGAGTGGGGTGCCCTCGTGCTCTATGTATCGCCGCGGGGAGTTGCGGGAGTGTGGTCCTCTGCATTATTTGCCTATGCCTGCAGATTGGGCTACTCTGGATTATGGAGATCGCAGTCTGCTGGAGGAGATGATAGCTCGTCTGCTAGTCATTATCACTTGTACACATAGTCCTGAGCACATCATTCTGTATGCTGAGGGGCTGACAGATAGGCTGATTGAACGTATTCGTTATAATGCAGCCACTAAATTGCGGGATATGCTTCCCCCGCTGAACTTTGCCACCTTAACGCAAGAATTCTTGCATGCAGCCGTGCTGAATTACTGCACGGATTATCGCCATGATTAACTGCTTCAGTCTAAGTTCAGAAAGAATACTGAGCTTGACTTTTCAGAATTTTCTGTCAAAATATTGCGCGTATGCACATTCGCGCAATAATAGCCACGATGTGTGCCCTGGGGCTGACTACAGCCGTCACGGGTGCTGTTCCTTCACATTTTCAACCCCGAGCTCAGGAGCTTCTGGCAGACAGCATTCAGCTGGAGCCTACCGCTAATCATCTCAATGTTATTTACTTTGTAGGTAATGACCGTGAGCCGCTGGCTGATTACGAGCGCCGCATCAGTGAGCTGCTGATTTACGTGCAGCAGTATTATGGCAAGGAAATGGCCAGAAATGGGCTGGGTAACCGCTCTTTTGGTCTGACGCTTCAGGATAACGGCAATGTTAACATTATTCTGGTGCGTGGCAGCAAGCCGCACACTCACTACGCTTATGGCACCGGCCATAATGATTGCTTGTCTGAGGTGAATGCTTATTTGGACGAAAACCCCACACTTCGCACCAGTCAGCATAACTTCATCATCATGCCCACACATTATGATGATAAGTACAATGACCTGAACCCCGGTGGTGTACCCTTCTATGGTCTGGGTACTAACTGTTTTGCACTGGACTACGCCCACTTTGATATCCGTCACCTTGGGCAGAGAACTCGTGAGGGCCGCTTGCTTACGAAATGGTTCGGCGGCTTTGCTCATGAGCTGGGACACGGCCTGAATCTCCCGCACAATGATGGTACCATCAGCCAGAACGCTCAGTTTGGTACTCCTCTGATGGAGGCCGGCAATTACACTTTTGGCTATACTCCCACGTACATGACACTGGCGAGCTGCCGCATTTTGGCTCATTCTGAAGTGTTTGCCCCTGCTGGTTGCACCACGCGTTTTTATACCAACATGACGCCTCCTGCTGTTTATGCTGCCAATTTCAAACGGGTGGGTGATGCGCTGGAAGTGCATCTTGAGCTGGAGTCGAATGTGGTTAATGTGAATACCTACGTACAGGATCCGCCCTTCCAAGTGAATCGGGATTATGACGCCGTCGCTTTCCCCTGTGTTATGAGCCGCACGCATGAGGGGAAGACCGGTGCCTTTGTGCATATTCCCCTCGCTGAGCTTGCTGAGCTGAAGAATGTACAGAACGGAACCATGGCTCTTGATATCCTCATTCAGACAAATGAAGGCAGCCGCTTCCGCTGGCGCATTCCCTTTGACCTGAGTCAGGTGCCCGCCGATGGCTCTATCGATATGGGGACACCTGCTCTTCATCGCGGCTACTAATGCGTTATGAAAAAGGCGATTGCAGCAGATTTCGGCGGTACGAGCATTAAGATGGGCGTGACTCAGGGGGACTCCATTTTGGAGAAAGCTGTACCCCTGCTCACGGCTGCCTATGATAGCCCGGATGCCATCATTCAGGCCATGTGTGCCACGGCCCGTGATTTGCTGCAGCGCCATCCTGATGCCTCCGCTGTAGGGCTTGGTATGCCCGGTTGGACGGATTTTCACAGGGGCGTGCTATATCAGCTGACTAACGTTCCTGTGTGGAATCATGAAGTGCCTGTGCGTGATATCATGCAGCAGGCGCTGGGCCTGCCTGTTGTGCTGGATAATGATGCCAACTGCATGACATATGCCGAGTGGAAGCTCGGTGCAGGTCGTGGGCTGGAAAGCCTCGCATGCCTTACACTCGGCACCGGAATCGGCGGCGGTATCGTCATTCATGACCGCATGCTTCGCGGTAAAACTGTTTCTGCCGCAGAATTGGGGCAGACCTGTATTGATTGGCGTGGGCGCACGGGTCCCTTTGGGAACCGTGGTGCCATTGAGGAATATATCGGGAACAATGAGTTCGCGGCTGAGGCCGTAGCAGCCTACGCCTCTGCCGGTATTGTTCGCACTGCTGCCGAATGCTCGCCTTATCAGCTGACAGTTGCTGCTCAGAAGGGATGCCCTATCGCTCGTGCTTTGTATGATGGCTACGCGGAGAAACTTGCGTCACTCATCATGAATCTCATGTATTCTATTGTGCCTGAGGCTGTCATCATCGGGGGCGGTGTGGCTCAGGCCGGGGATTTGCTCTTTACTCCGCTACGTGAGCACCTGAAGGCGCAGCTCTTCCCTGTGCATTATGCTGCATTGCAACTGTTGCCGGCTCATTTCGGTGCAGATTCCGGTCTTATAGGCGCTGGATTGATGGCTGCAGATTATGCAGCAGGCATTCTTAACTAAACACTTTCTGTCATTTTAATACACTAATCATCTCACGATTATGCAAGAAACAATCAAAACTCTTCCTCCTGTTCCCGGTAGCTCGGAGGAGATTAAGGT
The DNA here is from genome assembly GCA_045652085.1 of Akkermansia sp. Taxonomy (GTDB): domain Bacteria; phylum Verrucomicrobiota; class Verrucomicrobiia; order Verrucomicrobiales; family Akkermansiaceae; genus Akkermansia. The sequence goes on from JAZRTR010000039.1 coordinate 60,420, forward strand.
TACCATTCCGCCTCCTCCTTCTACGCCAAAGGCTGAGGAGCCTAAGGCTGCTCCTGCTACCGCTGGGAATGCTCCAAGCGCTGCTGCTGCAGTAGCTGTTCCTTCTGCTCCCGCCGGGAATGAGGCTGCTTCTCTTCCTCCTATTCCCGCTCTCTCTGCTGTACCAGCTCTTCCCGCCATTCCCCCTGTCAGCAGTCAGATGGAGCCTGTGAGACCCACTATCTCTGACCCCGTGTGGTGGCATAGAGGGATAGTGCCTCTGCTTGTACTTGTAATGGTATGTACCGCTGCGGATTTGATGTGGCCGCGTGACTCATACGTGGGGCTTGGCGCCGGTTTGGGGTGTTACCTGTGGGTGAGTGCTCTGTTGCTGCTGCGTACAGACTTCAGCAGGGGGGAGTATTGCTTCCTTCATGCTTTTTCTTGCGTTAATATGCTGGCCCTTGCCGTGAGCGGTTCTTTCGTGAACTGTGTCTTGAGTTTCATTCTGCCGCTTATAGTGATTATTCGTCCCAGCAGTAATGCACGTAGCGGGGATAATTTCACTCGGTACCGTACATGGTGGGGCTTCTGGTTAATCTCTCGTCCGTCCGCGTCCGGCCGTAAATCACGTTTGCCTGCTCTTCGAGTTCTTCTTCATTTGTTTATCTGTGTGCTTGTATGTATGGCGTTCTTTGTATTCTTCATGAGTATATTTGCTGATGAGAATCCGGTGGTTATGCAGGTGTGGACTGCCATTATTGAGTGGTGGAACGATGTTGTAAGGTTTATTACTCTTAATAATGAATGGTGGAAGCATGGGCTGTACTGGCTAGTTGGCTTCATTGTTTTCGGCTTCTATTGCTTCCGTCGCACTGCCGCTAGACCTGAGCCTGCTGTGGCGCAGGTAGAAAAGCCGTCTTCCTCCATGCTGCCTTATCTCCCCATCAGCATTCTCATAGGTATTAATGCTGCTTTTGCCATAGTCACGGCTACGGATGTGGCCTATCTCTGGTTTAACAAAGTACCGGAGGGTATTTCTGCGACGAGTTATTTATACATGGGCGCAGAATCCATTATGTGGGCTTCCGCGCTGGCCACCGGCGTATTGGTGCTTCTGTTCCGCCGTAGGGGTGTGGCTCGTACCACAATGATGGGGCTTTTCTTCGGGTATCTGCTTGTACTTCAGACTGCGATGCTGGCCGTGAGCGTTTTCCTGCGCCTGTATCATCAGGTTGATACCTTCGGTTTCACACCGCAGCGTATTCAGGCTGCTGAGGCTATGTTCCTTGGCCTTGTAGGTCTTATTATCCTCATTATGTACATGGCTTCCGGTGGCCGCTTCTGGAAGCATGTCAGAATCTGCTTCACTACGATGACTCTTCTGGGAATCCTCCTCGCTTCATACAGTCCTGCACGTCTCGCTGGGGATTTGAATCTTTGGGGAATGGGGTCTCATCCCCACTGGAACTTTACCTCCCAAGATTTCCGCTCCGGATGCTTTGACGTGGATGAAAATCTTGCTTTCGCATGGTACGTGTATAATCAGGATAAGAGTGATAATCTCCTGTGTAAAGAAATTTTCACCGCAGCGCGTAAGGTGGAACGACGTGCAAAGTCCGCCTCAAACTCATGGGTAACGTTCTGCCTCAGTAATTATGATGATATTTCCACGGCTGAGGAAATCCTCTCCCGGCCTATTGTCTCAAAGTCCGTTACCCCTGCCCATTAAGTTTTCCGGACAAATTTGAAAGAATATCAGCAGCACCCCTGCCCGCTTAATCTGCGGCAGGGGTGCTGCTTATTTCTAGCTTTACTGTGGTGTATATAATAAGAGCCACGGCCTTGTGCAGACCGCGGCTCTAAATCTATTCTGTGATGAAAGATGATAAGGTGTGTTACTCAGCCCAAGTGAGTACAACCTTGCCGGACTTGCCGGAGTTCATCACACTGAAGCCCTCTTCGAAGTCCGTGTAGGGCATGCGGTGCGTGATGATGGGGGATACATCCAGACCACTGCGCAGCATGGCGTCCATCTTCTGCCATGTAGCGTACATCTCACGACCATAGATACCCTTCATCTTCAGGCCCTTCCATACGAAGGTGTTCCAATCGATGCCGGAGCCGCCGGGCTGGATGCCCAGAAGGGAGATATTTGCACCATAGGCGGAGTGGGTGATGATGTCCTTCAGGCAGGCGGGAGCACCGCTCATCTCAAGGCACACGCCGTAGCCCTCATCAATGCCGAGATCTTCACGAGCAGCGGCAATGCTGTCACCGCCGATGACGTTGACGGTGCGGTCTGCACCCAGCGTGCGAGCAAGGCCAAGCTTGTAATCGCTTACATCTGTGATAGTGACGGTGCGGGCACCGGCTTTCTTACAGACGGCAGCAGCCATGGAGCCGATAAGACCGGCGCCGGTGATGAGAACGTCCTCACCCACCAAATCCCAAGAAAGCGCCGTGTGAGTAGCGTTGCCCAGCGGGTCAAGAATGGAGGCAATCTCCATGGGCATGTCCTTGTGAATGCGAATGACGTTTGACTGGGGAATAGAAAGATACTCTGCGAAGCAGCCTGCGCGGTTCACGCCTACACCCTTGGTGTTCGGGCAGAGGTGGAATGCTCCACGGCGGCAATTACGGCAATGTCCACAGACAATGTGGCCTTCACCGCTTACCACTTCACCGGGGGTGAACTCGGTTACGGCAGAGCCCACGCGCTCGATAACGCCGCAGAACTCGTGACCTACGTGCATACCCACCGGGATGGTCTGCTGTGCCCAGGAATCCCAGTTCCAGATGTGGAGATCCGTGCCGCAAATGGCCGTTTTGTAAATCTTAATAAGTACATCGTTGGGGCCGACCTCAGGCATCGGCACCTCAATAAGTTCGAGGCCTTTGTCGGCCTTTGTCTTCACGAGAGCTTTCATGGCGCAAGAGTGTACGCCTTTCCGCCTCTCTTGACAAGCTCAATATCGACTTTTTCATGATACTGGCACAGATTTTTTAGGATAACAGTTTCTCTACACTGGATTTCAGATTCCAGCCGCAGACAATGCTTTTACTCACGCTTCTCTAGGGGCCTCATCTATTAATGGTTGACTTTCCTTCATGTCTGTATTAGTATGAGTCCGTAGGGGCAGCCGACGACCTCGGGACAACCTGTCAGGATAAATGCCTGATGGCCCCCGCTGGAAGGCAACGGCGACTGCTCCCGCACCATAGGCAGCTTTTTGTGTTTTGCTGAGCATCAGTGCGCTGTTAAGCCCTGATTTCTGTTTATAATTTTTCAGGCTTGACATTATTCCTCCCTTGTGTTCTTATACTCTTGCGCGGGGGCGGTACTTTCTGGAAATAATGAAGGGCCATTTTATGCACCGCGCATTTTTTATTTTCATGGTTGACTTCCGTGTTAAGCTATGATTGAATCTGCTGCGTGAGGGAGGTAGCTCATACCGAGCAAGCCTAGAGTACGGAAGAAAGAACCGCATGCCCTCACCATTTTTTATTTCGCGGGAGGCTTTGCTTCCTTTGTGTTTAGTGTTGATATTTAGTGCGGTTTGTGATGAAATCACATTTGCGGAGAAGGTTCGACCAAAGGTCTGGTGAAAATCCGGACGCCCCGCGTCTAATATATGCTGAACAGCGCAGCTTGTGACCAAGTCTCTCCCTATGGACTATGATTTTTAAAGCGCTGATTCATTATTTTTTTCATCAAGGTTCATCGGGTAAGGCAGATACGCGCCCTGCACGTGGGGTTGATTTGAGCCGCTACTTAGGCCGCTGGTATGAGCTGGCGAGGTATGGAGCGCCCTTTGAAACCGGTTTAGAAGATGTGTACACGGAGTACAAGGTGCGGGCTGATGGAAAGCTACTCATCACGAACTACGGAACGGATGAGGACGGCTGCCACCGGGAGGCACATGCGATTGGTACTCCCGTAGCAGATGGTCAGTTGAAGGTGTCCTTCATACCTTTTCTCCGCTTCTTATCCACGCCTTACAACATACTGAGTGTGGATAAGGAATATAACCATGCACTTGTTAGTAATGCCAGCGGCTCTAGCCTCTGGATACTGAGCAGGCGCCCGGTAATCATACCGGACGCCTTTGATAAGATGCGAGATGAGGCTCAACGCCGCGGCTTTGAAACGGGCGAGCTGCATTATACTCGCCACAGCCGTAGATAGTTGCCCTTCTTAGTCATCAACCTCAGCAAAGCCAACTTCCACGCGCTTGCGCCTCCACGCTTTGATGAAGTCTCTCTGGAGCAGCTCAGCTGTGCGGTGAGGTGCTATCAGATGCTGTGCGGCTTCAGCGGGGCTTTCACCATCCAGAATAGCCTGCATGTACTTTTTCAGGGCTTCTACACCGCGTTTGCCATCCATGTGAACGAAGAAGGTGACGAGCATCGTCGCCAGAGTGTACGTGTCTTTTCCTCGGGGCATGTAGGAATACATTTCCTCTTGGCTCATGGTCAGGAACTGCTCCAGCGTGAAGGGGAAATCAAGAGCGCCTTGCGAGGCTCGCTCCGTTGCGCGGTGCAGCACCACAGCATAGCAGCGGGTGAAATCCAAATCCTCACCCACATAAGGAACGGAACCAATGTATTCTGCCCAGCCTTCATTCATCCAGATGGGAAGATTATTCAGCACAAAGTTCTGGTGAGTCAGCTCATGGACGAGTGTGTGCGTCTCGATATCGTTACGGACGACACGCCCCTGAGCATCCAGACCGAGAGAGGGGAACGGCACGATGACGCGGTCTGTCGCCACTTGCTGTTCTGTCAGCGCTCCGCGATGATCCGGAGCGCGGCGCAGCGCGAATGCATACACGCCCGCGGAGTTTTGAGGACCTCCGTTCTGATAATATTGAGCCATGGTGGGCCATAAATCTACACGGTACTTGCGTTCGCTGCGGTCAGCCTCTGTGCGGGGAACCGGAACCACCTCGCCTACTGCCTGATTAGCAGCAAACGCACACTCGAAGAGGCGGCCTACAGTTTCACAGGCGTTCGGATCCAGCTGCACCGGAGTGTAGAAAATGTAGTTATTCGTTTCATACACGAAGAATTGCCCTTGTTTGGGCCTTTCCTGTAGGGTTGTTTCGTCCGGCACTGGGACTCTAGTAGGCCAACCGCTGGGTGACTGGGCGCGCACATTACGTACGCCCTGCTCTCTGAGCTGACGCCTGCGCTGTTGGGCTGCTCTGCCAACATTGCGTCTGGTGCTGCGCGTGCGGCGAGCTTGCTGCTGCTGAAGATACCCTTCTTCCAGCACTTCGCCGGGAACAGAAGGTTGTGCCACAGCTGTACAGGTCTCTCCTTCAGATGCTGCACAGAGCGGCATCAGCATAGTCAGTATCAGGTGGAGATATTTCATATTCTTTGGGTGGAAATTGATTTTCTACCTTCAATCTGCCATATATAAGCTCACTTGACAAGAAAAAAAATAGAGGTGAATGGTAGGTTTTGCCTGTTTTTCTTGATTTTGAGCATGAAAAACACATTTTCTGTTGGCAAGCGGAGACGTAGTGTGCTATAATATCTGCGCATGAGAACCGCCAGCTGTAAACGTACCACGGGAGAAACGGATATTGCCCTGAATCTGAATCTGGATGGCATAGGTAAGAGCTCCATCCAGACGGGGCACGCATTTTTTGACCACATGCTTCATCTGATGTCTCGTCACAGTCTCATAGATATGGAGCTTACTGCTCATGGCGATTTGGAGGTGGATGCTCACCATACCATTGAGGATACAGGTATTGTCATCGGAGAAACAATTCTGAAAGCCTTGGGTGATAAGAAAGGCATTCAGCGTTACGGCTGTTCATACGTGCCCATGGATGAGACGCTCTGCCGCTGTGTGATAGACCTTTCCAATAGGCCTTACTTGGAGTTTCGTGCCCCTCAGGGGGCGCCGGACGCTCCGAATATGCCCCTTTCCCTTACTGTGGAGTTCCTCCGTGCTTTGGTGAATAATTTGCGTTGTAACCTGCACGTAGAGGTTTTCTATGGTATGGATGGTCACCATATTGCAGAGGCTGTCTTCAAGAGCCTTGCAAGGGCTCTTCGCCAGGCCGTGGAGGCGGATTCCCGCACTGCCGGTCAGATACCCTCCACCAAAGGGGCTCTGTGATGCAATGAGTTATAAAAGCTGAGATGAAACTTGGAATTATAGATTACGGCGCAGGAAATCTTTCGAGCGTATGTAATTCTTTCCGCGCGAATGGTGTGGAGGGTGCTCTGGTGCGTACCCCTGCTGAGCTGGAAGGGCTCAGCCACTTGGTGCTGCCCGGAGTGGGGGCTTTTGGTGACTGCTCTGCCGCGCTTCACTCTCAGGGGCTGGCGTCTGCTGTGCGTGACTGGGTGGCAGAGGATAAGCCTTTCCTTGGTATCTGTATCGGCTATCAGATTCTTTTCGATAGTAGTGAGGAGACGCCCGGCGCACCCGGTCTAGGGATTTTCCGGGGCTCTGTACGGCGTTTCCCTGAAAGTGGGCTGAAGATTCCTCATATGGGATGGAATACCGTTCATCCTGTAGATGGTGCTGATGCTGTTTGGGCTGGCATGGGCGAGGCCCCTCACTTCTATTACGTGCATTCTTATTATCCGGAGCCGGAGGATTCCTCCATTGTGGCCGCAACCACTACATACGGCTCCACTTTTGCCGCTGCTATCAGGCGGGGGCGCCTCGTGGCTACGCAGTTCCATCCGGAGAAAAGTCAGATTCTCGGACTGCGGTTTTTGAATAACTTCCTCTCTCTCTAAAAAACATTCTCTCTCTCATTTATTACCGTGAAAACCTTAGACCGCTACATACTACGGCAGCTCATTGCCGTGACCTTTCTGGGGGTGATGTCTCTCACTCTTCTCATGCTGCTGGGGCAGTTGTTCAAGGAGCTTCATTCGTTGTTGGTGGAAAGTGGCGCTCCCCCCTCCATTGTTTTTGATTTCATCGTGCAGGTGATTCCGTTCTCCCTGACCTTTTCTGTACCCTGGGGCTTCCTCACGGCTGTTCTTCTGGTGTATGGACGATTGGCAGCGGATAATGAACTTACCTCCATGCGAATGGCGGGCCTGAGCCTCTGGCGCCTGAGTATGCCAGCTATCGGAATGGGGCTTGCTCTTTCCCTGCTCTGTTATTATATTAATATAGAGGTGGCACCGAGGGGTAAGAATGCCATGAGTGAGCTGGTGATGAAGGCTGCTATGGATAACCCCCGTAATCTGCTCGTTGCCGGTGGTGGTGAAACTAAGCTTGATGGTGTGCGCCTGTATGTTGATGGCCGAGATGGTGATCTTCTGAAAGGCGTGGCAATCTATCCTTTGGATGAAGAGGGTGCAAGCCGTACCGGAATGTCTGGGTTCTCTTCATTGCATGCACGGAGTGCTCTGGTGGGTGAGTTTGATATCCGTACTCGCATGCTGAGCCTTGTGCTTTATAATGTGACTATTGTCCATAATCAGGAAGAGGCCGTTAACATGCCCATGATTGAGGAGATGCCCCTGCAGGTACATATCCCCATCCGCACGCGCCGTAAGATGAAGCCGAATCGCTTCACCAATGCAGAAATTGCTGCTGAGCTTGCCCATTGGGAAATCGTGCGAGATGTCCAAACTACAGCTATTTCTGAATATGCTAAGGCCGCTGAGCATAGCGCTACCCCTGCCTTCCCCTGTGCTGCTAACCTGTGGAATGCTGCGAAAAGTGATGCTGAGTTCTACCACGCCGAAATGTCCACCAAGAATGAACGCGCTTTCCGCACGGAGGGGGTTCAGCGTGCTTCTTTCGCATGTGCTTGCTTGGTCTTCTCTCTTATTGGTGTTCCTCTGGCTATTACGGCTCGCCGTAAGGACACATCCACCGGATTTGCGCTGGGTATTATAGTTGCTGCCGTGTATTTCGTGGCACTTGTATTCTGCGAGCTTTCTCGTAAGTCCGGAGGCATTACTCCTTACATTGTGCTCTGGCTGCCGAACGTCATCTGCGCCGGCTATGCCATCTGGCAGCATGCTAAGGCTAAATACCGTGGTTAACGCGTTTCCGCCCATTTGATATCGTCAGGGCATACCCGTTTGATGGGTTTGCCCAATTTTTTTGCATTGGGTAAAGGAAGATATGCTCCATGTCGAATCCCGCCTGCCTGCTGCATGGTATATTTCCTCTATCTCAGAGCATGAAAAAGCCCCCATCTTGTGCAGATGGGGGCTCGCATAAAGCAAATTGGTATGCGGATTAGGGCTTCACAACGGAAGCAAGCACCACAGTACCGTTGAAGGGAGTAGCCACGTTGGCGGGCAGTTCTACCTGACCCAGACGGAAGGACTCACCGAGCTTAATGGCGGTGATGTCACCGGTGATGCAGCAGGGGATATCCTTCACAGCGCACTTCACGGGAACCTCGTGCACGATCTGGTGTACTACACCACCCATGCCCACACCCACGGGGGTGCCTACGAGCTTCACCTCTACCTTGGTCTTCACCACGGTGTCGGGGGTCACGGCCTCGAAGTCCATGTGCATGGTGTTATCGGTAAGGAAGTTACGCTGCACGTCCTTCACCATGGCGAGGATGGTGGTGCCATCCAGGTCAAGGTTTACGAGGAAGCTGTCGCTGTCCACGCTGTTAAGAAGTACGCGAACGTCAGAAACCTTCACCTGAATGTTGATGTTCTCGCTGACGGCGGGACCGTATACAACGCCGGGCATGTAACCCTGAGCGCGCAGAGCATTGAGCTTACCGGTGCCACGCACCTCACGCTTGCTTACCTTAAGAGTAAGATCTGTCATTGTCGTAATGATGATTTGGAAATTATGTTTGTGTATGTCGTTCATCCGACGTCGGTGCGCGTTATTTGTCACCCGCCGGGCTTGTCTCGCCCAATTCACAAGAAAAGAGCGGACACGCAGAATGCCACCAAAGGACTGAAAAGTCAAGAGAAATTTAGTATTCCATATGAAAAAAGCATTGAAAAAGCGTGAAAAACTGCTACATTAGGCGCAGGTATGAGCAAAGTCACGCGAATCTTCACCGGCATAGTGTTAATGGCATGCAGTATTCTGCTCGCCTCATGCGGTCACACTCTTGAGTCCGAGAGTGGTTTATACAATGTAACGCTTGAGAGCTCCTACAAGATTCCTCTTCATGGATTCTGGTTTAGTGGTAATGGAGCTCATTATACCCAGCAGAAGACGGGTTCCATCTATGTAGCACCACTAGATGTTTCTGTTGTGCGTCGGACTGACCCTGAGGCTGCGGCCGAAATGCAGCTGAGAATGCGAGAGTTTGTTCTGGAATCTCTCGGTGAATCATTAGGGGAATTGAATCAGGCTAATCATGCCAACTGGACTCTGACAAACAATCCTGCCGCTGCTGATTTGAAGGTGGATATGGCTATAGTGCATTACTCGCGTCAGCGCCCCGGCGTGAGAATCCTGACTAATGTCATCTCTAACTGGTCACCCATTCCCATGACTTCCACACTCGCGTCACCGCTGTACAGGGGTGATGTCTGTATGGAGCTTACCATTCGTAACAATCGTACCGGGGCTTTGCTAATGGCTGTGAAGGATGAAAATCCCGGTGCTCCGCGCTATTTTAGATCTGAGGCTTATTCCAACATAGGCAATGGCACCGCGGCTCTGCGTATATGGGCCGCTAAATTGGCTCGCATTATTCGTGAGTGTGCTTATGATCGCAGTGAGGGTAAGAATATCAGGCAGCGAGTTGAGGAAATGGATCTTCTTGATGCGGCTACACTCAGGGTAAGAAATGCCGGTAATGATTTATTCTGATACCAGTGACCTAGGCGAGATACTGCTGGCCTACATGCAGGCTGCAGATTATGAGCCTCAGGATATCTCCGGCTTATCTCGCGGACTTGGTATAGATTCACGGGATAGGGCTGCGCTGCGGGCTCTCATCCGTGAATGGGAGAGCAAGGGAAAGCTGCTGAAGCTGCGTCAGGCTCGCTATGTACTCCGAGCCCCTTCTGAGGAGCATCTTCAGGGGCGAATCCGCAAGCTTAAGGAAGGAAAATACATTTTCATACCGGATAGCGCCGGGCAGCAATCTCTGCGCCCTCTTGTTCAGGAAAATGAGTGCTCGGAGATAGAGCTTCCGGTCATGCCACACCGTGTTGGTGGTGCCATGGATGGAGACGTTGTCCGCGTATCTCTGCGGCGGACTGGCTCTAATCCCTACCGCCGCCGAGGCCGCCAACCTCGTCCTGATGCTGCTCAGCTTCGTTTAGAGGTACGTGTGGATGAGATTCTGGAGCGTCGCCGTGGTACTTGGGTGGGTATCTACAGGCCCGGTGGGCGTTTCGGTATTATGGTTGGCGATGGCAGGACTTCTCCGGAGCAAGTGATGCTTACAGCACCCCCGCCGCCTGAACTTCTTGTGGGTATGGCTATTACGGTGCGAGTGGAAAGTTATCCTCGCGGCAAGATGCTTGCCTCTGGTACCATAGAACAGGTGCTCGGCTGGCCTGATGATTCCGGCGTGGATATCACCACTATCATGCACCGCTATACGCTGCGTTCTGAGTTTCCTTCAGCCGTATTAGAAGAAGCAGCGGCTCTACCGGAATCTCTGCCTGCAGATGAGATAACGCGCCGTGAGGACTGGCGTGAGCGCTGTGTTCTTACCATTGACCCTGCGGGTGCACGCGACTATGACGATGCTATCTCCCTGAAGGCGCTTGCTGGTGGGGATGTAGAACTTGCCGTCCATATTGCGGACGTGAGTTACTACGTGCGCCCCGGCAGCGCGCTGGACGCTGAGGCCGCTCTTCGTGGAAACTCCACCTACCTGCCGGACCGCGTGCTTCCCATGCTGCCTCCGCGACTTTGTGATGACCTCTGCTCCCTGCGCGCCGGCGTGGACCGCCCTACCCGGCTGTGCGTGATGAGGCTCACACCTGAGGGCGAGTGCAAGCATGCCCGGTTTGCGGATGCCGTTATCCGCTCTCGGGCTCGCCTGAGTTATGAGGAAGCCCTGGCTGTGCTGGAAAATCGTGAAAGTACGGGGAATGCTGAGCTGGATGAGATGCTTCACCTCGGCCACTGTACGGCTGCCGCTCTGAGAAAGCGCCGTATGCAGCAGGGAGCCTTGGACTTAGATATGCCTGAGTTGCGCGTGGTTCTGGATGATTTTGGTAAACCTCTGGGTGTGGAAACCGAGAGCCACGATATCGCACACCAGATGATTGAAGAGTTCATGCTCGCGGCAAATGAAGCCGTGGCCTCTGCGTTGAAAGCCGCCATCGTGCCCACTATTTATCGTGTGCATGAAGAGCCCGACCCGTCAAAGCTTCACGCATTTGCACTCACAGCGCGCAGTTACGGCATCGCCGCCGGTGCGCTGAACTCTCGTGAGGAGCTCAGCCGTGTGGCTGCTGCTATCAAAGGCCATGTCGATGAGCAGATTCTTACAGTAGCCCTGCTACGTTCCATGATGCGTGCTCGCTACGCCACCAAGGCACTCGGTCACTTCGGTCTGGCTAAAGGAGATTACTGCCATTTCACCAGCCCTATTCGTCGCTATGCAGACCTCATCGTTCACCGAGGTTTTGCTAAGTTGGTACAGGGTAAGCATGCCCGCACTCAGCTGCCGCCCCCTGCCCGCCTTGCCGAAATCGCGGAGCACATTTCTGAAACGGAAAGAAACTCAGCCGCTGCAGAGAAAGAGGCTCACAGAACCAAGCTCGCTCTCTATCTCGCCGCTGAATGCGAGAATCCGAATCCTCGTCGATGGAGTGCTGTCATCACGGATACGTATCCACAGGGGTTAGCGGTGGAAATCCCGGAGCTGCAGATGCGTGGGTTTATTTCCGGCGGTGACTTGCCGGATAATCTCGGTGCGCGCTGGTGGTTTGAAAATCACAGCCGCCGCTGGAGCTCCACGGATGGACGCTCTTTTCTCCCCGGTGACCGTATTGAGGTTATCCCTGTGAATGTGGATATGGCTTCCTGTTTTGTAGACTTCGCTCCGGCTCCACCTGCTGAGTTGGAGGGTGTTTAAGCTTGCCTACAGGCTCTTTTGTGTTACAATAGCCCCCGCATGAACCTCTGGCAGAAGATTTTCGCGCGTGCAGACCGCTTCACCACCGGAATCATCCTCAGCGTGATTCTGGGGCTTTTTCTCCCCTGCTCAGGAACGACTGCTGATGTCTTTGACTGGCTTACAAATGCTGCTATCGTTCTGCTGTTCTATTTGTACGGGGTAAAGCTATCTCGCGAGAGCGTCATTGCGGGGTTGTTGAACTGGCGTTTGCAGTTGATGGTGTTTTTCTTCACCTTCATCTTTTTTCCGGTGCTTATGCCTCTGATGAGCCCGCTGTTTGAACCGTTGGTTGGCAGCGCACTGTACATGGGGCTCATTTATGTGGCCTGTCTGCCTTCTACTGTGCAGAGCAGTATCGCCTTTACGGCCGTGGCCGGTGGTAATGTGCCGGCTGCTGTATGTTCTGCCTCTGTCTCCAGCCTACTGGGTGTATTTCTCACGCCCTTTCTGGTGGGGCTCCTTTTCTCTCAGGCTTCATCCTCCGGGGCTGCTGTGGGGCTGGACACTATCTTAAAAATCTGTTATCAGATTCTGATACCCTTTATCCTGGGGCAGCTCAGCCAGCGTTGGCTGCGGAACTGGGTGTCCGAGCATAAGTCGCTCATCAAGTGGAATGATCAGGGGACTATCTGGCTAGTAATCTACACCTCCTTCTCCAATGCCACGGCAAACGGGTACTGGCAGCAGCTGGAGCTTCACTATCTTCTCGGGCTCATTCTCGTGTGCAGTATTTTCCTCTGCATTACCTTTGCTGCCACCTACTACAGCAGTCGCTGGATGGGCTTTAGCCGTGAGGATCGCATCACCATCGTCTTTTGTGGATCCAAGAAAAGTCTTGCAGTCGGTGCTCCCATGATGCTGGCCATCTTCGGTAAGCTGGATAATAACCTCCTGCTCCCGCTCATGGTATTTCATCAGGTGCAGCTTATGGCCTGCGCTCAGCTGGCCAGAATTTGGCATCTCAAAGCTCAGAACAATTCATGAATGCCTCATATCCACCTTTTGTTATGTGGTCTGTAACCCACCTGATAACGGTGGGCGTTATCGCGCTTATCTCAACGGCTCTGATATGGTATGGCCTGCGGTTATCTTCCGAGAATCGGGTGTATTATGCTCGCCGCTTTGGCTTATTGATTGCAGCCTTTTACGTGTTTGAGTTTACATGGAAGTTTTGCCATTATGGGCCGGAAGCGTTTTTTACAAATCAGATGCTGCCGCTGCACTTTTGTGCCATCATGAGTATCATATGCGTCATTGCATTATGGTGGAGGTCTTCCTGGGCTTGTTCTCTTGTCTATTTTGGGGTGCTGAGCGCCAGTATACAAGCGATTTTTACACCGGTGCTGAAAGAAGATTTCCCGAGCATACCCTTTTTCATTTTCTTCATATCACATAGCCTTCTTTTGATAACGGCATTGTTGCAGGTCATCGTGCTGGGGTGGAGGGCTCGTTTGAAAGACCCTTTTGTGGCTCTACTGCTGATGAATGTCTACATCTGCTGCATTCACCAGGTTAACCTCTGGATGGGGTCGAATTATGGCTTTACGACAGAGGGACCTCGCGGTACTATTTTGGCCTCGCTGGGGCCTGCTCCGTGGTATTACCTTTGGCTGGATGTGCCCGCTCTTTGCCTTTTCTTGCTGATGTACCTGTTCGTCAGAAAAAAGTCTGAACCCACACATGCATAAATGGAATATATCCCTTTCATTCGTTGGTCTACGCCTCATATTATTGCACTTATCCTCACCGTACTCGTGGCGGCCCTTATCCTGTGGCTGGGGAGAAGAATGAAGGAGCCGGGGCGCTTTATTCTCTGCCGTGTACTGGGCGCCGTGGTGCTTTTTCAGCTGGTGAGCGAGTTCATTTGGCGGGCGTTTTCTGATGATTACGGCCCATGGGAGTACAACCTACCGCTGCACTTCTGTTCGTTCATGAGCGTGTTTGCGTTCATTGCGCTTTGGTGGCGTGTGCGCTGGGCCTGTACTGTTGTGTATTTTGGGGTGCTGGCCGGCAGCATTCAGGGGCTTATCACTCCGGCCATGGCAAATGGGTACCCGAGCATGGCTTTCTTTGTTTTCTTCGTGGCCCACAGCTTGCTGCTGGTGGTGGCTCTTTCCATTCCGCTTTTGCTTGGTTGGCGAGCTCGTGGTTGGGATGATTTAAAGACCCTGCTCCTGATGGATGCATATGTGCTACTGGTGCATCCGATTAACCTCTGGCTGGAAACGAATTATGGATATACTCGCGGTGTTCCGGTGGCCGGCACCTTGCTGGATTATTTAGGGCCGGCACCGTGGTATTATCTCTGGGCTCAATTGCCTGTGCTGGCGCTGCTGCGCTTGCTCATGCTGCCCGTGCATGATTCCAGCGAAGATTAGGCGCCTCGAAACGCCTTTAGCTGGCATGCTTTTTGATTGCAAAGACGATTGAAAATCTGTAGAATGGCCCCGTGAAGCTTTCCTCCCTCAAGTTCAACACCATAAAGCTGACCGTTTTTGGCGCTGTTCTGCTGTACCTCGGCATTGATTTGCTGGCATGGCACGGCCCGCTGTGGCATTTCATGTATGGAAATCGCCCTCAGCCGCCGGCTCCGGATGAGCTAGTGGCTGTGGTGTATGGCGAACCCATCACCCGGGCCCAGCTGAACCGCCACGAGGCTGAGCAGGATGCACTTGCTGGCCGCTCTGCCCCTCAGGCCGCTAGGCGCGCTTCCATGCTTATGGAACTTGTAAGGGCGAAGCTGCTGCTTATCCGCACACGCTATAATGATACTCGCCTGCCGCACTTCCGTGAGCTCGCTGAGGCCGAGGTGTCTCGCCTTGCTTCTCGTGCGCGAACGCCTGAGCAGTTTGATGCTTGGTTACGCAGCCAGGGATACACGGACCGTAGGCAATACACGGACAGACTGGAAGTATCCTTGCGTTCTGCTGCTCTTTTGGAAAAGGCTATAGCTCCTCATTGCGTTGTGACAGATGAGGAAGTGGAGCGCGTATTTAACCAGCTGAAATCCGAGCTGCCTGCTCCGGCTACTCGCCGCGTGCGCCACATCTTCTGTGCCTCGCTTCATCAGGAGGCCTCCGCTGTGCAGCAGAAAGCTGAAGGCATTCTCAGCCGCCTTCAGGCCGGTGAAGATTTTGCCGAACTGGCGCGAGCACACAGCGATGATGCCCGTACGGCTCCTCTGGGCGGAGAGCTAGGAATCATAACGGATACAGCAGAAAGACCTCTCTCAGAGCTGCCCCTTTTCGGGGATAATGCCGTACCTGCCGGAGTTCCTACTCTGGCGCAGAGCCGCTGGGGCTGGCATATTCTGCTGGCTGATGATATTACACCGGCACGCGAGCTTACACTTGAAGAATGCCGCGTGAGTATTCGTTCCTCCATCGAAAGTGTGAAGCGGGAACAGGCTCTTGCTGCATGGTTCGCCGCCGCTGTGCGCGAAGGATTTACAAGAAAACGCATTCAGACCAATGTCAATTGATACCATTACCGTTCGCAAGGCTGAGAATGGCCTGCGTGGCATAATAACCGTGCCGGGCGACAAGAGTATTTCCCACCGTGTTGCTATTCTCGGAGCCTTGGCTGAGGGAGCCATGAAGGTGCAGAACTACCTCTGCAGCGAGGATTGCATGAACACACTACGCGCCATGCAGCAGCTGGGCGCCACTGTTACTCCCGGGGATGCACCGGAAAACTTCACGTTGACTGGTACAGCTATGCAGCCCATAGCCCCGACCAAGGACATTGACTGTGGAAACTCAGGCACCGGCATGCGGTTGATGGCCGGTGTGTTGGCCGCCCTTCCGTTCAATAGCCGAATGTATGGAGACCCCTCATTGAGCAGCCGCCCAATGAAGCGAATTATTGACCCGCTCGCTCTGATGGGCGCCCGCATTACGGCTTGCGGTGAAAAACCGGGCTGCGCGCCGCTTAGCATTGAAGGCTGCGCTCTCAAGCCTGTTCATTACGACTTGCCCATGGCCAGCGCGCAAGTGAAGAGTGCGGTACTTCTTGCCGGTATGCTTACTCCCGGTGAAACATCCGTTCATCAGCCGTCCATAACGCGCGACCACACCGAACGCCTGTTCGCTCACTTCGGTGTACCCTGCAAGGTGTCGGAGGACGGACTCGATATCTCCACGCAAGGCCCTGCCTGTATCACGGCTAAGGACATTATCATCCCCGGTGACATTTCATCCGCTGCCTTCTGGCTGGTGGCTGCCAGCGTGGTGCCGAACAGCGACATCACGCTCCGACACGTCGGCTTGAACCCCACCCGAACCGCCATTATTGACGTCCTTCGCCGCATGGGGGCTGATATCAACATCTCAGTCACTCAGGAGGAGGGCGAGCCGTTTGGTGATATCTCCGTCCGTACGGCTACACGCCTTGTCGGCACGGAAATCCAGAAGAGTGAAATCCCTAATCTCATTGATGAAATTCCCGTGCTGGCCGTGGCTGCAGCCTTCGCTGAAGGCAACACCACTATTCGCAATGCGGCTGAGCTGCGCGTGAAGGAAAGCGACCGCATTTCTACCACCGTCAACAACCTCCGCGCAATGGGCGCTGTGGTGGAAGAGTTTGAGGACGGTATGGTCATCACCGGCGGCGCTCCCCTTCATGGGGCTGTGATGGATAGCTACCATGACCACCGCATTGCCATGGGCTTCCTGATGGCCGGATTGAACGCTTCCGGCGAGACAACGCTGCTGAACTGCGCGAATATCAACACGTCCTATCCCTGCTTTGTTCAGCATTTAGAGACTCTTATCAGCTGATTTTTCCATGCCGCGAATTACCGAAGAGTGTGTAGCGAGAATCAAGGATGCCGCCGACGTGGTGGACATCGTGGGTCGCTACATTCAGCTTCGTCGCGCAGGTAATGCGTGGAAGGCCTGCTGCCCTTTCCACAATGAGAAGACTCCATCCTTCAGCGTGAATCCGGCACGCCAAACATTTAAGTGCTTTGGCTGTGGCGTGGGTGGCGATGCGGTGAAGTTCATCATGATGTTCGAGAACCTCGACTATCCCACCGCCCTGAGGCGCGTGGCGGATATTTATGGGATACCCGTGGTTGAGGAGGAAGAGAACCCGGAAATGGCTCGCCGCCGCTGGCTTCGTAGCCGGGTGGTGGAGGTGAATAGCCTCGCCGCGGATTACTACCACCGCCAGCTTTGCCGCAGCAAAGAGGCTGACCATGTGCGCGCCTACCTGAAGCAGCGTGAGTTTAATATCGATATCGCCAAAGCATGGCAGCTCGGCTGGGCTCCCCCTGATTTTCGTCCCTTGCAGCAGCTGGCAGGAGCAGCTAATGTGGAGCCCCGTATTCTTACAGAAGCCTACCTGCTTGGCACTAGCCCGCGCGGTACGTATCCTGTTTTCCGAGACCGCCTTATGTTCCCCATTCACAACGTGAGAGGCGAAGTTGTGGGGTTCTCCGGGCGTATTATGGCGGAAGGACAAGACCCTCGCAAGTATGTGAATACAGCTGAGACGGTTGCGTTCCGCAAGGGTGAACTCTTATTCGGCCTCTGGAAAGCTACCGGGCCTATCGGAAAGGCCGGCATGACCGTGGTGGTCTGTGAAGGCCAGCTGGATGTTATTGCCTGCCATGAGAAGGCTGATATCCGTAATGCCGTGGCTGGCCTCGGTACTGCATTCACGGATGAACATGCCGCCATGCTGCGTAAATATGCCAAGCGTGCTATCCTTTGTTACGATGGAGATAACGCTGGTATCAAGGCTAGTGAGAAGACATTCCGCAAGCTTGCTGCAGCAGGACTGGAGGTATACATGGCTACCCTCCCTCCCGGAGAGGACCCGGATTCACTCATTCGCTCGCAGGGGGCGGATGCACTTCGCCAAGCTATCGAGGAAGCCCGGCCATATCTGGAAGTACGTGCCGGCATTGAAATGCGTGCCGCGCAGGGGGACGCCAATGCCCGCGCTGCGCTCATTCCTCGCATGGCGGATTTGGCCTCGGAAATTACGGATGCCATCCGCCGTGGCGTGGCTGTGACGGACCTCGCCAGCCGCCTGAACACCGGCTTGGAAGACCTCCGCCTCACCGTAGAGGAAATTATTCGTTCTCGCAAGGAAAGTCCTCACAGTTCCCGTTCTGAGCGTGAAGATATGCCTGAGTATAGTGAGGAGGAAGGCTCCTACATGCCGGGCAATGAATATACTCCTACTGCTCCACCGGTTCGGGTGCGTCCTATTCGCCTCCACCCCGCCATGCGAGATCTTATCAGCCTTGCTGCTGTGAATGAGGATGTACAGCATGCGCTCATCGAGCACATTGAGGAGCTGCAAGAGCCTATTGCTATGTTGGCCGGTGGACCTATTCTTCAGCGAATGCTGGAAGTCTTGCCTGTTCCGGGTGACGCGCAAGCTTGGGCACGATTTGCCGCCGGGCTGCCCCCTGAGCAAGAGGCTGCCATCCGGAAAATCAGCAATGAACCTCGTGAACTGGCGGACGCTCATACTGCCGTTCAGCAGGCCTGTTCCCATGTAGCCCGTGAGGCTGTTCGGGCGCGCATAGATGTCATCAAGGCCCGCATCAGTAGTGGTAATGTCAGCCCGGAAGACCTTTCTCTTGTGGCCGAGCTTAATCGTATGCTCAATGAAAGTTGAAGCTTTCTTTAGATAACTGCGTATGATAACGTGGTTTTTGCTTGCGGCAGAGCTCAAGAGAGCATATAATAAGGGTGATGGATGTACAACTGGACAAAATCTGTCAAGAGGCGAAAGATTTTTCCGCTAAACTTGATGGCCTTGTAAAAGCTTCGCCCGATCTTCGTCAGCTCACCGCTCGCAGCAGCAGGGAGATTCAGCGCAGTCTTGCGCGTTTCCGTTCAAACCTTCTGCTCATGGCCACTATCGGCTCTGTAAAGAGCGGTAAATCCACCCTGACTAATTGTCTTGCTCACAGGGGGCTTTGCGCTACCAAGCTCGGCATTGAGACAACGCGCCTTCCTATGGTCATTCTGGCCAGTGATGACGGCACAGAACGCATGGAGCTTTTCTCTCCCCTTGCAGCCGGTTCTCTGGGCGAGCAGGAGTTGTTCGAGCTGGTCATTGACTATCTTCGCAAGGTTGCACCGGATGATTTTGACGAGAAAGTATCCATTGAGCGACGTAATCTGAGCCAAGCTAATCTGGATGCTTGGGCGCAGGGGCACACGAGCGCGGGCTGTGCTGCTATTTTCCTTGTGGAGCCCAAGGCTAAACTTCTGCAGGCTGGAATCGGCATTGTGGATATGCCCGGTATGGACGGCTTGACATCCAACTGGCATGATGAGAAGCTGCATGAGTGGATGAATGAGAACGCGGATTATTTCCTGCTGGTTCAGAGTTCCTTTGCCGCCCTTACTCCTGATACACGCGAGTATCTTCGTACGGCAATGGAGCGCTCTCAGCGTCCCATTCGTGTGGTTCAGAACAGAATTGAGGCTCAGCACTGGCTTACTCCTGATGAGCAGCAGCTCCAGCAGGAAAAGCAGCAGTACAATACCCAGAAGCAACTGAGCGATTTCATCCGCAAGGTTATTCCCGGTAGCTGGGTGAATGCCGGCCTTGCTTGGTGGCAGCAGGAAAATGCGTTCCGCCCTGATGCTCCCGCTGCGGATGGTACTTCTACACAGTTCCAGCGTGACCCTCACCTTAACGAGCTAGTGGACGAGATTCTGGCAGACCTCCGGAATCCCAGTGCCACGCTGCGCCGCAATTCCTCAGATTATCTTCTTAAAACGCTGGAGCGTATAGATGACCGCCTCAAGGATTTCATCCGTAAGAGTCAGGATCATATCTCCCATATTCATGCCATTCAGGCTGCCATCCGTAAGCTGATGGATTCTGCCCGTCTGCGTGAGGCGGTGGAGAGCAATAACCTGCATGAAGGCCGTATGCGCTGCGGATACCTTGCAGACCGCGCTCGCCAGACTCTTAATACCCGCTTGGATGCCATTCTGGACTTTGAACTTGTTTCCGAGAACTACTTCCCCACGGAGTGGAAGAAGAACGCCCTGCCCGCTCAGGAGCTTAACCGCCTGCGCGTGAAAGTGGAGAATGATTTGGGCGACCTCCTTGCTGAGCAAGAGACACACATCCTTGCTCCCGCAAAAATCTGCGAGCTTACCGAGCTTGAGAAGGAAATTCTGGAATCATGCGCCAATACGCTGGACCGCCGTAGCGTGGAGGAAATCCGCACGGATTATGTGAAGGCTATTCTGAACGCATGGAAGGACGTACCTTTGGATTGCAGCCCTGTGCAGCTGGGTGAGCTGAAAGAAACGGCTTTCATGGGGATGATTAACCGCAATTGTAGTTATAATGAAACGACACCGGATTGGCGCCGTTCCGGCCGCAAGGACATTTCAGACCGTCTTGATACATGGAAGCGCAAGGTGGGAGAAGCTCTGGATATGTTCATCTCAGCCCGTGTGAATGCGCTGAAAAACTGCCTTGCCACGGAATTGAATGCATACGAGCATTCCGAGCTGACCAGGCGCTCTATCGCCGCAGCTGAGCAGGATATCGAACTCTGCCACGCCGTGCGTAAGATTTTGGCACCCACGCTCCTTCAGGCTCGCAGGCTTAAAGCAATACAATAACTTTTTACTCACATTTCAACACACAATAACACTATGGAACCATACAGCATGAAGAATCCGTTCCCCGCCACTGTGGTGGGTGTTCGCCCCGTAACCAAACCCGGCAGCGCAAAGGAAACCATCCATGTGGATTATAGCTTGGAAGGCTCCGGTATGACCTACGTCACCGGTGACGCTCTGGGTGTTCTGCCCTGCAATGACTCTGCTCTGGTGGATGCTCTCATCACCGAGCTTGGGCTGGATGCCGCCGCTGAGGTACCCACTGCTAGTGGCACTGCCACATTGAAAGAGGCTCTCACAACTTCTTACGATATCACGAACCTGAAGAAAGCCGTTCTCAATAAGTGGAACGCTGTAGCCGGCAGCGCCAAGCTGGCTGCTATTCTTGAGGATAAGGATGCGCTGAAGGACTACTGCTGGGGTCGTGACCTGCTGGATGTGGCTCAGGATCCGGAGATGAAGGCCACCTTCACCGATGCTGCCGCTTTCGTAGGCATTCTCGGCAAGATGGCTCCGCGCCTGTATTCCATTGCCAGCAGCCCTGATGCCGTACCCGGCCAGGTGTCTCTCTGCGTGGGTGCCGTGCGTTACAAGACCGGTGACCGCCAGCGTGGCGGTGTGTGCTCCACCTATATGGCTGACCGCATCTCTGCCGGTGATAAGGTACGCGTTTTCGTGCACAGCAACAAGAACTTCCGTCTGCCTGAGGATGGCAATACGCCCATCATCATGGTTGGCCCCGGCACCGGTATCGCCCCCTTCCGTGCCTTCTGGCAGCAGCGAGTGGCTGATGGCGCTACTGGTCCTATGTGGCTCTTCTTCGGAAACCCCTACAAGGCTACCGACAGCTGCTATGAGGATGAGCTTGCCCCGCTCGTGGAAAGCGGTAAGCTGAAACTCTCTGTGGCATGGAGCCGCGACCAGGAGTACAAGATTTACGTGCAGAACCTCATGGAGCAGGCTGCTGAGGAAATCTGGGAGTGGCTTGAAAAGGGTGCCGCCGTTTACATGTGTGGTGATGCTAACCGCATGGCTAAGGATGTGGAGAAGGCACTCCTGAACATCATTGCCACCAAGGGTGGCCGCAGCGAGGAAGAAGCCGCTGCCTATCTGGCTGATATGAAGAAGGCTAAGCGTTATCAGAAGGACGTTTATTAATCCCTTCAGTAGCTTGTTTAACGAAAAAGAGCCCCGCAGTGATGAGCTGCGGGGCTTTTTGATAAACTGAAATTAGCTACACATCTACTACAACTTTCTCAGATTTCTATCTCCAAGCCATCGTATGCAGAGGACATGAACTCCGGAAGGCTGCGGCATGTTTCTTCATAATCAACCTTGTGGCCACAGTGTGTGAGCAGCCCTTGCTTCGGGGCCAGCTCTTGCATGAGAGCCACATTGTCAGCCACAGAAAGGTGAGTATGGTGCTCATGGGTGGTGAGGCCGTCCATGGCGAGCACATCAAGGCCTTCCAGTAATGGGCGGGAGGTGGCGGGCAGTTCCTTAATGTCCGGAACGTAGCCGAAGGAACGCCCTGCATGGCGGAAAACATAGCCGTATGTTTCTACAGTGGCGTGCAGTACGGGCACGGGGATAATCTCGATATCACCCACCACAAAAGGCTTCCCTGCGTGGTCATGCGCGTCCGGTCGGATGTAGCCTTGATAGGTATTCTTTTCCGAGAAGGCCCAGGCGAACATGCGGCGCAGGTGCGCTAAGCAGTCCGTGCCGGCGTACAGCGGTAGGCGGTCAGTACGGCGCCAGCAGAAGGCACGCATGTCATCGAAGCCGGTTGTGTGGTCCAGATGTTCATGCGTATAAATAACGGCATCAATAGCTGTAATATTATGGCGGAGAGCTTGTTGACGCAAATCCGGGCAGGAGTCCACAAGGATGGTAGTGGACTCAGATTTCACGAGAACCGAAGCTCTGAGACGCTTATTGCGAGGATTTTCGGAGCGGCATACTGCACAATCACAGCCTATAACCGGCACCCCCGTAGACGTTCCGCTGCCCAGAAAAAGTATCTTCATCATCAGATTTTTATTTAATTCGCGGCCACATTATGCCATAATACGCCCGCAACGCAAAGCAAAATATGCTCTCACTGTTAAAGATACGCAATCTGGCCCTCGTGGATGAACTCACCTGGGAGCCTGAATCCGGCTTCCTTTCCATTACCGGCGAAACCGGTGCAGGCAAATCCGTCATCATGGGCGGCATATCGCTGGTACTCGGTGAACGTGCCGATAAAGGCCGCATCCGCAGTGGTGAAACGCAGTGTAGCATCGAGGCTGTTTTCCATCTTTCCAACACGCAGCAGACGGACTATATTCTGGAGGAAGCCGGGGTGCCGCCCTGCGAAGAGGGCATGCTTGTCATTCGCCGTGTCATCACAGCCAGCGGGAATAAGCAATTCATCAACAATACGTCTGTTACTCTGAACCTTCTGCGTCGTATCGGAGGTGGTCTGGTGGATATGCACCATCCTGAGGCTCACCGTTCCCTTACTTCGCAGGAGCGTCAGCTGGATTTGCTGGATGCCTTTTCGGAAAACGAGAGCACGCTGAAACTGTATCATACAGCATACCGGGCATGGCTGGATGCTCGTCACGCTTACAAAGAGCTTTTAGACAGCGAGATGGCCAATGAGCGCGAGCTGGATTTCCTTCGCCACCAGATGCAGGAAATCGAAAATGCTGCATTCACCGCAGAGGAGGCCGCCGAGTTGGAAACTAACTGGAAACGTGCTCGCAATGCCGGCCGCTTGCGTGATACTGCTCTGCCCATGGCGCATATGATAGACGGCGCGGATGACGCCCTGCTGCCGCGCCTGCGCCAGCTTGTGCGCAGTGCCCGCGAACTGGAGCGGCTTGATGCTGCTGTGGCGCCTTGGCTTAGCCCCCTGCCCGCCATTGTGGAGGAATTGGAGGAGGTTGCAGCGAATCTGCAGGATTATGCGGATGGACTCTGTGGAGATCCCGCAGAGCTTGCAAGACTGGAAGCGCGTATTTCCACCCTTGATACATTGAAGCGCAAATATGGCGCCGATTTTGAAGCTATTCAGACACATCTGGAGGAATGTAGAGAAAAGCTCAGTGCCATTGAAAACCGAGAAGAAAAACTGGAGGAGTTAGCCACTGCTGAAAAAGCCCGTATGGATGAGCTGAAGACGGCAGCAGCAGCGCTGACTGCTACCCGCCAGAAGGCTGCTCCCCGTTTGGCCGAGCTCTTCCTGCATCATGCCCGCCAGCTGGGCTTCCGTCAGTCACTCTTTGAGGTAAGCCTTCAGCCTCTTGCGGAACCCGGCCCGAATGGTGCGGAGGAAACGGATTTCCTCTTCGGGCCGAACCCTGGTGAACCCCTTAAAGCCCTGCGCCTTATCGCTTCCAGCGGTGAGCTAGCACGTGTGATGCTTGCGCTGAAGAGTGCGCTGGCCAGCCGCGATGATACACCCCTGCTGGTCTTTGACGAAATTGACGCAAATGTAGGCGGCGAAATCGCTCGTGCTGTGGGCTGCAAGATGCGTGAACTTGGTGCAGACCATCAGGTAATCTCCATCACCCACTTCCCTCAGGTGGCCGCATTGGCAAACCACCACTATCTCATTTCCAAGGTGCAAAGTGGTGAACGTACTGTTTCCCGTCTCAATAAGGTGACAGGTGATGCCCGCGTGGAAGAGCTTATGCGCATGCTTGGCACCGGCGGCGATAATGCCCGCGCTCATGCCATGGATCTCCTGCAGAATGATTGACCTGTGAGATGTTACGTTGCGGCGCATACGTTCTTTACTCTTGTCAATGCTGATAAAATTTGCTAAGACAAGCGCATGAGCAGCGCCGGAATGGCACAGGGTATGCAGCAAGGCATGGTGGCAAACGCCGCGGTGCAGATGTTTATGCGTACCCTGCAGGCTACTACGGCTGAGCTGTCAGAACTCACTGCACAGGCTTTATCCTCGAATCCCGCGCTCGAAGAACTGCCTCCTCCGGAACAAGAATTTTCCTCGCTTCCTCTCAATCATGAAGGTACGTTGCGGCATCAGCGCTTCATGGAAAATATAACGAATCAGCCAACTCTTGCGGAGTATTTAGAAGAACAAATCCGCAGTAGTGCACTGCCTTCCGGAATAGAGAACGCAGCACTTTCTATTATTCCGTATTTGAATCATCACGGATTCTTCGCTGAGGAGCCAGCTCGTGTGGCGAAGGAACTAGGCTTAACTGAGTCTGTCTTCCGTAAGGCTCTTCTGGCTGTGCAGGATTTAGAGCCTGCCGGTGTGGGTGCTGTGGATTTACGGGAAAGTCTCATGCTACAGCTGCGGCGTAAAGGTGAGGCCGCCGGGCTCCCGATGAAACTGCTTCAGAATCATTGGGCCGATTTAGTGCAGCATCGTTACGCGGAAGCTGCTGCCGCTCTGGATGTGGAAGAAGAGGCTATCATACTTGCAGCCCGCCATATAGCTCGCCTTAACCCTGATCCCGGTAGTGGTTTTTCCCGTGCTGAGCTTGGTGTCATTACTCCGGATGTAGAAGTCTTTCAGGATGGTGATGAGTACTATGTGGAGCTCACCGGAGAGGACGTACCACGGCTGGGTATATCCGCTGAGTACCGCGAGATGATGGCTGAACGGATGGAAAATGCCGAGCTTCGTAGCTACCTTTCCCGCTGTTTTCGTGAAGGACGAGAGTTCATACGAGCCATAGCTGAACGTCAGCAGACTATCTTGCATGTGGCACAAGCCATTGTGAAACGCCAGAAAGAGTTTCTTCGGCATGGGCCAACCGCACTCGCGCCTCTTCGAATGGAAAGCATAGCAGATGATGTTGGAATTAGTATTTCCACTGTTTCTCGCGCTGTGCGTGGTAAGTACCTTAAGTGCGCACATGGTGTCTATGAGTTGCGCCGTTTCTTCAGTGCTGCTCTTGAATCAGACTCCGCTGGTGGTGCTTCCTCTGGTGGTGTTCAGGCCAGAATACGTTCCCTCATCGCTAATGAAAACCCTGCCCAGCCACTTAGTGATGCAGCTATTGAAGAACTGCTGGCAGCTGAGGGGGTCACCATCGCCAGACGCACCATCGCTAAATATCGCGAGAATCTTCACATCCTTCCCGCCAGATTGCGAAAGAAAAAGTAAGACACAACTAATTCGCCCATTGACTTTATAGGGGATTGACGCGGAGTGTGTGCGGGGATATAATGCTGCACATGAAGAAGATTTTTTGCATGCTGATGATGGTACTGGGCATAACAATGGTCCAAGGGGCTCCATTGAAGATTGCCAGCCTGCATCCGCTCCTGAGCGAAATGGCTGTCAAATTGGGTGGTGAGCATGTGGAAGTAGTTGATTTATTTCCCAGCAATGGCGATTTACATGACTTTACCCCGAGTGCCATGAGTTTGGCGCAAGCATCTGGTGCACGTTTGCTGCTTGCTTGCGGTAAGGGTGTAGAACCATACTTGGCAGATCTTCGGGAAAGCCTCTCAGATGATACCTTTGTGGTAGAGCTTGGTGCGGAGGTGCCGAATGTACGAGTGCCGGGTACACGATTTGCGGACCCGCACTGGTGGAATACACCGGAGAATATGAAGCGGGCCTCCCGGACTCTACTTGCTGCTCTTGTACAAGCTGATGCTGCCCATGAGGCAGTATATACCGCAAACCGGGCACGCTACGCTGCTTCCATGGATGCCCTTACCCGCACAGCTCGTCTGAGACTCAGCCGTATACCGCAGAACAACCGCTGCCTTGTTACCGGGCATGCTGCCATGTGCCATTTTTGCGCGGCTTTCAATCTGCAACCCATCGCCATTCAGGGCATTGCCCGAGAAAGCGAGGGGGATCCAGCCACGCTTGCTATGCTGCTGTCAGACCTGCGCTCCCGCAATGCACGCTGCATCTTTACGGAAGTGAATGCCAGTCCCCGTATGCTGCAGGTTATTGCTGATCAGCTGGGCATTCCTACAGCTCCTTTGGTCATGGATGGTATCTATGCCGAAGCTCCCGGATATGAGGCGATGTTCATGTATAATCTGAATACCATTTGCGAACATCTGGGCGAATGACTCCCGTACTGAAAGCATCTCTGACTGCCGTTGGCGTTATCGCAGCAGGCTTGCCCTTGCTCTGGCTGACCGCTCCGCCTTCGCGTGAGAACCAGCCCCGCGTGCATGAGAATCAAGAGACGGTTCAGTCCGTATATGCCACACTTCGCTTTAGTGGCACGCCTCAGCGCATCATACTCCGCTATCAGGGTAAGACTCTGGCGGAGATATCTGAACCTGAGTTCTGCCCGCTGGAGCTGCCACTGCAATTGCCTGAGGTGAGCAGTATTGAGCTGGAGGCTGAAGTTTGCTGGCCAGAGGGCTCCTCTGGTGCTCAGGCCTTCACGATAACGCTGGAACCCTCCGGAAGAGAGGCTCTGAGTGAAACTTGCTGGGCCGAGGGTGAAATGCATGATGTTTTTGTCTTTACATGGTAAAAGAACATGACCATATCTGTTGGGGCGGCGGTCATCATCACCATGGTGGCCACACCCTTTCTGCACATAATCTTTGTGCTCACTATGGAGATGTAACAGCTCTAAGCTCCATTTCTTTCAGTGCTTCATGCGGGCATACGCTGGCTCTCATTGGTCCGAATGGTGCAGGAAAATCCACTCTGCTGAATCTTCTTGCCGGGCTGATACAGCCCAGTAGTGGAAAGATACTTTGGAATGGTGCTTCTCTTTATGATGCTCGGCAGGAGATAGCCTATATGCCCCAGCGCACGGAAGTGGACTGGCGCTTCCCCATCACCGTGCGTGAGCTTGTGGAAATGGGACGTTACCCTACTACCGGTATTTGGAAGAGTTTGCGGCGTCATGACCATGAAATCGTGGACAGAGCTCTAGAGTCACTCGAGCTGCAGGATTTGCAGAATCGGCAGATTGGCGCACTCTCCGGCGGGCAGCAACAACGCGCTTTTTTGGGGCGCGCTCTTGCTCAGGAGGCACACATTTTGCTGCTTGATGAGCCTTTTACCGGTCTGGATGTGCCCGGTACGGAGTCTCTCGCTCGTCTGCTTCGCGCCTTGGCAGAAGAAGGTCGCCTTGTTATCGCCTCTCATCATGATTTGAGCACAGCTCCTCGTATTTTTGACCTCAGTTTACTTCTTAATCGTAGCACCATTGCCTTCGGTGCAACAGCAGATGTGCTGACGGAGGAACATCTCTTCACTGCATTTGGGAAACGCCATATAACGACTTCTGTATGAATGATTTTATCCGGTTTCTGGGTGAACCCATCGCGCAGCGCAGCCTCTGGGCTTGCGCCGTAGTCGGCTTTTCCAACGGCTTCGTGAGTGCCCTTGTGGTGTTGCGCCGGTCCTCCCTGCAGATTGGCACAATCTCTTGCGCGCTGTTACCGGGTATTGCTTTGGCTATTCTGTTCTTTGGACTGATGCAGCTGAGTATTCTTATCG
The DNA here is from genome assembly GCA_045652085.1 of Akkermansia sp. Classification (GTDB taxonomy): domain Bacteria; phylum Verrucomicrobiota; class Verrucomicrobiia; order Verrucomicrobiales; family Akkermansiaceae; genus Akkermansia. The sequence continues at coordinate 88,541 of JAZRTR010000039.1, forward strand.
GCGCAGTGATAGCGGGGCTCATAGTCGGGCTTGGCTCACTCTTCATCTCCCGCACAGGTCGGGCTGATCATGATACAGCACTTTCCATTTTGCATACTACGGCTTTTGCTCTTGGGTACATCATTCTCATACATCTTGGCTTGCAGCAGAAGGTTGACGACTGGCTTTTTGGCAACATCATGAGTATGGGTGATGCTGATTTATGGATTGCATGGGGTACCGGCGCGATTGCTGTGCTGAGTATTACTGTGCTGTATCGTCCCCTGCTCATCTATCTTTTTGATATGAGAGCCGCCGCCTCCATGGGGATTCCCACGCGTGCTTTCAGTTACGGAATTTTCACACTTATCATCTTGGTGCTGGTGTCGTCACTCCAAGCGGTGGGCGCATTTCTGACACTCGGGTTGATGGTAGCTCCTGCTGCTACCATGTACCAGTTCACGGACAGGGCTTCTCTTATGTTCTGGGGAGGTGGCCTGATAGGGGCTGGTGGCTCTGTGCTGGCGTTTTTCCTGTCGTACCCACTTGGCTGGCATCTTGGTGCCACCATCATCGTTGTACTGGGTTGTATCTTCTTGCTGGCATGGCTTTTCTCCCCTAAATTCGGTTTGTTACGCCAGCGGGGTTGATTTTGCTTGCGCTGCCAAGGGGCAGTATGCTAGAATGCCTCACGTATGAAAATGACTCTCACCTCTCAGTTTAAAAAGGGCTTTACTCTGATAGAGCTCCTTGTTGTGATTGCTATTCTGGCAACACTCGCCGGCATTTCTTACCCCGTTATTATGGGGCAGATTAACTCTGCTAATGAAACTGCCGCTCGCAAGACCTGTCTTGACATCGTTCAGGGCGTAACACAGTTCCATCAGGATTACGGCACCCTGCCTTATCAAGCAGATATGTGCGAAGTGGGTGAAGAAAACAATTATCAGGTTTCTATCTCTACATCTGATGGTAATGACGCCGGCCTTGTTGCAATCCTTACCAACCGTGAGGAAGGTGATGACCGCATGAACACCAATCGCCAGACCTACCTCCGTTCTGACGAGCAGGAAACGAAGGCTGATGGTCTGTATGTTGATCCCGCTTCCGGCGCTCTTGGTCTCTATGATCCTTGGGGTAACCCCTACTACATCGTCATGTGTGATGATGAAGAAATCGGAACGATTGACCCCTTCACTGGCAGAAAGATTCGCAACAAAATCTGCCTTGTGTACTCTTTAGGCGCTGATGGCGCCGGTAAGCCCAGCGGTACTCCTACCGCAGCAGCAGAGGCTTCTGAAGAGGAAACTGACGCGCTGGAAGATAATATCTACTCCTGGAAGAAGCGCTAATATTTTCCTCGCCTAATAGTTTCAAAGGCAAATAATGAATCCATTCATCACAGACGACGTACGCGTAACGGACATTCGCCCGTTAATCTCCCCTGCCATTCTTATGCAGGACTTCCCGGCGAGCCATGATGCCAGCAAGGTGGTATATGATGCTCGTCAGGAGTTCCGCCGTATTCTTAAGAAAGAAGATGACCGTTTGGCTGTTATGGTGGGGCCCTGCTCCATCCATGACACTATTGCGGCCATTGACTATGCCGGTCGACTGGCAGCAGCTCGTGAAAAATACAGTGATGAGCTTCTGCTTATCATGCGTGTGTATTTTGAAAAGCCTCGCACCACGGTAGGTTGGAAGGGCCTGATAAATGACCCGTTCATGGACGGCAGCTATAACATCAACAGCGGGCTTCGTATGTCCCGTGGGTTGCTGCTGCGATTGGCGGAAATGGGTGTCCCCGCAGCTACGGAGTTTCTGGATGTAATTACTCCTCAGTATATCAGTGATTTGATTGCATGGGGTGCCATCGGTGCTCGCACTACGGAAAGCCAAGTACATCGTGAGTTGGCGAGTGGTCTTTCCATGCCCATCGGCTTCAAGAACGGTACGACGGGGTGCGTACAGATAGCCGTGGATGGTATCGTTTCTTCTGCTCATCCGCACTGCTTCCTTTCTGTTACCAAGCAGGGCGTTAGCGCCATCGTTTCCACCAGCGGTAATGACAGTTGTCATATCATACTGCGAGGTTCTACAAGCGGCCCCAATTACTCCGCAGAGGATGTTGCCGCAGCTTGGGAAATTCAGCAGAAGGCTGGCATCAGCAACCGCATTATGATTGATTGCTCTCATGGCAATAGCCGCAAAAACTGGCAGAATCAGCGCATGGTGGCTGAATCCGTAGCGGCTCAGCTTGCTGCTGGTGATGACCATATCGGCGCTGTTATGATTGAGAGTAACATCAACAGCGGCAACCAGAAGTGTGATGGTAAGTCACCCTTGCAGTATGGCGTGAGTATTACTGATGCTTGCGTGGACTGGGATGGAACGCTCGCTATTCTGGATGCTCTTGCAGAGGGTGTGCGTGCTCGTCGCAGAAATAAATAAGCACATTACGCTACTGAAAATCTCAGTCCCCCGCAGGATACTCTGTCGGGGGACTTTTTCGTACTTCTCATTACGCACAGCAGTCTTGACGTGAGGGCAGCCTGTGAGGTATAATCAGGGGTAGAAAAATGAGCGAACCAATACTGAGCGTCAGCAATCTGAGCGTGGAGTTCCGCACCCGCGCCGGAGTGAATTATGCTGTGAACGATGTGAGCTTTTCTCTCAAAAAGGGCGAGACTCTGGGTATTGTGGGTGAAAGTGGCTCAGGAAAATCTGTGACGTGCTCTGCGTTGATGGGGCTGCTTCCTCGCCCCCCTGCTCATATATCGGAAAATGCCACAGCCGTCTTTGAAGGTAAAAATCTGCTGAAAATGAAGGAAAAGGAGCTTTCCTCCCTCAGAGGGAACCGTATTTCCATGATTTTTCAGGACCCGATGACAAGCCTGAATCCGTGCATGACGATTGGTGAACAAGTGGCTGAACCATTAATTATTCACCGTGGCATGAAGCGAAAAGAAGCTTTGGCTCTCGCTATTGAAGAGCTGGCTCGTACAGGTATCCCTAATCCTGCTGAACGCGCTCGGGCATATCCTCATGAGTTCTCCGGTGGTATGCGACAGCGTGTTATGATAGCCATGGCTCTGATTACCCGCCCGCAGTTCCTCATAGCGGATGAGCCTACCACAGCGCTTGATGTTACCGTTCAGAAGCAGGTTCTGGATTTGCTTCGTGCTCGTCAGGAAGAATTAGGCACGGCGGTTATCCTCATCACTCATGATTTGGGCGTGGTGCGAGAATATGCTCATCGTATTCAGGTGATGTATGCAGGAAGTATTGTAGAAAGCGCCCCGACTGAGGAGCTTTTGATCCATCCCCGCCATGCTTACACTCGCTCACTCATGGCCTCAATACCTGCCATGCATGCGAAAGGCAGCCGCTTACAGACTATTCCCGGACTGCCGCCCACTCTACGCCAGCCCATTACCGCTTGTGCATTCAAACCTCGCAATCTTGTGGGCAATCCCGAACTTTGTCTTACGGACAAAGTACCTGATATGATAGAAATTACCCCCGGCCACTTCGTCAGGAATTGCCCCGGCTGCCTTAGTTCTTCTCTTTCCGAATGAGTATATATTCTATAATCATGAAAATTAATTTTCTCTTACTGAGTCTCACCCTGTTCGTCACAATATCATCTGCTGATGAATCTTTAGCTCAGATATCCGTCGGTACAGTCTCTGAAACGGCTCAATCTGTAGAAGCAGAGCCAAATAACGTTACGGAGGAAGACCTTCCTCAGAGTGGTGGTGAGTCCTCGGCTGTTTCCGATGATATCTTTCCGAGCGAAGCGGAAGCTGCCCCCCTTGTGCCTGATTCAGCGAATGTAAGTACGGAATCTGCTCCGGCAGAAATTGTTCCTGCTCATCCCGGTGATGCTTACTTGGAACTTGCTCTTGGGCTTTACGAAAGTTGTAAATCATTAGGTTTAATTCTGGAGCAGGTGCACAATATGCCCAGTGCTGATGCAGCTGCGCCCGAAGTCGCGAATCTGACAGATCGTATTCTGGCTCTGATGCGAAGTGAAAGTATGTTACCTCCTCCCTCTCTGGAAATTCAGCAGTATGTGCAGGAACGTACATCTGCGCTGAACACAGCAGAGGTCAGCGAGAAAGCGATTGGTCGAGTCATTGATTTGGTAGCAAAGACAGACCCCATCTGCTATGGTTCTGCGGCTCTGCGTGCTGAACTACAGCGCTTAGTGCGCGGGCTTCTCGGCCAGTAAATCAGAAGCGCAGAAGTGTAGTACCCTCATCAAACCGCATAATCTCAATGCCGGGAAGTTCTTCAGAGGCTATGATATCCGGCGTATCTGGCAGGAGCACAAAGAGCCCCGCCCCTGTCATCTCATGCAAATCTCCGATATTTGAGGGATGCTCTGCATTGTAGCCTAATACAACAACATCTGCACGGAGTTCTTCTTCCGTGAGAGATGCAAGAATAATGGAAGGTGCTTTCCCTATGTAAAGCACACGGGTGCCATTTGGTTGCTGCCAAGTAATGACGGGGGCTCCATTGTGTGAATATGAGTGAGAGAGTTCCGCTGGCGGTGGGTATATGGTGTATGTGCCTGCAGAGGTTTGGATGTGCTGTCTGTTTTTTAGTGAGCCGGCCGGGATAACATGCATACGCGGATATTTTGCCGTGAGGAGTGGTGTGCCGCCGCGCACTGCGTTGTCAGATGTCGTTTCGAGAAGAACTCCGGGATTACAACCACTGAAAAACAACAAAGGCTCGATGGTGAAGCGTGCGGCATTAAGGTTACCTGCATTTATGACAATACCGGGATTTCCCAATACTGCAAAACTGTTGCCGTAGCCCAGATTACACACGTAAGACTCATGCGGCTGCATGGGAGGAGTTGTGCTCAGGTAGGACATGGGTAAATCGGCAAAAAAGCCTACGACTGCTACCAGTAAAGCACTACTCTTCAGCGCAGCCCACTGAAGAAAACCTCCCAGCCATGGAATACCTCCCAGTAAGGCAGATAGAAGCCCGCAGCCCATTACTATCGGCAGTAGCGGTGATATCGCGATATTTGTCAGGAAACTGTATGGAGTGATGGTGTGAAAGAAGCCCATAGTTATAGGGGCTGATACAAGCCATGCGGAGAGGGACACAATGACGGTGCCCCGCAGGGCTAAATCCGCTCGGAGTACAAAGGTATGCCATCGATTATAGAGTAGAGGCGGCATGTAATCATTTGGTCCAAACCAACTGGGCACTTTCATACAGAAGAAGATACCCAAACCAATTCCTGCATATACGGCAAAAGAAAGAACAAAACCGGCACTATATATCTGCCACGGGGATATCATCAGTATCAGAAGAGCAGAAAAACTCCATATGTTTACCATGCTCACTGGCCGCCGCAGGCCCATTCCCAACATGACGAGCACTATCATGAGATAGGCTCGGAGTGCTGGTACGGCCAGGCCGGTTACTAATACATATACTCCTGTGATAATCAGTATCAGAACTGAGCGAATGCGCACGGGAATTCTCAGTAAATAAGCTAACCCGTACAGCATGCCACTTACTATGCCAACATGCATGCCACTTACTGCAAAAGCATGCAGGCACCCGCCGCGTTTGAAGATATCCAGCGTGTCATCCTCTGCTCTCTGTTTATCACCCAGAGCTAAAGAACACAGCACTTGCCGACGGATATCCCCCTCAGTTCCCGGGGGCATGAGCCTTTCAGTTAGCGAGTCACGAATCTTCTCCGCATAACCGAGAATTGCGTAACGAGAGAACGGAAATCCGAGGCTTTCGCCTGATAACAGCCTGAGATTAGCGGCCAGTCCTTGGCTGCGCATCCATCTCTCTGTGTCAAACATTCCCTCTGCTGGAGCGGGGCGCGGTGGCTGTGGCTCAGCGACTACACGAACACGTTCGCCTGTGCACCATTCCGTATCTCCTCGCAGCACAACCCTCACCCCCAAGTACCCGGTATTAAGGATGCAGCCTCTGGATAACGTCCGCTCAACTGTTCCTTCTAATACAACGTGGGAATTCTTGTTCAGAAAATCATCCAGCAGCGCATTGTTCCGCTCTGCTAATTTGCACTGGACACATACGATGGCCATGCAAAGCAATGTGCAGGCTAATATGCGCCACAGCTTCAGAATTACTGCAACTACTATGGTGGATAGGCTCAGAATCAGCCACTGTCCATCCAGAAGACACCCCGTTACGCCAGCGAGAGGTAAGAGAAAAGGCGCTCGCAGTGATAATTTACGCAGGAGTTTCGGCAGCAGTTCCTCCGGCATAGTGGGGTGAATAATGAAATTGAATCAGCGGTAGACCATAACGGGCCCGGTGTTGGCAGATTGCACAGACCGTATTTTCTTTACCGCGGAAATGAAGATACGGGCGGCCTCTTTCGTTTCTTCTTCTGTGGTGAAGCGATTCATTGAGAATCGCAGACTTTCCCGTATCTGAGAATCACCCAAGCCCATGGCTTTCAGTACGTGGCTAGGATGCGGCTCTGAACTGGTACAGGCAGAACCATTGGCGCACAGTAGACCGGCCGGTTCCAGAAGAAGAGAAAGAGATTCGGCGCTGCACCCAGGTACGCGCATATTCAGCACATGAGGAAGTCTGGAGGCCCCTGCTCCATTCACCACATAGCTAATCCCCGCTTCCTCAAGAGCACTCAGGAAAAGTGCTCTTAAATCAGCTAGCGCAGCGTAACGCTCTGCTGCAGCCATGGCGAGCTCAGCCGCCTTACCGAAGCCGATGATTCCAGCCACATTTTCAGTGCCAGCGCGACGGTATGATTCCTGCGCTCCTCCGGTCATAAATGGGGAAAACTCAATCCCGCGGCGAACGTACAGGCAGCCAACACCCTTGGGGCCATGCAACTTGTGCGCTGCCGCTGATGCATAATCAATGGCGTATTCGTGTACATCCAAGGGAATTTTACCTACTGCCTGTACAACATCCACATGAACACGAGCTCCGGCATTAGCTGCTGTTGTACAGAGTGTGCGGACCGGCTGAATCACGCCTGTTTCATGATTCGCCCAAGCGAAACTTACAGCATCTCTCCCTGCCAGCGCCTCCTTCCATTCCGGTATGTCTGCCACGCCATTGGATAGCACCGGAGCGGCCTCACCGCGTGCCGTGCGTAGCGTAGCCGGGTGATCCGTGGCTAGGGTAAGGACATTTGAGTACGGGGATAATGCCGCATTCGTGGCTTCAGTGCCACCACTTGTGAAAATGATTTCATCAGGGTGAGCTCCCAGCATAGCCGCCACCTGCTCTCTGGCTGCTTCAATATCTTTGCGGATGGTACGGGCCGGACCGTATGCCGCAGATGGATTGAAAAAGCGGTTTTGCAGGTACGGGAGCATCACCTCCAGCACTTCAGGCGCCAGAGGTGTAGTGGCATTATTGTCCCAGTATATCATGGAAAAGATGCTTTATTTGGTCACAGAGAATACCTATTATTCAGTATCCTCTCCGGAAGAATCTTCCGTGTCCTCAGAATCACTCGTCTGATTAACTACTTCAAGCACCATCGCGAAAAGTTCGTCGTTTTTGAGGCCAAGTTCGGAAATGCGGTCCAACTCAGCCTGAATCGCACGGTCGCTGCGTCTTATCTGAGTGCGATTGCGCTCCAGAAGTGCCTGCATGGCTTCAGTTTCCGGCATACCGGGAGCTTCTCCCACTTCACCCAGAGCGGTCTGAGAACCGGCATTATCCGGGCGACAAATGGCAGTAATGGCCTGCAGGCCTCTTTCAGCGGTTCTCTCGTTTTTGATTTTCTTAAGAGCCATCAGAATGCGTTTGCGCATTTGCATGTGGTCTTTCAACCAGTTCGCAGCTTCGCGGCGCTCGGCTCGCGGATTGGAGGGAGTAGCTGAAGCACTTTCCTCAGTGGATGCGTCAGCAGAGTCCGTATCCGCCATGACAGGGCTAATCGTCATCATGCAGATACCTACAAGTAATATAAACAAACGGTTTTTCATCTCAACGCTATAATGACAGGAATAGCATGGAAAGTCAAGCGTATGTTCTGGATGGTATATTTCTGCTCATGCATCCAGAATCCATGAATACAGCCCGTTTTTGCCGGATAATTTTCGCTCAGCTCATGAGTGCGCCTTCTTCCACTGCACTAGCAGGCCAGATGCCTTGCTCCGCCATGAAGTTTTCCCACGCAAGCAGTATCAGCTCAAATACGGTAGGATTCACGGAAAACTGCGTTAGTGTGTGGTCGCCACCGGGGCACAGCACGAGCTCCGCCTCATTACCGAAAGCCCGCCATTCATCGCAGAACCATTCGCGCATGGCGTAGTCCTGAAGCGGGTCTACTAAGCCGTGTGCACAGAAAAGCGGCGGTAAGTAACGCCTGAGCAAGGCGCAAGGGTTGATAGTGTCCGGATTAGTCACCTCTACTTTAATATTCAGTAGGCGGGCTTCCGGTGCGTGTACATCTAATATTCCCCGGAAGATAGCCACACAAGCGGGCTGCAGAGGGAGCTCATCCTTACTGCCGATTTTCCACCAGCGACGTGTTTGAAGCATGGGTTGCATAGCTGCGTTTAGCGCCATCAGGCCACCAGCATCTGCTCCTGCCAGAGTGATGGAGTATTGGTCTATGCCCAGGCCATTTGCGTTATGATGTATCCAGCGCCAGGCATCCAAGCCGTCCTGTATAATGTCATTGGCCGAGACATCATAGCAAGCGTGAGTGCGATATTCCGGTATGAGACAGACGATGCCACGAGCAGAAAGATGCAGAGCCCAGGAAATAAACTCCTCACCAAAATCCACTGCCCACATACCTCCGTGGAAGAACATGACAGCGGGCATGAATGCAGATGCTGTGTGGCCGGGCGGAGCAAACATCCAGACGCGCAGCTCTGCTCCATCAGCAAAGCGTTTCCATACAAATGAAGGGCGCTCTTTCAGCAGCTTGTGACTGGCGGAAAGCTCCTCATTATCTCCACTATCTGAAAAGGGCGTCATAACGTACCAATAGTATGCTATTTTCTTGCCAAAAAGGCAAGCCTGTAGTAGTTTGTAGGAAGTTATGAGAGCATTTTTTTCGTCATTAGTTCTCGCAGGTGCCTTGATGAGCCATGCCGTACAGGCTGCAACACCGGCCGCTATCGAGGCGGAGATGCGCCGCCGTGCCGCTCAGCAGGCTGGCCCGAATCAACCTTCATCTGAGCCTTCCGCTAATCGTTTTATAGTGCCGGATCAGGCGAGAGCTCGCAGTACTGCAGAAACAGTTTATAATACTTGGCGCATTAGTCTTATTCGTGGCAACGAACAAGCATGGCGTTCCACGACTTCCAACTCCAGACAAATGAAGGTGCGTAACCTCATTGTTTCTCAGAGAGGTAATTTCCCGCGTGATTTCTTCCGGCAAGCGCAAGAAACACCTAAGCTTGAGAACTTTGCCTATGTTGGTTCTCTTCAGGGATGTAACGGCTACACGATGGCCTGTACCTATGTTGGGCGTGTTCAGCTTGGTGATGGAAGAGCAGAAGAGAACGCTTTCGTGCTTGAATTTGTGTACGAAGGTGGGAGATGGAAGCTGGATCAGACTCGCCTTTTTAATCTTAGCCAGTTGCCTGAGGTGCGGCGGCGCCTGCATGCTCGGGACATTGAGCTTTTGAAAGAACAGGACGGATTCCAGCCGTATGACCGTATTCCGCCTACCCCGCCTGCGTGCTCATCACCTGCTCTTATCGGTAAGGTGTTTGTGGATTGCCCCGGGCGTGTGATTGAAATGACGATTAACGGGGTATCTCTCCATGAGTTCGATGATGAACGCCGGGCAGATGTTATTTCCGGTGGGCTTAGGAGAGGAGTGAATACTATCACCTATAAAATCGAAAATCGTGAAGGTTTGCGCCGTCCATCCATGGCCATAGGTATCTTCGTGGCACCTGAAACTCAGGGTAACACACCTATCTGTGTTTTTGACCATATTTTGGATGCTAACGGAACAGCTGAAGGTGGCACTTTCTCCTTTACCATCAGTAATGAGCATATCGCCTCCATGAATCCTAGATATGATGGTCCCAAGCCGCAGCCTTTCCACGCAGTGCCTCTCCAAGAGCGTCCTCGCGAGTAACTGATCTACTTTTCTTCGCGCCGGTCTGCATAAGACCGGCGTTTTTTTTGTCGTAGTGCTATTTTTTTCGTTTTTTTGCTTGACGTGGACAGTTTTACATGTTAAACAATTACCAGTTATTAACCAGTTGCTATAATATAGTGACGCAAACTCTAAAATACACCATGAACAAGAAAATCATCGTTGCCTTCATTGCCATTGCCAGTCTTATGAGCCTGAGCTCCTGCTATTACCATCACCATCATCATCGTGGTGGTCATCCCCACTACAGCAATCCGGGGCATGGCATGTACCATCCGGGCGGACATGGTCACTACCATGCACCGCGTCATGGACATCATAGATAAGAAATGCGCAGTCAATAAAAATCAGAACCTCCGTTCACACTCATGTGGACGGAGGTTCTTTCTGGTCAGCATACTGTATTCAGCCGCGTTTAAAGAGAATGACAAGCAGGCAAGAAAGGCCGAGTGCAAAATTATAGTAGAGATATGGAATGATATCAAGTGCACTAATAGCAGCAAGTGAGGCCCCCATTAGGAGCTGAGCTCCGTAGGGAATAAGCCCTTGTATTACACAGGAAGTCGTATCCAAGAGACTGGCTGCGCGCTGAGGGGGAATTCCGAAGCATTCTGCTATTCGGCGTGAAATGTCGCCTACCGTTACGATAGCTACAGTATTATTTGCCGTGCAGAGATTAGCGATGGCTACGGCCGAAGAAATCGTAAGTTCAGCTCCGCGTTTAGAACGAACTCGAGAAGTAAGAATACGGATAACATACTGAATACCTCCATTATAACGAATGAGTTCAAGCATACCACCGGCCAGAAGCGTCACGATAATGAGTTCCCCCATGTCAGTCATGCCTTTTCCCATGGCCGAGGCCCAAGCGAGTAAGCTCAATTCGCCAGAGCAGAGAGAAAGAATTCCGGTGGAAATAATCCCTAAAATCAGCACCAGCATCACATTCACGCCGCAAAGAGCAGTAATCAGAACAAGTAGATACGGAATAACACGAGACCATGCGATAGATTCGGTCGCCACAGGGGCTGCGTACTGCCAACCAAGAACTATATAGACGCCCAGAACAAGCAGAGCAGCAGGAATCACGATTTTGAAATTGGCGCGGAACTTATCTTTCATAAGACACCCTTGCGTACGAGTAGACGCGATAGTCGTGTCAGAAATGAAAGAAAGGTTATCACCGAAGAAAGCACCACCTACAACAATGCCGGCCATAAGCGGCAGAGGTAAGCCACTGCTGGCCGCGACACCGGCAGCTACCGGCATGAGAGCCACAATAGTGCCAACGGAAGTGCCGATGGAAAGAGAGATAAGACAGGCGGCTATGAAAATACCCGCAGGAATCATGTTCGGAGGCAGAACCGAAAGTGTCAGATTCACGGTCGCGTCCACGGAGCCAATGAATTTAGCCGCCCCTGCAAATGCTCCTGCGAGAATGAAAATCCAGACCATCATCATAATGTTGGCATTTGCCGCACCCTTGGAGAAGCGCTCTATCCGCAGGCCTAGACGTGCAGGCTTGGATACGACAAAAGCCCATGCGGAGGCCGCCATGAATGCCACAGTAACGGGCATCTTGTAGAAATCTCCCGCAACGACGGAAGTTAAAACGTAGATAACGAAAAATACGAGCAAGGGGCTCAGTGTCCAAAGTCCTCGCCTATGATTTTTTACCGGTAATTCCATATGTTAATAATTTACTTTGATTCTGTTACGCCGATTCTATCCAAAGCATCCACTTGTTCGAGCAGTTGCTCAGGGGTAATCTTGTTACGCATGAGGAGCCTGTAGGCTGAGATGAGCTCTCCTGTCTGTTCCGGAGTTTCTTCCAGCAGTTCGAGTCGAAAACGAGTAAGCCCCATGCGGCGCATACCCGCCACATAGCGGGCGGCAGATTGGGCCTTGCCGTTGAAAAGTGTATTACGGCAACCTTCATCGCTTCGCAGATAGTGCATAGCATAGGTGCGATCCATTACTCGCACTCTGTGGTGCTCACAAGGCTGGCCACAATCCTTGAAGCTATGACCTTGTGACAGGAATGTACAGTATACACAGTGCTCCGTGTGGAACATGGGCATATGCTGATGCAGCGTGAGCTCCAATTCCGGGCCGCAGCTGCTGCGAAGCAAGTCTGAAAGCTGGAGTGCATTCAAATCATAAGAAACGGTGACGCGGCGCATGCCATACCCGCGGAGAACTTTCACACTTTCGGGATTAGCCGCATTCAAGGAGAAGTCAGCCACCATGGGAATCCCCTTCTCCTTAAAGTAAAGAGCCGCACCGTGATTTCGTACCAGAACGCCATCCGGCTGAGCTGCTAGGATGAATTTAAAGTACCCGTTCTCACGGGGTTTCATGATGCGTAGTGTGGCAATCCAGACAGCTGTGCCGGGATAGTCCGCGCGAATCTTTTCCGCAACCGGGGCGAGTTGGCGCATATCTTTAAGGTCCAGATATACTCGCTTCACACCCGCAGCTGCCGCAGCGTATGCCTGCTCTGCTTCGCGGCAGAGGACGGACAAACGGTATTTTTCTGTGGCTTTGATGGGTGCAAAATCCCCTTGCCAACCGGGCCAAACAAAGGGGGCGTGTGCGGAGATTTCTCCGTTGATAGGAGGCAGAGCTTCCACAAGCTCACGGCGCATGCGGTTCAGAATGCTCAGCGGAAGCATGAGACCTTCCTCCAGCTCGTAAGAACAAGTGCCAAGGCTATACCCTGTGCCGCCTAAGCGGGAGAACTGCGCTTCGATAACTTCCGGCGTAAGCGGGCGTTTTTCAGCGGGTTCCAGAGGCTGGCCACTACCCACGCTTATGCCGTTGCACTCAGCCCTCAGTTCTCCACCCATGCGCCCTGTAAAATGTATGGCAAGCTTCCGAGCCGGAGCTTCCACCTTCCTAGCAAAGTTGCACCATGTGCCATGCAAAAATTTATCCAGCGCAGGGTCAGCCGTTTTCCATAACAGGTTACCGGGGAGAACATAGCGCCAGTCAATATGGCTGCCTTTACCGTGGAAAAACAGACGCGTGCCCTGCACCTTCCAGATGCGCCCACCCTGCTCTTCATTTCTATCCTGCCCCGCGTCTATCACGAATCCATCTCCGGGGGCTATAGGCATAGCAGGAACGCCTTCCAGCTCCACCCAGCCGTCTCCGGTTCGTATGATTCGCCCCGCAAGAGCTCCTCGCTTCTTCCCGAAACGCCCGTGTGTGAGCAACGGATGATCCGTGCCATCGAGCCAGCCAAATGAAAAGCCGCGAGAGAAGGACATCTGCATGGCATATAAATCAGCCATCATTTTATTCTGCGGTACTGCGCGGCCAGCCAGTGCTGCGTCTAATGCTCGGCGATATGCTCTCGTGGTGGCAGCCACGTATTCCGGGCTCTTTAAGCGGCCTTCTATCTTAAAACTACGAACACCGGCAGAAAGGAGCTCTGGCACACGCTCCAGAGCACAGAGGTCTTGGGGTGAGAAAATATATCGGCGCTCACCGAGGTCACGCAAGCGTCCATCAACTTCCAAGCGGTACGGCATTCGGCAGGCCTGTGCGCATTCGCCACGGTTAGCACTCCGCTGCCCAAGACTCTCACTAGTAAGGCACTGGCCGGAATAAGCCACACATAACGCGCCATGACAGAAAACCTCTATGGGTTTACTCGTTGCCTTGGCGCAGGCCTCGATTTCCTTCAGTGACAGCTCTCGTGAGAGAACAATCTGCTGCGGGTCAAACATTTCATCCACCCAGCGCACGGCTTCAGGGCTGCTTACTGTCATTTGAGTGGAGATATGCAGCTCAATCTTCCAGCGCCCTTCCCGGCGATATTTGCTGATAAGTGCAGCCAGCCCGAGGTCCTGCACAATTACGCCATCTACCCCGGCTTCATCCAGCGCGTCAACATAGCTGAGCGCTTCTTCCATCTCTGCCGGAAAGATGAGAACATTCATCGTCACGTAGGCTCTGACTCCACGCTCATGAAGAAAGGGCACTAAAGAGCGCAGGTCGTCCCGGGTGAAATTGTCCGCCCTCATGCGGGCATTAAACTGATCTAACCCGAAATAAACGGCATGTGCCCCATTTGCCACAGCGGCACGCACACAATCCCAATTGCCAGCAGGCGCGAGTATTTCCGGAGAATGCTCAGTCATGACGGCGCCTATTGTCCACAAAACCATCTATTTTGCAAGCCTAAAATATTAAGCGTGCAAGTTATGGGGTGCCACATTTGAAGATGATAATCCCTGGCAAGTGCTCATCCAGCGCATACGTCTTGATAACGGGAACACCCAATCTTCGGTAAGCATTACTTAAAAGTTGATTAACTCTTTCAGCGTCTGTTCCTACGGAGTTTAGTTCTTCCACATAAGCTGTCACATACGTACCGTCTTTCTTATGCCTACTCCATACCAACAGGTCGTATACTGTACGGAATGAGGCATAACGGTACGGATAGTACAGCTCAGGAGAGACGGCTGCAGGATAAAGGCTGCGATTCCAGCTGTGGTCCCGCTCTATCAGGTTATCAGGTAATGCAAAGTGAGAATGAAGAACGCGGCCTGGATCATCCGGCGTGGGATCACTATATGTACAGTCCACATGAACCCACCGGTTATTCAATAATACCAAGTTCCAGCAGTGATTTTCACCGTCATCTGAGGTACCGGCTACAAAAATATTCTGGATACCGGCCATGCTCAGTAGAAGTCCGTAGGTCCGGGTATAGGAATCACACACGCCTTTTCTTGTCAGCAAAAGGTGAGCAGTAGCATTCGCTGTATCCCTACCATGAAGCTCAATTTTATACTGACAGGTCTCCACAAGATAATCATGCAAAGCAAGAGCTCGGTCATAATCAGAACTATACCGAGCACATACAGAACGCACAAGATTCTCAGCTATTGCAAGAGCTCGCCTCTGATTATCATTCAGCGTGGAGCGCATTTGCGGATTTTCGTGCGCTTTCAACATCAAAATATTGTCAGCGTAGATGGGAGTAAGCTTGACGTCATTGTTCCTTGTTGATATAGAAAAAAACACAACAGAACCTTCCCGCATAAGTTGGTCCGCTACACTTCGCGCGTGTTCAAAAGCGTTACCACTCCCGGTGTATCTGTACTCAATTACAGGGCTTATTTGTTCTATGCAGCCTAGCGCGTATGCCATGATTGCGCGCTCATCCCGTATTTCCGGTATATTACTGCTGGAAAAGAACGGCTCTTGCGCACTACCGCCTGCCGTATGGGCACCATACGTCAGAAGAGAGCATCCGCTCGTCATCAGGGCTGTGAATATGACCAATACTCTCCGCATGGACATATCCTAGCAGACTTCAATCCGCCCGTAAAGCATAAAGCAGTACATGTAAATGAGCATTTGCACGCAACTGACGCCGTGCAGGCTTGACAGAGCGCGCACGCGCGGGCATAATGTTGCCCGTTATGTTAAACCTTTATGATACACAGTCGGGGGCGATGAAGCCCGTACAGGCAGAGGACGGCAAGCAGCTGCGCTTCTACTGTTGCGGCCCGACCGTGTACGCTGCAGCCCATATCGGTAATTTCCGCACCTTCGTGGTGCAGGATGTTTTCCGCCGCGTAGTGGAGCTTGGTGGCCTGCGCACCAAGCATGTGCGTAACCTGACGGACGTGGACGACAAGACCATCCGCAATTCTCAAGCTCAGGGAATGCCTCTGGGCGAATATACAGCTAAGTGGACGGCTAAGTTCCATGATGACTGCAAGGCTCTGAACTGCCTTACTCCTCACGTAGAGCCCAGTGCTGTGGGCCACATTAAGGAACAGCTTGATATCGTTCAGAAGCTTATGGAAGGCAATCATGCCTACCAGAGTGATGATGGCTCTGTGTACTTCCGCATCTCTTCATACTCCGATTACGGTCGCTTGGCTCATCTTGATCGCCAGGAATTGGACCTTGGCAAAACAGCTAACACTCGTGCTGATACGGATGAGTATGAAAAGGACAGCGTGGCTGACTTCGTACTGTGGAAGGCACGCCGCCCTGAGGACGGCCCGAACTTCTGGCCCTCTCCTTGGGGTGAGGGGCGCCCCGGCTGGCACCTCGAGTGCTCCGCCATGAGCCATAAGTACCTTGGTGACACCTTTGACTTACACTCCGGCGGTGTGGACCTCGTATTCCCGCATCACGAGAATGAGATTGCTCAGAGTCGCTGCGCCTGTGGTGGTGAGTTTGCCCGCCACTGGTTCCATGTAACTCACCTTCTGGTGGATGGTGCTAAGATGAGCAAGAGCCTCGGTAATATGTACACCCTGGATCAGCTTCAGGAAATGGGGTACACCCCGGCTGCTCTTCGCTACGTACTGGCAGGTGCGTACTACCGCCGTCCGCTGAACTTCACTCTTTCCGGGATGAAGGATGCCACTAGTGCTCTCAATAAGCTTGGCCGTTTCGACAAGGAGCTTGCCAAGGCCAGCGGCGCTAAGGAACCGACGTATCGTGACCTCGTCAAGAAAGCCCCTGCTCTTGGTGCGTTCCAGCCTGCATGGGATAGCCTTGAGGACGATTTGAATGGCCCTGAAGCCCTTGGGCATGTATTTAGCGCCATGAAGGGCATCAAGCCTTCTGAACTGGACGCAGCTGCTGCCACAGCGGTGTGGAGTGCTTTCCGCTTCATTATGGAGGCTCTTGGCCTGCAGCTTCCGGACCCGGATGCTGACATTGAAGTACCCGAGGATATCAAAGCTATAGCTGATGAGCGCTGGGCGGCGCGCTTGGCTAAGGATTGGGCTACGGCAGACGCACTGCGAGGCAAACTTGCCGAGCTTGGCTGGGCCATGAAGGATGGCAAAGATGGTTACAAACTCACCAAGGCATAAAATATTATGGATAACAAAGATCTTTCCCTGCTCGGTAAGCACAGCGAGTTCTTCCGTACTCCGGAGGAGGCAAAACTTGAAGCTTTCCCGAACCGCAGCCCTCAGCGCCCTTATGTGGTGACTCTCACCACGCATGAGTTCTCTTCACTTTGCCCTGTAACCGGGCAGCCGGACAGCTGCGAGCTTACCATTACTTATACGCCTGCAGAAAAAGTAGTGGAAACTAAGAGTCTGAAGTACTATCTTGTTTCTTTCCGCAACTATGCAGCTTTCAATGAGCAGGTGGTAAATCGTATTCTGGATGACCTCGTGGCTGCAGTAGCCCCTGCTTGGATGAAAGTGGAAGGTAAGTTCGGCGCGCGTGGCGGTATTCAGCTTACTTGCACAGCCGAGCACCAGCCGGAAAACCGTCCCGCATGAAAGTAGCTGTTCTGCTCTCCGGCGGTCTGGACTCCACCACCGCTCTTTACTGGGCGCACTACCACCATGAGGTTGTGTGCGCCCTCTCGTTTGATTACGGCAGCAATCATGGGTCCAAAGAACTAGCATGCGCCCGTTACCAAGCTGAGAAACTTGGGGTGCCGTATCATGAAATTAATCTGCGCAGTATTTCGGCGCATCTTCGCAGCGCTCTTCTTAGTGGCGCGGAGGCGATACCCTCTGCAGATTATGCTGAGGAGAATTTAAAGCAAACCGTTGTTCCCTTCCGTAATGGTATTTTCCTTGCCATTGCTGCAGGAATTGCTGAGAGCAATGGTGCAGACGCTATAGTTATCGCGGCACACGGAGGAGACCATGCTTTATATCCGGATTGCAGGGAAGATTTCATGGCTGCCATGGCTTCTGCCATTTCACTGGGCACCTACGCAAATCTTCAGATTTTGCGTCCCTTCATTACGAACTGCAAAGAAGAAATCACAGCTATAGGTGCTTCTTTGGGGGTGGACTTTTTACACACCTATTCATGTTATTGCGGCCGAGAGAAACACTGTGGGCAATGTGCTACCTGCCGTGAACGCCGCGAGTCATTCTGTGCCGCCGGAATTCCGGACCCAACGGAATATGAGGCATAATATCCATTGCTGCGGAGCTTAATCCTCCACGAATACAGCAGTGCCGATATCACAATGCTCAAAGAGGTATCTCGCATCATTCCATGCTAGGCGAATACAACCATGGGATGATGGCCGGGAACGGAGTCTTCCTTGATGCAAACCTACACCATCAAAGGTTAGGCGCATGAAGAACGGCATGGACGAATTGTACAAGTTGGAACGGTGCTCCCTGTGCTTTTCTAGCACATGAAAATGCCCTGTCGGAGTGGGGGTGGAACTTTTGCCGCTGCATATCCGGAACTCTCTAAGTTGCTGGGTGCCATTCATCAGGTATCCTTTTTGTTCACCTAGGCGAATGATAACATGCACCCCTGCCTTCTCCATGGCTGCGAGTGTTTCCGAATGTGTTCGGTTATAAGCTTCCGCTGCTCTTCGAGCTTGCCACATAGCCAGCTCTCTTGCGGCTCTACGAGCTCTGCGGATACGCCGGAGCTGCTGACTGGTAAAGACGGAGCCGTCCGCCAGCGGCTCTGTGATAGAGCCCTCATCTTCCGGATAGATAAAGCGTACGCGGCCGTCTTGTTCAACCCGCCGTGGAAGCCCGTGTAACCGATTGGCCTGTTCTTCTGTAAGATTCCAAGAGGGGTTAATGTCCATGAGCACCGGTTCACGTGAACGGCGTGCCATAGCGACGTTGGGGTCTCGATATTGAACCAGCGGTGCGGACGGCTGTGGCGGCGTTGCTGAATAATTCAAACTGATGGGTTCATACCTCTTCTGTATTCCCGGCGAGCAGATGCCCGCCGGAATGAGCAGTAAGATGAGTATAAAAAGCAGTTGAAAAACGTACATGGAGGAGACGCGTACAGGCTATCATATATACTTATATGAAGCAAGGCCTTTCCGAGACATGTTTAATCACATTCGTTCGCCTTTCTGAGTATTCTCTCCTCCTTTCTTTGGTCTACAATTATAGCCATACTGTATAAAAGACTTGCAAAACTGGTGAGGAGCTGCTAGACTCTCGCGCGCAACGCGTAACTAGTAACACGAACCAGAAACAATGCCGAGTGTACTGATAAAAACCTATGGTTGCCAGATGAATGAACGTGACAGCGAACAGGTGCTGAGCATGTTTCTGGCAGGTGGTTATGAGATAACAAAGGATGAAGCTGAGGCTGATGTCATCCTTATCAACACCTGCTCTGTGCGTGAAAAGGCAGAGCTCAAGGCTTTGGGTAAGATGGGGCTGCTCTGTGCGCGACCCACAGCAAAACCTTGGGTGGTATATGGCTTCATGGGCTGCATGTGTCAGAGCCGTCAGCGTAGTCTTTTCCGTGACATACCCCGACTGGATTTGGTAAGTGGCACTCGCCAATATCATAATGTTTACAAGCATTGCAACCGCCTGTTGCGGAGCCGTTTGGGACAGAATATCACGGAGCCATTCCGTCGTGGAGCTCACATCTGCGCCGTGGACCATGAAGATGGCTTCCAGAATGCCATTAAGGATCATTTACCGCCTGCCGGCAACTGCACGGCCTTTGTTTCCATTATGCAGGGCTGCGATATGAAGTGCTCGTATTGCATTGTTCCCAGCACTCGCGGCAGTGAATGCAGCCGCCCGCAGGAAGATATCCTTGTGGAAGCCCGTGAGCTTGTAGCTCGTGGAGTGAAGGAAATCACCCTACTGGGACAGATTGTGAACCGTTACGGCAAAGACGAGCCCGTGGTGAATGGCCGCGGAGCATTTGTACGCCTACTGGAAGCACTGCATGAGATAGATGGGTTGGAGCGTATACGCTTCACCTCTCCTCATCCCATAGGTTTCCGTCAGGATTTGGTGAATGCTTACACCTATCTTCCTAAACTGTGCAGCCATATTCACTTCCCCATGCAGAGTGGTAGTGACCGTATTCTCAAGCTTATGCTGCGCCCTTACAAGAATGAAAAGTATCTTCAGCTTTGCGAGGCCATGCGTGAGGCTCGTCCTGACCTTGCTATCACGACAGATATCATCGTAGGCTTTCCTGGTGAGACGGATGAGGACTATTTACAGACAAAGGCTGCTGTAGAGCGCATTCAGTTTGATAACGCCTTTATATTCCAGTATTCCCCGCGGCGAGATACACCGGCTGCTGCTATGGCCGAGCAAATTTGCCTACGTGTGAAGGAAGAGCGAAATCATGACCTGCTGGAGTGTGTGAACCGCATCGCCACGGCCCGCAATATGGCTCTGGTGGGTTCTCAGCAGTCCATCCTAGTGGAAGGCCCCAGCAAGAACAATCCTGAGCGCCTTCAGGGCCGCACCTCTCAGAACAAACCCGTTATCATTGACGGCGGTACAGCGAAAGTTGGCACTATTGTTCCCGTCCGAATTGATGAATGCACCGGATTTACTCTTTACGGTTCTGTCCTGAAATGAAACACATCCTCTCACTATTAGCCCTCGTTGCAATTGTCTGCCCAGCCTTAGCTGAGTGGCAGATGGATATTCCTGCAGACATTCGCGCGAATTATCTGGAGCCTGACCGTGTCCTCAGTGAGGACGCCTGTGACTGGCGAGGTCCGGTTAGTGCTATTTTTCAGCCTGCTGTACAGCACTACACCTCCGCTCGCGAGGCCGCGCTCTATATCGCCTCTCATATGACGGAACTTACCGGCACTTACTATTCTGCTGAACGCCGTAGGCAGGATATGAATGCGCTGGAAGCTCTTGAAGAGAAAAAAATCTCATGTACTGGCCAGACAATACTCATGGTATGCGCGTTCCGCTCCGTGGGAATACCGGCCAGAGCCGTAGGTATCCCCACATGGAACCACATCCAAGGCAATCACACATGGCCGGAAGTATGGTTGGATGGTGAGTGGCATATGATTGAGTTCAACGAAAATGACTTTAATACTCCGTGGGTGATGGAAAACATCGGCATGCTTGATTTGAATCATCCGTGGCAAAGGATAGTTGCTCAATGCCCGCAAGGTAACAGGATTTTCCCTGTTGGTGATATACGCCGCAATCGTATAGCCGCCGAAGATGTCACGGAACGCTATAGCAAGCTCGCCGCTGCATGGTATGCGGCTAATGGTCTTCCTCCCGACACTCAGAGACTGATGGTTGATGTGCAGCCGCGTGTAGACGAGGAAATTATGGTGCAATTAGTGAGCGCTGATGGTACTGTGCTGGAAACAATCCCCCTGCCCACCACGCGAGAGGATGTGCGCAAGTTCGCTACGTTCAGCCTCCCGCGCAACGGACAGCACTATCTTGTATTCCCGGGAAATGTGAAGTTCCCGGTCCAAGCCACCCAAGGCCCGGTAAATATCCTGCGACTCCGTCGGCAGTAAAATAAGGCTAGACTTTGTTCTATTGACCCGGTGTCATAATGTCCCAGGCTTTGGCGAGCCGGCGTAGACAATCTGCCCACCTTCATCTCCGGCTCCAGGACCGAGCTGTATAAGATAATCAGCACAAGAAAGAATGCCCTGATGGTGCTCAATGCATAGCACTGTATGTCCGGCTGCGCGCAAACGATATAGCGCACGCAACAACATATCAACCTCGCGGAAGTGCAGTCCGGTGGAAGGTTCATCCAGTACAAAGAGTAGTTTCTCACCCTCACGGCGCCCGCGTTTCGGGGCTGCCTTCGCTAGATAGGTAGCAATCTTCACACGCTGAGCCTCACCGCCAGAAAGAGTGGTCACAGAACGGTCCAGAGGCATGTATCCAAGCCCGATGTCATGCAGCGCTTGCAGAATACCAGCCGCTGCAGGGATGGGAGCAAAGAATTCAAGAGCTTCATCCACCGTCAGAGCCAAAGCCTGAGCTATGGATTTACCTCGCCAAGTTACTTCGAGTGTCTCCCTGTTATAACGCGAGCCATGGCAGGCATCACAGGGCGTGTACAGGTCCGCAAGGAAGTTCATATCCACCTGCAGACGTCCGGAGCCACCGCAGCGCTCGCAACGACCACCACGGGTGTTCAGAGAGAATCGAGCTGCGGTATAGCCTCTTTGGCGTGAAAGCGGCAGCGCAGCGTACAGCGGACGCAGGGCATCCAAGAGCCCCGTGGCTGTTGCAGGAGTAGACTTCGGAGAAGCGCCGAGAGGACTCTGATCCAGCAAAACGGCTCTGGCCAGCCCCTCAGCACCCTTGACTTTTCCAGCTTTCATCGCTGGCAGCAGGCATTCGTGCACGAGTGTACTTTTGCCGGAGCCACCTGGGCCGCTTAGGCAAGTAAATGCCCCCAAAGGAAAGCGTAGTGTAACATCTTTCAGATTACGAGCCTTAGCGTGGCGAAGTTCTGCCCACTTACAAGCTCGGATGTCTATGGAATCCGCTTCGGAAAATTGTTTCCGTCCGGATAGCCATGCTGAAGTGGGAGAGCTTTCATTTGTCAGGAAATCCGTATATGTGCCTTCTGCAAGCACAGCACCGCCCTCGGGGCCGCTTCCTGGCCCCATTTCTACCAGCCAATCAGCTTCTGCCAACAGCTGAGGGTCATGCTCCACCACGAGGATAGTATTACCTTTATCTCGCAGGCTTTTAAGCGCCGTAATGAGTTTAGCTGTTTCAGTCGGGTGGAGGCCGATAGTCGGTTCATCTAGGATATAAAGCACGCCAGAGAGGCCACCACCTATCTGTCCTGCTAGTCTAGCTCGTTGCAACTCACCGCCGGAAAGCGTGGAGGCTGAGCGGGAGAGAGAAAGGTAACCAAGTCCCAGCTCAATCAGGCAATCCAACCGGCGCTGTAATTCCTGAATAGCCGTTTGAAGCGCCTCTTGGAATACAGAGGGTATGCGCAGCTCTGCGAGCATATCACGATTCTTCTGCACGGTGAGAGAACAGAAATCTCCCAGATTAATCTCTTTCTCACCGAACTGCAGGGTGACTGCCAGGGCCACCGGGTTCAGCCTCATTCCTTTGCACACTGGGCAAACGATGGTCTCCCCATTAGCCTTCTCTTTCAGCCCTGTGCCCTCACATTCGGGGCAAAATCCACGAGGGGAATAATGAGAGAAAAAACCGGGGGTTAAATCCGGCAGCGTAAAGCCCGTATCCGCATTCCGGTAACGCGTATAGAAACAGCTCAGCTGCGGCTCATCTCCCTTTTGCTGAATAAGAGCCCGCAGCTCATCCGGCCACAATCTAAGAGCCACTTGCACGGAGTCTGCCACGCGGGCTTCACCTCCGGTGCGTATAATGATGCGGTCTACCACTAACTCACACACTTCCCCCTCTCGGGGAGGGTCACACTCAAGCTCATCCAAATCTCTGATTTGTCCCGCGACACGCACTCGAAGGTAACCGAGTTTCCTCAGTTGGAGTATGTCACTTTGCGGTTCTCGACCAAACGCCGGAGAAAGAGGAGCGAGGAGGGTAAGCCGTGTACCTTCCGGTAATGAGCAGAGGGTGGACGTAATCTCATCCGGGCTCAGGCGAGTAAGCCTTTCACCGGTCGCTGGGTCATGAGGAATACCTATGGCTGCGTAAATAATACGGAGGTAATCCAGCGTTTCCGTAATGGAGCCGAGCACAGCCCGGTGATGACCTGAGGGCATATGCTGCTCTAAACAAAGTGCGGGCGGCAGCCCATCAATGGCATCTACTCTAGGTTTCTCCGGACGCGCCAGAAGCCTTCTTGCACCGGTGGAAAGACAATCCAGAAAACGCCGCCGTGATTCAGCGAATAGCGTATCGTAGGCCAACGTGCTTTTGCCGGATCCGCTTGGCCCCATTAGCGCTATAATCTTGCCTGCCGGCAGGGTAAGATTGACGTGGCGTAGATTATTCTGCGAAGCTCCGGTTATCTGAATATTCACGACCTTTACAGTAGTATAAGCTTCTTATTCCGGAATTACATCATGCCATTGCCCCCGATGAACGCCGCCTTCTTCCACGCTGAGAGAAGGCGCATAGCAATCACCATATAACTCTCCGCCTCGGTGAATTACGATGCACTTGTTCGCTACGACGCGCCCGGTCAGTCGGCCGTACACCTCGAGCTCATCAGTAGTCACGCCCTGTGTAAGAACAACATCCGTGGATTTATCCACCAGCATACGCTTTGCTTGTACCGACCCCTCTATCCTGTTGTTGCAGCTCACACGCAAAGTTCCGCTGCAGCGGTATGCTCCGGAGCCTCGGCCATAGAGGGTGCAATTATTACATACTATGGAAAGCTGAGAAAGGACGGCTTCTGGCTGAACTGTTACATTACCCAGTGTTCGTACGGTCAAGCGCTGAGCTCCGGGTTTCAAATCAACATCTGTCATCTTCAGGTGTGCGTGACAGTGCATGCAGTTAGCGGAAAGCGCTGCTACGGGCACCTGCGAATGTAGCCCACATTCGTAGCATATTACTTCGCGCTTAGGAACCTGAGGATTTTCCGTGCGTGGCACAAACGAGGTGAGCGCAACACGGCGGTTGCGCTCACTCTCAGGTAAGAGCCCGGATACTACAGGCACATTCAGCGGCTCTGTTCTGTACCCGGGCATAGTAATTTATCATTCGGCTCAGCCGAGCAGATTGTTGTCGGTAGTAGCAGGAGCCTTGGAAGTCTTGGGCTTCTTGGGCATCACCGTAGCTGAGGCCGGAGCGGCATTTCCGGTGGCAACACCTACCATACAGTGGCCGATGAATACAGCACCCTCCTGAATGGAAATCTTGGAGGCGGTTACATCACCCACCAACTCAGCAGTAGCAGAGAGCTCCACGCGGTCAGTTACCACCACATCACCGGTCACATGACCGTGAATAATGGCGCTGCGGGTACGAACAGCCACCTTGGTCTGCTCACCAGCCTGAATAGTGGCATTGGAGCCCACAGTCAGCTCACCATCAGAAGTGATTTCACCCACAACGGAGCCGTCCACCAGCAGGTCATCCGTAAAACGGAGAATACCCACAACGGAAACATCGGAATTCAACACGTTACGAGATGCCACAGAGGTATTAGCAACAGTAGCCTCAGTGCCGAAGGGGGCAGCGGGAGTCTCTACTGCACCACCACCGAAATAGCCACCCTGAGTAGCTACCTCAGGGGTAGATGTCGGAGCCGTCCAATCACTCGGAACATCGGCATAATCGTTAGTCGGAGCTGCATTAGGAGAAGCGGGTTTCTGACGGGAAGCGTATCCTTTGAACATAATCGTATCGTAGTAAAAGATTTTGGAAGATGTGCGGCTTATTGAGGCCTTTTTTCGCCGCTTATGTTACCTTTTTGCTGACTTTTTGTCCATACGAATTTACGTCAGAGGCGTATTTTTTTCTCAAGACGTGGAAAGATGCTTGCCAAGCGTTCAAAATTAAGGTAGATTGTAATCATGTCCGCAAAACGATTTATTCTGAATGAGACAAGTTATCATGGCCACGGCGCCATTAAAGAGATTGTAACCGAGGTAAAAAACCGCGGTTTTGCCAAGGCTCTTGTGGTGACGGATGCCGATTTGGTACGCTTCGGCGTGGTGGCTAAGGTGACAACCCTCCTTGATGAAGCAGGCTGCGCCTACGAAATTTACGACAAAGTAAAGGCCAACCCCAGCGTAGCAGTAGTAGAAGCCGGTGTAGAGGCCTTCAAGGCAGCTGGCGCTGACTACATGATTGCCATCGGCGGTGGTTCCCCTCAGGATACAGCTAAAGCCATTGGCATCATCATTAACAACCCCGAGTTCGCTGACGTTGTATCTCTGGAGGGCCTTGCACCCACCAAGAACAAGTGTGTACCCGTGATTGCAGTAGCTACCACAGCCGGTACCGCTGCTGAGACGACCATCAATTACGTCATCACTGATGAGGCCAAGCGCCGTAAGTTTGTATGCGTTGATCCTCACGATATCCCCGTGGTGGCTGTGGTGGATCCTGACATGATGTCCTCCATGCCCGCTGGCCTGACCGCTGCTACTGGTATGGATGCCCTTACTCACGCCATTGAAGGTTATACCACTCTGGCTGCTTGGGAACTTGCTGACACCCTGAACCTGAAGGCTATCGAGCTTATCGCTAAGAGCCTGCGCAAGGCTGTAGTGAATGATCCTGATGGCCGCGAAGGCATGGCCCTGGGGCAGTACATGACCGGCATGGCTTTCTCCAACGTAGGCCTTGGCGTTGTACACGGCATGGCACATCCGCTGAGCGCCTTCTACAACACTCCTCATGGTGTGGCTAATGCCGTGCTCCTTCCCTATGTGATGGAGTACAATGCTCCCTACACCGGTGAGAAATTCCGTGAAATTGCTCGCGTGATGGGTGTTCAGGGCGTGGATTCCATGAGCCAGGATGAGTACCGCAAGGCAGCCATTGAGGCTGTTAAGCAGCTCTCTATTGATGTGAAGATTCCTCAGACCTTGGCCGAAATCGGCGTGAAGGAAGAGGACCTCGAGGCCCTGACTGATGCTGCTATGGCTGACGTCTGCACCGGTGGCAACCCCCGCCCCTGCACATGGGAAGAGGTGCTGCAGGTATACAAGACCGCCTACAACGGTTAAACTGCATAACCCAGAATAATTTTAGAACCGCTGCGGGTGTGTCTGCAGCGGTTCTTTTTTCTTGCACGTCCGGTTAAATTATCGCAAGATAAAGCCATGATGAAACTTTTCTCTCTATTTGCTGCGACAAGTTGCCTAGTAGCTCCTGTTTTTGCTACTGCGGAATGGCATACAGATTATGCCGAGGCAAGGGAAAAGGCGCTAGCAGAAGATAAGAGCCTTTTGATATTCTTTACCGGCTCTGACTGGTGCGGCTGGTGTGCAACGCTGCGGCGCGAGGTGTTGGATACCCCGGAGTTTCTTCAATTTGCTTCTGAACGATTCGTTCTGTTGGAAATTGATTTACCAAATGACACATCCCGAATATCCGCTGACACCTTGTTACAGAATCGGGATTTGATTGCAAGATATAACATCACGATGTTTCCTACGCTGATTGCAACTTCGCCGGATGGAGTGCTTTTAGGAGGAATTGCGGGAGGGAGAAACGAACGCGCTGCAGTCATCGCTCCGCTAAGACAAGCCGATGAAAACGCAGCTCTTCTGAAACGAGCCGCCTCGGTACAAGGTACTCAGCGGGCGTCTTTTCTTATGCGGTTCTACCTGAATATTCCTGCACCATTCCGTGATAACATGAGCGCACTCAGAGAGGAAATTGCAGCTCTGGACACAGAGGAGGAAACAGGAATCCATGCAGAAATACGCGATATTGAATTGGTAAGGCGTACCCTTACGATAGCAGGAAGAATGCCAGCGGAAGATGCCATCACTTTGCTCATTGAAACACTCCCCTCAGTTTCAGCCGCTCGTAAGCAGGCGCTACAGGTTACCTTGGCAAATATTCTACGGGAACGCATCTATCAACGCACACTAACTGCTGATTCTCTTGATGACATTGAGGCAATTCGTGTTGATAACCTGTGCCTTATCCAGCACTGCCTTCACCCGAATGCCAAGCCCGCTGCGTTAGCATGGCTAAACCGGGACTTCGCTTCACCTGAACAGTTGCTTGAAAAACTGCGGAGGGAACGTGCTGAACGAGCCTCAGACAGCAAGTGATTTCTTCTTGCAATCATCTCAAAACATGCTAGAATACACGCATAAGGAATCTCTCTATTAGATTTTATGAGTAAAATAACCCCTTACATTTTCGGTATCACCGCCGCTACAGTTACAATCCTGACAGCTGGCGTATTTTCTGCCATTATCAGCCCGGCAACAAAGCAAAGCAATCTGCCTGTTCCCGCCACCCCGGAACAGGCAGAGGCTGTGGCAAATGTCATCATGCAGAATAAGTGTGCTGCATGTCATGGTGCCAATCCTCAGTTCAATGGCCTTGCTAATCTCCTTTCTCTGGGACAGGTGAAGCGCGACATCCAGGGTGCTCAGCGAGCATTCGTCATGACTCCCAATGGCTCTATCCGCCATAGCGATGTTGATTTCCGTAAGATGGATCAGGTACTGCGCACGCGCAGCATGCCCCCTGCTCTTTACACAGCTGTTCATCTTGGCTCAGCCCTGACCATGGATGATGTAACGCTACTCCGCCACCACTATTCTGAGGATTCTGCGATACGTCGCACCTTCTCACCCATTCGTCCCCTTCACATGACGGATGCCGAGTTTGTGGCCCAAACCTGGGGCA
Source organism: Akkermansia sp. (assembly GCA_045652085.1). Lineage (GTDB taxonomy): Bacteria > Verrucomicrobiota > Verrucomicrobiia > Verrucomicrobiales > Akkermansiaceae > Akkermansia. The sequence continues at coordinate 116,687 of JAZRTR010000039.1, forward strand.
TTCCTGCTGAAGCAGAGGCTCGTACACCTGAAGTGATGCAGAGGGCATGGGCGAAGGTATATCTGGGGCGCAGGCTTTTCCATGACGCCCGCCTCTCCACAACAAATCAAATATCCTGTGCCAGCTGTCACGACCTCACTCTCGGCGGTACAGATAATCGCCCGAAGTCAGAAGGCGTTCCCGGCCCGGATGGCAATCCTCAGCTTGGTGGCGTGAATGCCCCCACTGTGTACAATGCTGCGGGTAATATCCGTCAGTTCTGGGACGGCCGAGCAGCCAATCTGCAGGAGCAAGCAGGTGGTCCGCCCCTTAATCCTGTAGAAATGGGATATAGCGTTCCTGAAGACTGGAATGAAATTGCAGCCAAGCTGAGGGATGATCCTGAGTATCGTATCCTCTTCCCGCTTGTATATGGTGAAGCGGGCATTACATCAGAAACCATTACGGATGCCATTGCTGCCTTTGAGCGCACTCTGGTCACGCCAGATTCTGACTTTGACCGCTACCTCACCGGTGATCGCACAGCCATGACGGAGCAACAAATTAACGGCATGCACACCTTCCTGAATTATGGTTGTGCTACCTGCCATGGTGGTCCGACTCTCGGCGGGCAGAGCTTTGAGTACATTAACACGCATGCAGACTTGCGTGCACATGCCGAGGGGTATACGGAAGGCGCTCACGGCCTCCAGGACTTCACACGCCAGGAAGAGCATCGGGATATGTTCCGCGTACCGAACCTGCGTAACATTGCGCTGACGGCTCCCTATTTCCATACCGGAACCGTTAGCAAGCTTGAAGACGCGGTGCGCATTATGTTTGATACACAGACACGCACCACAGCAAGTGAGTTACAGGTAGAGGACGTGACGGCCTTCCTCCGCGCCCAGACTGGCAGATATTATGGCAAGCCCCTTGATGCTCTTGAGCAGACAGACATTCAGCCTAATTTTGATGCCGCACTACTCCCGGGTAATTCGGAGCAAACATCTGAGCAGGAGTAATGATTCGCTTATCTACTCTAGCCAGTAGCAGTAAAGGAAATGCCACCGTCATCTCTGGCGGTGGCACCCATTTATTGGTGGATGCCGGCATCAGCGCTACGCGCATTCGCAAGGGGCTGGAAGAATGCGGTTTGTGCGTTCGCCAGCTATCCGGCCTTCTCTTTACTCATGAGCATACGGACCACACTTGTGGACTCGGCGTCCTTTCCAAAAAGGACAACCTTCATATCTACTGCACCCGTTATCTTGGGCAGGATTTGAGACCAGCGGCCCCCTCAGCTACCTTTTCCTACATAGAGCCGGGTAGCCGCGTGCAAATTGGTGCTTTTAGTGTGACTCCGTTTCAGGTTAGTCACGATGCCACAGACCCAGTAGGTTACCTCTTCGAATGCGAGGGCGTTAAGCTCGGTTACATCACAGATACTGGGCGAATTATGCGCGGTATGGATAACCTTATGCAGGGAGTACATGCACTTTATCTTGAGTCCAACTACGACCACGAAATGCTGTACAACTCAGGACGGCCCATGCACCTCATAGAACGTATAGAGAGTAACTTCGGCCACCTTTCCAATGAACAGGCAGGTGAGTTCGTGCGACAGATTGCACATCCCGACTTACAGCACATCGTTCTTGCTCATATAAGTCAGGACTGCAATACCCCGGATAAGGCTCGCTCCGCCATGCAGCAGACGTTAGACGAATTGTGCTTAAATACCAATCTGTACTGCGCCCCTGCTGCATACCGCATGCCCTGGATAAATGTGACCACCTAAATTTCCTGCTGGACAAACTCCAGCAAATTAATATAATAACGAATAACCATGACTAAGAAAACCATCCTCCTGATGTTGGCAGCCATGACAGTTTCCCCCCTGATGGCGCAGAGTGCCAGACAAATTGCTGACAGGCTAAACGTTCCCGCCACGATTATGAGCGGCGAGTTCATGCCTATTCCTACCGCTGACGGCGCGACCGTAGAGTTCCTTGGTGCGGACTATGAGGGCATTATTTCCCAGAGCGGAGATTGCCTGCACATATCTGATGTTTTAAGTGACACGCCCGTTATCATTAATTTCCGTGTAAGAAAGAATGGAGAGGAGGCTTTCAGTCGCGATTATCCTGTGCGAGTAACACCGCGTATTGCAGATACTGCTAACAGCGCGAATGTCAATGCCAAGCCACAGGTCATTCCCTCTCTGCTTCAGTGGAGTGGCGGCACAGGTGCGTTTACAGTAGGCGATACAGTGAAGGTGTACATTGCCCCCGAGGCTGCTGAGATTCGTGATATCATCGTGGCTGATTTAGCCGCCATCAGCGGAGCAGAGGTGCAAATTGTAAATACTCCCAGTGAAGCATGCTCCATTAACTTCGTGATTGATTCTAATATCGATGCCGGAGTCAGCGATGAGGCCTATGGTATGACTGTGCAGGAGGCCAACGTGACTATCAGCGCCCGCTCAGCCAAGGGCCTGATGTGGGGCTCTCGTACGGTACTGCAGATTCTTAAGTTAAGCGAAAACCGCATTCCCTGCGGTCAGGCTTGGGATGAACCCCGTTACCGAGTGCGTGGTGTGCTATTCGATGCCGCTCGTACCCCCTACACTCTTGATGACCTCCGCAAGGTTATCGATACCATGGCATGGTATAAGATGAATGACCTTCACATCGTCATCAATAATAACTACATCTTCTTGGAAGAGTATGTTCGAGATGGCCGCGACCCTCTCACAGAGGCATACACCGCATTCCGACTGGAAAGCCGCATGGTGGGAGAAAACGGCGTACCGCTTACCGCACAGGACGTATTCTACACCAAACGTGAGTTCCGTGAGCTCATTGATTATGCTCGAGTGCGTGGTGTAAATATTGTGCCTGAGTTTGATACACCCGGCCATGCTCTTTCCTTCACCCGAGTTCGCCCTGATCTTATCTATCAGGGGCCGATGGGTAACCCCGGTCGCCGCAGTGACCATATTGACGCCGCAAATCCCGAAACCCTGAAGTTTGTGGGCGAGGTTCTGGATGAATACCTGCTGCCAGATGCAGAATTAGGACGCCCGGTCATGGAAGGGTGCGTGATTCATGTGGGTGCTGACGAATTCTATGGTGATTCTGAGTCCTACAGAAAGTATTCTGATGGTCTGCTCCGCTATGTGCTTGGCCGTGGCTACACTCCGCGTATTTGGGGTAGCCTTACCCACAAACCCGGCAACACACCTGTGATTGCTGAGGGGGTGGAAATGAACCTCTGGAGCAGCCAGTGGCAGAACCCCGTGGAAGCCATGAATGCAGGATACAAGCTCATCAACACTAATGATGGTCAGCTTTACATCGTTCCCTTTGCAAACTATTACCGCATGGATAGGAACCACCGCTGGGTATACAATAACTGGCGTCCCAACTATGTGGGCAACTACCACATTCCCGCCGGTCATCCGAACCTCATCGGTGCCACTTACGCTATCTGGAATGATATGACGGACCTTAGACACTCCGGTTATGGCATGTACGACATCTGGGAGATATTCCGTCAGTCCACGGATGTTCTCAGCCAGCGCATGTGGGGTACTGAGCATAACCCCGGCACCTTTGAACAGCACCGCGCTCTTGCTAATAGGGTTGGCGAAGCTCCCAGACAGAATCCCCTTAATGTCCGCGCCGGTGATGCTCCCGTGAGTGTAACGCCCTCCACTCTGCCCATGCAACTGAATGAAGCTGCAGCCGGGCCGAACTATCATCTCACAGCTGAAATTGAGCTTACTGCTGCGCCCGAGGGCTCAGAACAGGTGCTGCTCAGCGGACCTGAAGGCCAACTCATAGCTGTAATGAAAGATGGTACGGTTGGCTTCCGCCGCAGTGATACCATGGAGTTCTCCTTCGGTGGTCGCCTGCCCGTCGGTGAGCGCATCAAGATTGAGCTCATCGGTCAGCCGCAGAATACCAAGCTCCTCGTGAATGGTCAGGAAATCGGCACGCTTACTCTCATGAATTATCGCGACCGCGATAATGGCTGGCAGCACCGCACCAATGGTCTGCGTTCCACCTTCGTACTGCCTCTGCAGACTCTTGGCGAGAGCTTCAATGGCAAGGTTTACAGCCTCCGTGTAGAGTTTTCAGCTCCTCAGAACTAATGGACGCAGATAAGGAATATCAGCTTGGAGCTGCCGCTTTTAAGGTCGGCAAAGCAACGGAAGGTGCTGAGCATCTACGTAATGCTGCCTTCGCCGGTCATGCAGAGGCGCAAAATCAACTCGCACGAGTTTACTTCGCACAAGTAAAGACACGCGAGGATCTTGCCAATCTGGAAGCCGCAGCTCAGAGTGGTGACCACGTGGCACTCTTCGTGCTGGCGATGTGTCTGATTCAGGGTACCATCGTAACGAAGGACTCTGATAAGGCTATAGCGGCACTCCGCATTGCTGCACGAAGCGGTAACATTATGGCCGCGGCCATGCTGAATAATGGCGGTGAAAGCTGATACCCGAGGGTATTTGCCATGCCATCGTGAATTATGTGCTTGCATTTCTGACAAAATAAGGCATAATCCCAATGACGCCTGCTGAAAACGGAGGCGAGCTCAATCTTACATAAATATGAAAACGCTCAAGAGATTCGTACTTGTGGGTGCCCCGGCTTCCGGTAAAGGCACGCAGTCTAACTTCCTTTCTGAGACCTACGGCCTCAAGCCGCTGAGCACCGGCGCTCTTCTGCGCGCTGAGATTGCTGCCGGCTCTGAGCTGGGTCTGGAAGCTAAGAAGTACATGGATGCTGCCATGTTCGTACCCGATGAGGTAGTGAACGGCATCGTGGCCAAGTGGCTGGGTGAGAATCAGGACTGCGGTTGCCTTCTGGACGGCTATCCCCGCACCGTTGCTCAGGCTGAGACTCTGGACGCCAACCTGACCGCCATGGGCCTTGGTGTAGATATCGTGATTTACCTGAACGTATCTGCAGAGCTTATCGAGGCTCGCATGCTCAAGCGCAAGGCTTGCCCCGCCTGTGGTGAGACAACCCGCAACGGCGAGGAAATCTGCCCCAAGTGCGGTGGCGCCATGATTGTGCGTACCGATGACAATCCCGAGGCTTTCGCTAAGCGCCGCAAGGATTATGAGACACTCACCGTTCCTGTGGTAGAGCACTACCGCGCTCAGGACAAGGTGGTTCAGATTGACGTAACGGAGGAAGGCGAGCCCGAGGATGTATCCGCTCGCATCGCCGCTGCCGTGCGCACTTACTGCGAGAAGTAATACCTTTATCCCGCAAAATGTTAGTAACGAGAGCTCCCATTACGGGAGCTCTCTTTTTTGTCAGTTTGTCTAATTTTAGCTTTACAGAACACAATTATTTTTTATAATGACAGTACATATGAATATTCGTACTACTCTTATGATGTTAGCCGCAACGGCGGCACCCATCTATGCACAGGCGTCTGGAGAGAGTTCCGCCCATATTTATTCTACTATGGTCGGAACAGACAATGCCGTAACTGCATCTATCAATGAAAGAGCCGCTGCCTACCCTGCTCTCGCCTACATTCCGGCTGATGCGGAGATGGTAGTCACGCTGAATCATGCCGGTCCCGGCCTCGCTGCCATTGCAGCCATGACTGGCAATAGTGGACAGGTGCCTCCCGGACTATATTCTGTGGATGGCATCAGCATCGCTTTTGGTAAAGGGCTGGGAGCGTCCTTAGCTTGTGTTAGTGATATATATTCATACGCTGCTATTGATGGAACTGATGGCGTCAGCGGTGACATAAGCAGTGGCATTGAGTTTTTCTCGGAATGGGGAAGAGTGGCAGACTCCCCCGCCAGTTCTGTTATTAGAAATCTTACAGCGGCTTATGTTCGTCAGGTACTCGCCTCTGCCGTAAATGCAGCTAGCTCTATTAAGTTGCCTCCGATGTACGCAGTTATCTCCACAAATGGAACATCTGCTGAACCCGCTCAGTGGAAGCAGCAACTGCTTGCTGTTCTTACAGACAACATCGGTTCATCGAACCCGAATGATACGCGAGAGACTTACTCTGCAAACGGTTTTGACGGCATTAAAATTACCATTAACGGCGATATTATCGCACAGCCTGCCAGCAGAGATAACGAAATTCAGTCGACTGTAAGAGCTGCTATTGATGGACGCACAATATATGTGATGGTTAAACAGGAAGGTTCTGACCTCATTGCTATCATATGTGAAAAAGCCGAAGATATACAACTCCCGGCATCACCTGAACAATCCATTCTTGGTACGAGCAAGCTTTCTGCGGCAGATGCCAATCTTCAGAACAATCCTATTCTGCTTACGTACGCCGCACCTGGCATCAGTGCTACGTTGAACAGAATGCAGATGAAACCCTGGCTGGGAATGGGTACTCTGTTAGCAGATATCTTCACCGAACTGGCCAGAACTCCTGGTGAGAATCAGGATAATTTATCTGCTGCGGCCGCCGGTGCAAGAGCAATTACAAATACAGTATCCTCTTTGAGCAAAAATAAGGGAGCGGCAAGTGATATAGCCCTTGTCTGGTATAATGATTCCGCGGTTGAGATTCAGATTACGTCAAGTAACTCAACCATTCAATATACCCCCGGTAGATTGGCTCTTACCTCGCTGCCTGATTGCCCGGAAACTGTATTCTACTGTGAAAGCACCCCTTGGGTAACGCCTAACAGACTCACGACTACTCAACTCGTTGACTCTGTCGTTAATGTACTTGATGGCTTTGTGGCCACCATGCCTCAGCGCCAACAGACAACTGCTAACCGAAAGCTTGCTCAGGTCAGACAGTTCTTGCCTGATTTGAAAGCGCTTATCGGCGCAGGTGAAACGATTTGCAGTGGCTTGGGGAATAGCTATGCATTCTCTATGGACAACACCGGAACTTATCCTACAGTTTTGGGCGGTAGACCCGGCAATTCTCACGCCTTCCCCAGAATCAGCTTCTATGCCGGTGTTACAGATCGCAGCAAGCTGGGCGAAGGTTGGGAGCAGATTCTTACCGTAGCCGGCAATGTAGCCTCCAAGTTAGGAAGTGATCCCTCCGTAGTTCGCATGCTTCCCATCGTGCCCTCTGCTACAGGAAATACCACCTCATATAGCGTGGCCTTGCCCTGGTTCACCACGGATTTCGTGCCGAATGTTACTGTAAGCGATACCGGCTTCACCATGGGTACATCCTCAGCTTACAATGCTAATGTTATTTCCTCTGCTACGGGCACAATGGAGTTCAGCGGCTCTGTGGCTACTCTGAACATGCGTGCACTTGCCACCGCTACACGCGGTATAGCTAATGCCATGCGTGAGGCTGCAGGTCCTCAGTCCCCGGCCGGCCCTGCCCGCACAAATGCAAGAAGGGTCAATAGACGCAGCGGTTACATTACTGAAGACGAATACACTTCACCGCGTCCCTCGCGTTCTGCTGCCGCTCGTCGCGCACAAGAGGTCGCAGAAGTCGCTCAGGCCTTGGAAACCGCTGCACTTTACGTACAGCGTGTAGATGTCACTTCAACGTCTCAGAACGATACTGTGACTACTCGCATCCGCGTCAAAATGAATATGTAATCCCTTATTCAGAAAACGCCTTTTTCGCCCCCTGCAGAACAATTCTCTGCAGGGGGCTCTACTTTTAGCTGTACTTTCCCAGCAAAAAAGCGTGACTTTTAAGCAGATTGTGCTACAATAACCGCGAGATATTATGAAGTACCACGGACTTTACACAGCTATTGTCACCCCTTTCAAGGATAATAAAGTCGACACCGATGCTCTGAAGGCTCTGATTGAAGCTCAGATTGCCGGTGGTGTGGACGGCATCGTGCCGGTTGGTACCACCGGTGAAAGTCCCACCCTCAGTCATAGTGAGCATATGGAAGTCATTCGGCTTGCAATCGAGTATGCTGCTGGGCGTTGTCAGGTTATCGCCGGCACCGGTTCCAACAGCACGGATGAAGCTATTGAAATGACGAAAGAAGCTGAGGCTATGGGCGCTGATGGCACCCTTCAGGTGTGTCCTTACTACAACAAGCCCAGTCAAGAGGGCGTTTATCGCCACTTTAAAGCCGTGGCTGATGCTACCTCCCTGCCCATCATGCTGTACAGCATTCCCGGTCGCAGCGGTATTGAAATTGCAGTGGATACCGTGGTGCGCTTGGCTAAGGATTGCCCCAACATCGTGGCCATCAAGGAAGCAGGTGGCAGTGTAGAGCGCGTGAATCAGCTTGTTCAGGCTCTTCCTGAAGATTTTGCCGTACTCAGTGGTGATGATGGCCTGACGGTTCCCTTCATCTCCTGCGGTGCAGTAGGACTTGTATCCGTCACCTCAAATGTGGCCCCCGCTGAGATGAAAGCTCTGGTAGATAGCGCCCTTTCCGGTGATGGCAAAAAGGCTCTGGAGCTGCAGAAGAAGTACTATCCGCTGATGAAGGGACTGATGAGCCTCGATGGCAATCCCGTTCCGATTAAGGCTGCCATGGCTCTTCGTGGTGATATGAGCTGGGAAATTCGCATGCCTCTTGTATCTCTGGCAGAGGAGAAACACGGCATACTTGCAGACCTACTCAAGAGCTACAACCTTCTGTAAACAAGCATATGAAAATTCTCGTTACTGGCATTTCCGGCCGCATGGGACAGGCTGTGAAGCAGGCTGTAGAGCTGACAAACGGCGCAGAACTGGCCTCCACGCATGATGTTGGCCAAGATATCACGGCTGCCATGCAGCAGGCTGAAATTGCCATCGATTTCTCCTTCCATGGCTTCACCCCCGAACTGTTGGCTACGGCCGTAGCTCAGGGCAAGCCCCTCGTTATCGGCACCACCGGTCATACCGCTGAGGAAAAAGCTGCCATCTCTGAGGCAGCCAAGCAGATTCCCATTGTATTCGCCAGCAACTATTCCGTGGGTGTGAATACCCTCTTCTGGCTCACGCGTAAGGCTACAGCCATCCTGAAGGATTACGATATCGAGATCATCGAGATGCACCACCATCACAAGCTGGATGCCCCGAGCGGCACCGCTCGCACTCTGGCTGAAGTGGTATGCGATGTTACCGGTTTAGACTACGAAAAAGACGTAATGCACGGCCGCAATGGTCTCGTGGGTGCCCGCCCGCAAGCCCAGATTGGCATGCACTCCATGCGTGGCGGTGACGTGGTGGGTGACCACACCGTCATGTACGCTACTGATGGCGAGCGCGTGGAGCTCACGCACAAGGCGTCCAGCCGTATGACCTTTGCCAGCGGCGCTGTTCGTGCTGCTCTCTGGCTGGCTGACAAGCCTGCCGGCCTTTACACCATGCAGGATGTGCTGGGTTTCAATGACTGAACCTGTCAAAGCCTGTATAGCTCTTGGTTCCAACGTGGGTGACAGATTAGCCACGTTGGAACGGGCCTGTGATTACCTTGCTGACGTCTTCGGCGGCCTCCGGCTTTCACAATTATATGAAACGGAGCCTGTCGGTTGCCCGGAAGGCTCCCCCCTGTTTCTGAATGCCTGTGTAGAGGTAAACACAGACATGAAGCCACATGAGCTTCTTGCTCTCTGCCAGAGAATTGAAAATGAGCTTGGACGTGAGCGCTCCGGTGAATATGGTGCTCCCCGCACCTGTGATGTCGATATTATTTATCTCGGTAAAACCATCATTAACACGCCTGAGTTGATTCTACCTCATCCCCGCGCACATACGAGGGAGTTTGTACTGAGACCGCTCTGTGATATAGACCCTCATCTGCGCCTGCCCGGACAGGCTCTTACGGTGAGTGAACTTCTCGCATCTCTACCAGCCGAGAGGCCGCAGGTAGTACCCTTTGATTTGTAACTGAATAGCCATGAACAGCAAAATCGCCGCAATCATCGCCCGGAAGGGTAATGTGCCCGTTTCAGAACTGACTGCTTATGATTACCCTACTGCCCGCCTTGTAGATGAGGCTGGCGTGGATATGATACTAGTGGGTGATTCCCTCGGCATGATGATGCTTGGCTATCCGGATACCACGCACGTAACCCTCGCTCATATGCTTCACCATGTTGAAGCTGTGGCTCGTGCGGCAAAAAATGCCGTAGTGGTGGCAGACATGCCTATTAATACTTACAACACCCCGGAACAAGCCTTAGAAACAGCTCGCGCACTCATGGCTGTGGGTGCTGACGCAGTAAAACTCGAAGGCGGTGCTGCCATGGAGGAGCAAATTCGTACCATTACTCAGGCAGGAATTCCCGTTCAGGGGCATATCGGCCTCTTGCCGCAGAAAGTAAAGGAAGAAGGAGGCTACCGCATGCATGGCAAGACAGATGAGGAAGCCGCTGCCATTATGCGTGATATGGAGGCCGTGGTACGCGCGGGCGCGTTCTCCGTGGTCATCGAATGTACCAAGCATTCCGTAGCCAAAGCCATTACTGAAGCTTGCCCCATCATCACCATAGGCATTGGCGCAGGCCGCGGCACTTGTGATGGAGAGGTGGCTGTATTCCACGACTTAGTGGGTGCCTACCCCTGGTTCATACCATCATTTGCCCGACCTAAGGCTGACATTGCCACTGAAATCACTCGTTCTGTAAAAGAATACATTGCCGAGGTTCAGAATCCTGTCTGATATTGAACTGATGGAGCCGAACTGATGTCGAAAGATTGATATGAAAGCCATTTTCATTTTCGCATCAGCTGTGCTATTTTTTACGCTGGGTTTGTACTGTGGCTCTGAGGCGCCCTTGCTGCCTGCCCTATGGGGTGCCGTCGGCACATCCGTGCTTCTGTACTGGCCACATCGCTCCGTACTGCAAGTGCTATCTCTCTGTTGGCTGAGCATTCTTCTATATGCAGTAGCTGCTATTTGTACGACTCCGCGAGAGGAAGGCTACATGCCCGGAGGTATCACGATGTCCGTACTTTTCGCTGTTCCCTTTCTGATGGTGCTAGTGCCCATCGTGGTAATATTTTTCCGTGCTGCTTATCGTGACCACATGCGCACAGTACTAGAAGAGGCCGTCCTCGCCGCTACTGATCCTCTTGCAGGGCCGGAAAGCGGAGCTATGGAAAAGGCTCTCGTGCTACTAAACAAGGGTACATGTGCCGACTTCATACCGGACGCCATGGTAGACCGTGATGAATTAGTATTCGAGGCGGTAAATACCCCAGACTCGGAAGCCATTCGAAATGCGGTAGAACTCATCCCCATGCTTGGTAAAGCTGGCGCTTATATCAGCGAGGATGCGCTCGAATCAGCGCGCTATAATTGCCCGCCAGCCATTCAGGAGGAGCTGAATAAGTTACCCGTCGAGAAATGAATCATCTATTCACCTTTCAATTGGCCTTTAACTCTTCGCAAAAGCTCGTCAGACTGCTCTCTTTTACCTTGACGGAATCATACGTAAGAGTATAATGACACAATCAGAGATTCCGAAAACACATTTTGGAGTCTTCACTTTCTCTCTCCTTACAACGTACGAGTACATCACTTATGAAAAAGCATGTATACGGCTTACTGTTAGCGGCAGCCTTGCCTGCCTCTGTACCCACTGCACAGGCAGATGATTATACAGGCTGGCAAGCTACTCATCCGGAGTGGACAATGGTGTTTAATGATGAATTTTCCGGCACCAGCTTGGACACCACAAAATGGAACAGGTTCGAGTATGTAAACTGGACGGTGGATTGGTCACGCTATCAGTCCCGAGATGAGTCTTTGGTGACAGTAAACGGAGACGGCACAGTTTCCCTGTGGGGCAAGTATGGCGACTATACCAGCCAAAATGACCCGACAGGAGCTAATGATACCTATGCCTGCGGCGGTATCTTTACAGACAAGACATTCACTTTCCAATACGGATATGTGGAAGTTCGTGCCAAGTTCGACTGCGCACAGGGCGCTTGGCCTGCTATTTGGATGATGCCTACAACCGGACCTTGGCCCCAGACGGGAGAAATCGATATCATGGAGCACTTGAACTGGGACGGCATCATTTACCAGACGGTCCACTATAACAATGCATCAGGTAATGCTGTTTCCAATTCAACTGTCGGAGGAAATGGTACTAGCACCGCGTACTTCATGACTCAGGAAGAAAAGGCAGCATTCCACACATATGGTGTAGAGTGGACTCCTGAGACCGTTACATTCTATATGGATGGTAGAGCCACCCTCACACTGCAAGCACAGGAGGGCAACCCCAATTGGCCTTTCAATAAAGACAACAACCCTTATTACCTCTTGCTGGACATGCAGTTAGGCGGAGGCTGGGTAGGTAATATCGGTGACATAGGTGACGGCGTCGCTATGACGATTGACTATGTGCGGGTCTACTCTACTCCACCCGCTGTACCCGAGCCAACGACAGCTACATTGAGTCTGTTAACTTTGGCAGGTCTGGCAGCACGTCGCCGTAGGTAATAATAACTTTATACTTCATCGTATCCACAAGGGGGAAGAACTTTTTACCGTTCTTCCCCTTTTTCTTCTCCATGATTCACTATGGATGATTGTCTCCCTTAGTTAGTCTAAGAAAATTTTGACTTCATTTTTGTTATTTTTAAGATTACATGAGTTCTGTCAGTATAATTCTATGCTTGCAATTCTTACCAAATCATGCTAATATGCTCGGAGAAAGAGCGGGAACAGATGCAAAGGAAGTTTCTTACATGGCTGCTGGTGCTGATATGCTCGGCTTTTGCCGTGGCTGGCCTGCTGTCATTCCTCCAGTTCCAGAGGCAAGCGGAATCTCGTGCGAAAGCTTTGATGAGCTATCGCCTTCATGACCTTATGTTGCTGATTCGCTTCACACAGGATAACATGCGCCATGTGGAGCAGATTAACGACCGCAGCACCTTGGAACGAACTCGGGCCGCAGCCAGAATCATTGGACAGAATCCGGCCATTATTGAGGATTACGAGCTCATGCAGGGCCTGTGTAATGAGCTCGGCGCCACTCAGCTTTGCATCAGTAACGAAGAAGGAACCATCATAGCAGGCGTTCCGAAAAATGTGGTCGGCTTTAGATTGGGTGACCATGAGCAGAGCCGATACTTTCTTGCCTGCATAAATCAACCTGGGCACGAATTAGTACAGCGTCCTAGAAATAGCGCCTTGGACGGCAAACTACTTCAATACGCTGGAGTAACACGCCCGGATGCGCCCGGTGTCCTCCAGCTAGGCTTTGCGGTTCAGCATGAGCAGTCTGTACGTGAAGCCATTGGGTTTGACTCGCTGATTGAGCAAGTTATGCAGGGAGCGAGTGAGCATGTTATCGCCTTCCGTGATGGGCAGTTGCTGAACCGTGGTGCGCTGAATCTTCCCACATCCACCCTACTCTCTCTGCCCCTGAACTCTGTGGGCGAAGTGAGTTCAGGAGGTGTGAGCTATGCGACATATGCTATTGAGGAGAATGGTATCCGCCTAGTCTCCTTTATGCCGTGGCAGGAAATCAGCAAAGTGAGCTTCAAATCTCTACGTTATCTGCTGCTGAGTAACATGGGCCTGTTCGTGCTCATGTTCGTGATTGTATGGTTACTATTGCGCATCTATGTTCTGCGCGGCTTACGGCGCATCAATAACGGGCTTCGCCGTATAACTGAGGGATATACGGAAGAAAGAATTGAAGAAAAAAGCACGCCCGAGTTCACAAGACTTTCCACCGGTATTAATGCCATGGTGGATTCGCTTCAGTCGTATGCAGATCAGAAGCGCGAGCACCTCATGAAAGAGTTGCACCTCGCCGCGGCAATTCAACATACCGTACTTCCCAGCAAGTTTCCCGCTTTCCCGGACAGAACGGACTTTGACATCTACGCTTCATGCCTTCAGGCTCAGATGGTGGGCGGTGATTTTTATGACTTTTTCATGCCGGATGACAAACACATCTGCTTCCTGCTGGGCGATGTTTCGGACACCGGCATTCCCGCAGCGCTTTTCATGATGCGCGCCATCTCTATCATCCGCGAACTGGCAAATACCGGCGCAACTCCGCGAGAGCTTGTCACAGGTACTAATAAAATTCTTTGCCGTGAGGGGGCTGACATGAAGCTGTCTCTCTTCTATGGTCGTCTTAATGTCACCACCGGAGACCTTCGCTTTGTGAATGCCGGCACACCTCAGGCGTTACTTTGCCATGTTGGTGCCAGCTATGAGATGCTCTCCATGCATTCCGGAGCCGTGTTAGGAGCGTATTCAGGAGCTGCATATAATGAGTGCCGTTTCACTCTGCAGCCAGGCGACAGGCTCTTCCTCTATACTCAGGGTGTGATAAACGCGGCTGATTCAGATTATACGCCCTTTGGAGCTGCCCGTCTACAAGAAGCTCTTATGCGGGAAACGAGCACCGTTGCTGACACCATCCGAGGAGTGCGTGCTTCGCTCCAGCAGTTTACCGGTAATATGGAACAGAATAGCGATATTACCATGCTGTCTCTTGAATACCGTGGAAAGTGGGTTATCAATTACCACGCTACCTTTGCAGCGGGAGAACCTGCAGCTTTCGTGAAAACGCTGCAAGAAAAACTAGAAAGCGTCTTTGCGGCTCCCGATAGCATTACGGAATTACAAGCAGCTCTCACCTCCATACTTAACGTATTCGCACCGGATACACAAGTAGAGGTACAGTTGCGCTGCAATGAACAGGAGGCCAGACTTACCCTGACTTACAATCAGCCCCAATTTAATCCTCTCATCGTTCTGCCGCATCTTCCGCTGGATAGAATTAAGTTCTCTACCTCTCAGGAAAGCAGCACACTTAAACTGCGAAAATCTCTCTGAATGAAACCGTCTCCTCTCAACTCAGCACCTCATGGAGCTCCGCCACCTCCAATCGTTCCCCATGGCGTAGCTAAACCGGCTCCCCCGCCTCCCTCTTTACCAGAGGAAGCAGATGAACCCGAGCCGGAGCAAGAAACCGTACCTGCGGATGCAAGTAACCAGCGTGCTCCCCTCCCCCCGGAAACCCAAGTGGGTGAGTATATCATTATATCCAAACTCGGTCAGGGAGGGTTCGGTATTACGTACCGCGCTCGCCACTGCACACATGGTTCTATCGTGGTGATTAAGGAGCATATTCCGGCCAACCTAGCTATGCGTATGCCCGGAAGCACCTTTGTGAGCAGCATATCTCCTGAGACGGATGAACGTTTTAAGGCCACCATGGCTGAGTTCATGGAAGAAGTTGTGGTGCTCATGGGGCTGGAACATCCGGGCATTGTGCCCATTATTTCCGGTTTTGAAGAAAACGGCACGGCTTATTACGTAATGCCGTATGTGGAAGGCAAATCTTTGGAACTGCCGGAGCAGCCTACCCTGGATAAGACTCGACAAGCGATGGAAGCCCGCAAGAATAAGCAGCTGCTGCGCTCCCTGCTCTATACTCTGGAATATATGGAACAGCACGGCATCGTGCACCGTGACATTAAGCCGGAAAATATTCTTGTGAATACTGAGGGCCGCCCCATTCTGCTTGACTTCGGCTCAGCACGACAGCACCAAGAGGGTAAAGTTTATACTAACATCTATACACCTGATTTCTGTGCACCCGAGCAAAGTACAGCCAGAACGGATGCTCAGATGAGCGCAGCCATTGGTCCGCAGACGGACATATATGCACTGGGCGCCACCTTCTATTATCTTGTCACCCGCCTGCTCCCCCCGAAAGCGGACATGCGTGTGCTTGCATCCCCTGACCCGTACAAACCGCTGGCTGGACGCCCCTATCTGGAAGAGTTCTACAGCCGCCATTTCCTGCAGGCGATAGACCGCGCACTTTCCTTGGAGCCATCAGAACGCTGGAAGAGTGCAGCAGCATGGCGTGACAGTATGGAGAGCGGCATCATACCGCCCCCCTCAGGACTCATGCGCCGTATGCGTATCCTCATGACCTCCAGCGTAGCTATCGTCGTTACTCTGGCAGCTCTGAGTATATGGGCTCTTAAGGAAAAGGAGCAGGCCATGAAGATTTATAACAACAGTCTCACGTTTACTGAGGGCATGCTCTATGACTTCAACGATGAGCTGGCTGACATCCCGGGCTCTACAGCTTTGCAACAGCAGCTAGGCAACAATCTTAAGAATTACCTTAATTCCATGGAGAGTTTCCCCATTGCTCAGGATGAAACACTCCAGCGCGCTCTGGCTATTGCATGGAAAAATCTAGGGTCAGTACATGTTCAGCAAGGTGAGCTGGCTGCTGCCACGGATGCCTATCGAAATGCTACCAAACTTTTGCAGTCTCTTCATGATGCCTATCCTGATGACCAGCGCTACCGCTATGAGCTGGCGCGCACATGGTTGCTGCGTGCAGAGGTAGGAAGAAGGCGCAACATGAATGATCAGGCACGAGTACTCGTGAATCAGGCGCTTAATGTGTTACGTTCGCTCTGCGACCAGTCCCCGGACAATCCTGATTATCGCTGTGAACTCGGGAGAGCTATGGATTACTCCGCGCGTTTTGCGGCAATCTCCGGTAATCTTTCCATGAACAGCATGACCATTGATAACATGGTTCGCATGTTCCGTGAGCTCATTGCCAAGTACCCACGGCACGAAAATGCACGTATGGGCTTGGCGCAGGCTCTCATCAGCCAAGCGAATGTTCTGATGGATGCTGAAGATTTTGGCACAGCGAATCTCCTTCTCAATGAGGCGCATGATATCTACACATCACTGGCTGCCACACATCCGCACCGATTGTCGTTCAAAGCCGGTCTTTCTGCCGAGACCTATGCTCGAGGAATGATGCATATGCTTATGAGTGCTGCGGCCACAAATGATACGCAGCGCCATGAGCATGATGAGAATGCCATGATTGCCTTCAAACAAAGCATCGCGCTTTCAGAAGAGCTGGAATCCCTTGATTCTAATAATACGGACTATCTATTCCAGCAGTGCCGAGCCATGTCCTACATGATTGAAATCATGCTGCGCCGCCATCTGTACAACCAAGCGGAAGCGTACTGTAACACAGTCATGCAGAAAACAGAGCGATTGCTTACCACCGCTCCCGGTAATGTGGAATATTCCATGATTATGGCCGGAGCTCACCGTGGTCGAGCCATCGCATACTCCACTAATGAACAGCGCAGCGCTCGTGCTACAGAGGAATTCGAAAAATACCGCAGTATCGTTCGGCAGTTACTACAGGACTCCCCTGCAAATCCGCGCCTTAAAACACTCTATACAGACGCTCTTATAGAATCCGCGGCTCATGCTATCACTCTCGGCAAAAATCAAGATGCCAGAATGTGGCTGGAGCAAGCCACTGTACTACTGGCTGATATAGTACGCCGTGAGCAGGATAATGCATCCGCCCATAAGCTTCAGCAACGGGCACTGGAGCTTCTGAATAGCATTTCTGAGTCGCAGCCCACGCCGGCAGAATAATTCAACTTGCAGTATAACATCTACTGTGCTAGAATAAGAATTGTATGGGAGCTTTGGCACATCGTATCAGACTCGGTTGGAAAGGGCTGTGCGTCTATCTGTCACAGGGGATGATTGATTTCCTTCCCGCAAGGCATGCCATTAGCGGGTACAATCTCTCCAAAGCAGGGCGTGATACCAAGGCCGCGCTGGATGTTGCACTGGTGGGCTTACCACAAGGTATGGCTTTCGCAGCCATGGCCGGGCTGGATAGCATATATGGCATCATGGCTGCCACAGTTGGTACTTTCATAGCCCCACTTTTCACGCGTTGTAGCCTTACTGTTAGCGGCCCTAGTAATGCGACTGCATTCATGCTAGCCAGCTTCTTTCTTGCCTCTTCTCCAGCCATACAGAGCCAACCTGCTATCTTTGTACCGCTGATTGTATTCTTGGCGGGTTTGGTATGCGTCATTGGCGCCTTTGTCAAGGCTACGGAGATGCTTCAATTTGTGAGTCGCAGCGTGCTCGTGGGCTATATCACAGGTGCGGCCACACTCATTATCGCCTCACAGCTGAGATACGTGATGGGGATTAATGATGTGAACGCCGGCAGCTCATTCTTTACCATGAGCTCAGCCATTATCAATAATCTGGATAAAGTACAATGGCAGCCCATAGTTCTGGGCGTGTTGTCATTCCTGATGTTTATACCGCTCAAGAAGCATTTTAAGTTCCTTCCTACTTTTGCTGTTATTCTGCTGACCATGAGCGTGCTGAACTGGGTACTCAGTCAGCCCTGGGCTGGTGGCTACTTCGCGGATGTTCGCATGCTCAAAGACTTTACTATGAGTGACCTCACTTGCACGCCGCCTTCAGTGTGGTCCCTCTCCGGGCATCTTGCAGAGATATTTCCCGTTGTTATCGGTATAGCGTTCCTCTCCACGCTTGAACAGACAGTCATGAGCAAAACGCTTTCAGCAAAAACAGGTGAACCTGTAAATCTCAATCAGGACACTTTTGCTGTGGGCATGGCCAACATCGGCTCAGCCTTCACGACATCGCTCCCCTGCTCAGCTTCTCTTACCCGTTCCATGCTGAACTACACAGCCGGTGCTGCCACGCGTTTCTCCGGCGTTATTTGTGGTCTACTTTGTCTGGGGATCACCTTTGTGCTGGCCAGCTTCCCCATCATTTCCTGCATACCTCACAGCGTACTTGCAGCGCTCGTGCTGGCTAATGCCGTATCACTATATGATAGAAAGCTGCTGCGCATCTGTTTCCGCTCCACAAGAGGAGATGCAGTTGTACTGCTTATCACATTCATTGCCTCACTTCTGCTGCCCCTGCACATTGCCATCTTCGTGGGCGTTGTCATCTCCGTTTCCCTCTTCTTACGAAAGGCCGCCAAGCCGGAGCTTGTGGAATATACCTTTGATAAAGAGGGCACCCTCATGGAGGTGAACAGCCAAGCCAGCCGCCTGCCTCAGATTTCCATCGTCCACGTGGAAGGTGACCTCTTCTTTGGTGCGGCAGACCTCTTCCGCAAACAGGTATCCCGTATCGCTGAAGATCCCTCACTGGCAGTCATCGTCCTCCGCATGAGAAATGCCCGTAATCTGGATGCCACCTCCGTCTGCGCACTGGAAGAACTCATTAAGTTCACACGAGAGAAAGGCCGTCACCTGATTGTATCCGGCGCGGGCCGACAAGTATTCCGAGTTCTGCGCAAAAGTGGTGTGCTAGATGTGCTGCAGGCAGACTGTGACCGCAGCAAGGGTGAAAGCAATATCTTCATTTACGAACCGAAGAACCCGAACATCTCCACACGCAAAGCACTCATGCGCGCACAGAAGCTTCTCGGCACTCGTGATGCAGACATCTCGATTTACACCACTGAGACACACACGCCATCCTGATGATGAAGGTGGAGCACTACAAGGCTTTCTCACAAGCTCTGGTGGATTGGTTTCTCGCGAACGGACGAGATTATCCATGGCGGCGCACCACGGATCCGTGGGCGATTCTTGTGAGTGAAATCATGCTGCAACAGACAACTATCCCAACGGTGCTGGCAAGATACGAGGCATGGATGAATCAGTTTCCAACGCCTGCACATCTCGCACAAGCGGATGAGGAAACAGCCTTGCGCTCATGGGAAGGACTCGGCTATTACCGCCGTGTGCGCTCATTGCGCGCCACAGCCATAGCCATTTGTGAAAAGCATAATGGTGTTTTCCCTCAGAATGAAGAAAACATCCGTGCCCTGCCCGGCATCGGCGATTACACCACGGGGGCTCTGCTGAGTTTTGCATACAACACGCCGGCACCATTAGTGGATGCGAACGTGAGCAGAGTATTTGCCCGAGTATTCAACGACGCTACTCCCATTGATAGCCCGGCAGGACGCCGGAAGCACTGGGAGCTAGCAGCTCAGCTCGTGCACCCCACCAACCCGCGGGCTTATAATTCCGCCATCATGGAGCTCGGACAAAGCCTCTGTACCACAGGCCAACCCACCTGTTTACTTTGCCCCATACGCGCTTTCTGTACTGCCACCGAACCGGAGAAACTTCCAGTTAAACTCCCCAAAAAAGAGGTAACCGCTGTAGAGCACTGGGACATCTGGCACCTTTCAGCACAAGGCCTCCTTATGGAAAAACAGCCCGGAGGTAAACGCCACGAGGGAATGTACCGGCTCCCTCGCCGCGAACAGAATGAAGTTTCGGCCCTCCCTCATATGTGTGACCAAAAGTACAGCGTAACGCGGTACAAAGTCACCCGCCATCTTCACCTCGCAAATGATGCAGCCCCCATGAATAATGAGCGCTTCATCCCTCTCTCGGAGCTTCCTTCCACTCCCATGGCCAGCCCGGACCGTAAGCTTGTTCAGCGTTTTCTCAACGAATCAGAGCAATAATCAGCAGCTCCTAAAATCACAAGCACAGCTAAAGAAAATCGTCATTCCAAATTTTTAGCCTTGCGCTACAAAGAAATACGTTGTAAAATAACCCTGCGGAGCAGTAAGCTCTGAAAAACTTCTAACCAAAAACAACAATATGGCTAAACTCACTGTACGTGACCTCGACGTTGCCGGTAAGGAAGTCCTCATGCGCGTGGACTTCAACGTTCCCATGAAGGATGGTGCTATCACGAACGATGCTCGCATCGTGGCTGCTCTGCCCACCATCAAGTACCTCCTGGAGAAGGGTGCCCGCCTGGTGCTCTGCTCTCACCTTGGCCGCCCCGAGGGTACCGGCTATCAGGCTGAGTTCTCCCTGAAGGCTGCTGCCGAGTGCCTGTCCGGCCATCTGGGCAAGCCTGTTGCTTTCGTTCCCGAGACCATCGGTGAGGCTGCCACCGCCGCCCGCGCTGCCCTGCAGGACGGTGATGTGATGCTGCTGGACAATGTTCGCTTTGACAAGAAGGAGAAGAAGAACGACGCTGAGTTCGCCAAGGCCCTGCTTGGCAACGCTACTCTGTACGTGAACGATGCTTTCGGTTCCGCTCACCGCGCCCACGCCTCCACTGAGGGTGTGACCCACTTCGCTGAGAAGTCCGCCATGGGCTTCCTCATCGAGCACGAGCTCGAGTACCTTGAGGGTAAGCTTGAGACTCCAGAGCAGCCCTTCGTTGTTATCATGGGTGGCGCTAAGGTTTCCGATAAGATTCAGGTGCTCTCCAAGCTCATGGAGAAGAGCCAGACCTTCATCATCGGCGGCGCCATGGCCAACACCTTCCTTGCCGCTCAGGGCAAGAACGTGGGTGCTTCCAAGATTGAGGCTGATAAGCTCGATCTCGCCAACCAGATTCTGGCTGATGCCGCTGCTAAGGGCGTGAAGTTCATCCTTCCCGCTGATACCCGTTACACCTTCAAGTTTGAAGAGGGTGCTGAGACCTTCTGCACAGCTCCCTGGGCTGAGGGCGGCGAGGTTCCCGAGGGTGGTATGGGCATCGACATTGGTGACAAGGCCATCGAGGAGATGTGCTCCATCATCAAGACCGCTAAGACCGTGCTCTGGAATGGCCCGCTGGGTGTGTTCGAGCTGGACTCCTTCTCCAAGGGCACCAAGGCTATCGCTGAGTGCCTGGCTGAGAGCGATTGCATCTCCATCGTTGGTGGTGGTGACTCCGTGACCGCAGCCAAGAAGTTCAAGGTGGCTGACAAGCTCTCCTTCTGCTCCACCGGTGGTGGTGCTTCTCTGGAGCTGCTTGAGGGCAAGATTCTGCCCGGCATCGGCTCCCTGAGCGAGAAGTAATACTTTTTGCACAGAGCAAATTCAAAAAGGCGAAGCGTGAAAGCGCTTCGCCTTTTGCTATATCAATAATAAGGCAAAAAATTAATCCACCTGAGAAGATTCGTTCGGCTCAAAATAATAACCTACGCCACGCTCGGTGCAGATGCAGGAGGAATAAGCACCAAGCTTTTGCCTCAGGCGCTTGATATGCGTATCCAACGCGCGAGATTGAGTGGTATCAGCATAACCAAAGAGAACATTCTGCAGCTTATAGCGGTCCTGCACCTTGCCGGGGCGCTCCATAAGGTAGGAGAGAAGCTTAAACTCAGCGGAGGTAAGCTCCAGTTCTTCACCATCTGCAGATGCACGAAGTGTGTTTTTATCCAACATCAGCGCACCACTGCGCACCAGCAGTTTGGCAGCTGCACCAGCATTTGCACGAGCAAGAATATTGCGCACGCGGAGTACAAGTTCTTTCGGGCTGAAGGGCTTTGTCATATAATCATCAGCCCCCAGCTTCAATCCTTCAAGTCGGTCTTCCAACTGAGCGCGCGCAGTAAGGAAAAGCGCAGGAATATCTGCCGTCATTCGATTAGCCTTCATTGCTTTGTAGATAGAAAGCCCATCCATACCGGGAAGCATGATATCCAGAATGACTAAATCCGGCCTGAGCGCTGTAATTTTCTCCAGCCCTTCGTTACCATTATGCACCAGCGTGGTACGCCAGCCAAGGCGCTCCAGATTGAAAGCTACCAGCTCAGCGATATCTTCATCATCCTCTACTACCAGTATGTGCATGAACGTATTGTAGCATACCTGCATGTAATTTGCAGCTCTTTTGTGTGACCTTTCTGCCACATTCGTGAAAAGTCACGTAGCTTCGGAACACGTCAGGGGTTGACAAGTGCGCTAAAATGTAAGAAGCAATCCACGAGAGCCCATGGCTATTCACACCTCTATCAGCAGCATCATCGGCAGTACTCCTTTGCTGGAGCCGGTCAATTACAATCGCGAGCAGCAATTACAGGCACGTCTGCTTGTGAAGCTTGAATACCTGAATCCCACAGGGTCCGTTAAAGACAGAGCAGCCCTTTCCATTATCAATGATGCGGAGGCCTCAGGAAGACTCTGCCCCGGCGGTACAATTATTGAGCCCACTAGTGGTAATACCGGAATAGGTCTTGCAGCACTTGCCGCCGCACGTGGCTACCGAGCGATTATGGTGATGCCGGAAAGCATGAGTGTAGAGCGCCGCAATATCCTGAAAGCCTACGGCGCAGAAATCGTGCTTACTCCGGCTCAGGAAGGCATGGCCGGCTCTCTTCAGAAGGCAGAAGAACTACGCGAAGCAATCCCGGGTGCTATCGTGGCAGGACAATTTGAAAACCCCGCGAATGCAGCAGCACACTTAGCGACGACTGGCCCCGAAATCTGGACAGATACCGAGGGCGCGGTAGATGCCGTCGTCATCGGCATTGGCACGGGTGGCACTATTACAGGCACAGGCAAATATCTCAAAGAGAAAAATCCTTCTATTCGAATCATTGGTGTAGAACCTGCGGCGTCACCTCTGCTCAGTGGAGGTGTGGCAGGGCCTCATGCCATCCAAGGCATAGGCGCTAATTTCGTTCCGCCAGTGCTGGATATGAACGCATGTGATGAGATAATCTCCGTCGATAATGAAGTCCCCTTCACTACGGCGAAGGAACTGGCCCGGAGAGATGGTGTACTCGTTGGCATATCTTCCGGCGCGGCATTATATGCGGCCACCCAAGTGGCTAAACGCCCGGAGATGGCAGGAAAGACTATCGTGGTGATTCTGCCCGATAGTGCAGACCGTTATTATTCCACCCCTCTTTTCGGATAATGAACACAGCAAACTATCATCTCTATCTGGTTACGGACGAAATCGAGCGCTGCCGATTTGGCCTCGTGGAAACTGTAAAGCGTGCCGTGGAAGGCGGCGTCACCATCGTACAATACCGCTCCGAAAAGCATAATCACGAGCAGCAGAAAGAGCAAGTTTTACCGCTTCAGGCCTATCTGCGCAGCGTCGGTGTACCGCTTATCATTAATGATAACGTGCAGCTAGCAGCAGAGATTAACGCTGATGGTATCCACATTGGTCAGCAGGATATGCCAGTTCCCGAAGCCCGTGCTCTCATCGGGCCGGATAAAATACTGGGGCTTACCGTTACCACGCCGGAAGAAATGAAGGATGTGGATACCGCCCTTGTGGATTACTTGGGCTGTGGCCCGGTATTCCCCACCATAACGAAAGATGACGCGCCGCCGCCCATGGGCGTAGAAGGTTGGGCTGAACTGGCACGAATGAGCAGCCTACCCGTTGTAGCTATCGGCGGGTTGAACCGCGAGCGCACAGCGGCCATACGCGCTACAGGACTCGCGGCCGGTGTGGCTGTCGTATCATATATCTGCGCCTCCGAAAATCCCACCCAAGCCGCACAGGAACTTATATGAAAGACATCGCAATCATAGCCGCAGAAGTCCTCAGTACACTTAGAGAGCGCCGCCCGCTCATTCTCAGCCTCACCAATAACGTCGTTCAGAGCATTACGGCTAATATGCTGCTCTCCGTGGGCGGAGTTCCTGTCATGTTGACTCATGAACAGGAAATTCGTGAGCTCCTGAACAGCTGTGCAAACGGCATGCTTGTCAATGTAGGCACACTTTCAGAGCAGCAGGCGCAAACCATGCTCACCGCTGTAAAAGATGCTCAGGCTGCAAATGTGCCCTGGGTGCTGGACCCGGTAGCTGTTGGCCTTCTGAGTTTCCGTACATCCATATGCCGAGAACTACTGCTCACCCCTCCTGCTATGATTCGAGGGAATGCCTCCGAAATCATAGCTCTTGCAGGAGCCCAAGGTGCTTTGTGCCGTGGCGTAGAAAGCACAGCAGAAAGCTCTGACGCTGTATCTGCTGCGCAGGCCCTTGCCCGGCGCACCGGTGCTGCTGTTCTTGTTACCGGTGAAACGGACTACGCCACAGATGGCACCACCATCATAGCCTGCCATAACGGAGACGAAATCATGACCCGCGTTACGGGTGTAGGATGCGCCATGGGGGCGCTATCAGCCGCCTGTGTGGCATGTGCTGACACTCCGCTGCATGCTGCCGTAGCCACAGCCGCCATACTCGGCATAGCCGGAGAAAAAGCAGCAGCTCGCGCTCCATACCCCGGCACCTTCGCGGCTCTACTGCTGGATGAACTGGCAGCCTTAAGCCCGGAAGATATAACAAACTTCGCCAGACTGGAAAAGATTCGTAATAACTGACGCCTATTTAGCTTGACTTAAATATTTTAGCTGATAGCATATTAGAGAACATCTATCACTCTCACATTATGGCCACCATACGCCCCTTCGCCGCAGTGCGTCCGCCTAAGCAGTACGCTGAACAGGTTTCCAGCCTGCCGTACGATGTAATGAATCACGATGAAGCCTGCGCTATGGCTGCGGGGAATCCGTCATCTTTCCTCCACATCTGTCGCGCTGATATTGATACCAGCGAGGAGCAGATTCATGATACTGTGACTTACGAGAAGAGCCGAGACAACCTTCAAGACTTTATCCGCAAAGGTTTCCTTCAGCGTGATGCTGCCCCGTACTATTACATTTACCGCCAGATGATGTGGGGACGCGTGCAAACCGGCATCGTGGGCTGCGCCAGCGTGGATGAGTATCTGAATAACACCATTCTCAAACACGAGCTCACCCGTAAAGAAAAGGAGCTGGACCGCATCAACCACTTTGACACTTGCTCCTGCCAGACAGAGCCAGTATTCCTTGCATACCGCAAACATGAAGGCATATCTGCAGCTATTCGTGAGTGGATAAAGTTCCACAAACCGGAATATGAGTTCACTACGGATGATGGCGTCACCCACCTGCTCTGGCCGGTAACGGAGCCGGAAGTCATCGAAAGCATTCGCAAGGGCTTCGAAGAAGTTCCCGCACTCTACATCGCTGACGGCCACCACCGCACAGCCAGCAGTGCTGCGGTGAGTGCCAAGCGCCGTGAAGCGCACCCTGACTATACCGGTGAAGAAGAGTTCAATTACCTCATGGCTGTTACATTCTGTGATGAAGACCTCTTCATTATGGACTACAACCGCGTGGTCATGGATTTGAATGGCATGACCCCGGAGCAATTCATCGCAGCCATCTCTGAGAAGTTTACCGTGACCCCCGCACCTGTCGGCGCACCTTACGCCCCGCGCCACAAGCATGAGTTCGGCATGTGCTTGGGCGGCATATGGTACAGCATCACCGCAAAAGAGGGAACCTTTGACGCTTCTCACCCCATTGAGAGCCTAGATTGCGCCATTTTGCAGGCCAATTTGCTGGCTCCTGTACTTGGAATTACTGACCCTCGTACGAGTGAGAGGATAGACTTTGTGGGCGGCATCCGCGGTCTTCAGGAGCTAGAGTCTCGCACCGGTTCCGGCGTAGCATTCTCACTGTATCCTGTCACGATGGAGGACCTTTTCCATGTGGCAGACAGCGGGGAAATCATGCCTCCCAAGTCCACTTGGTTTGAACCCAAACTGCGCTCCGGCCTGTTCCTTCACGAAATTGAACGCTGAAAATCTTTACTTTAACCATCATGAAAATTCTCATTCCCACCAAGCTGGATAAAGCTGCCGCTGGCGCTCTGATTGCCGCCGGTTACGACGTTGTACAGGATGATACTACTCCCATCGCAGAGTTAGTAGCAGCACACCCTGATGCAGCTGGTATGATTGTGCGCTCCGAGAAGGTCACTCCGGCCATTATAGATGCCCTGCCTGGGCTTAAATGTGTTATCCGTGCCGGTGCTGGTTACGATAACATTGATTACGTCTATGCCCGCACTAAGGGGATTGATGTCATGAACACTCCCGGCGCCAACTCCAATGCCGTGGCAGAGGAAGTAATCGCCATGATTCTGGCCGCTTACCGCTATGTAGTTCCGGCAGATGTCACCACGCGTGCCGGTGAGTGGAACAAGAAGAAATACATGGGCCGCGAACTCACACGCAAGACGGTGGGCATTCTGGGCCTTGGCAACATCGGCCGCCTTCTCGTAAAACGTCTTCAGGGCTTCGAGTGTACAGTTCTGGGTTATGACCACTTCCTTTCCAAGCAGCGAGCATTGAACATTGGCGCTACCCCCTCCACCTTGGAAGAAATTTTCTCCACGGCTGATATCATTTCCATTCACGTACCGGGTGGTCCTGCCACCAAGAACATGATTAATGAGCAACTTATCAGCATGATGAAAGATGGTGCCATGCTGGTGAATTGCGCACGTTACGGGGTGGTGGATGAAGACGCCATCCGCGCAGCCCGTGCCGCAGGCAAAAACATTATGTACTGCACGGATGTACACCCGAAGGATACTGCCGCTCAGCAACCCAGCGCAGACGTCGCAGACATCCTCCTGCCCCACCTCGGAGCCAATACTAAGGAAGCAAATAAGCTTGCCGCCATGCGCTCAGCTTCCCAGATGGAGGCGTACTTTACCAATGGTGATACGTCATGCGTTATCAACGCGGAAAAGCCAACAAACCTCAACCCTGCTCACCTGCAGCTCGCCACAATGCTCGGTAAACTTTGCTATCAGGCAGGTGGTGCTAAGCCTATCCGCAAGATTGAGTGTACTTTCTACAACAATCTTCGCTCCTATCGCAAGTGGTTCACACCGTGGATTCTTCAGGGAGCCGTTCCCGGAGCAGAACATGGTCTTATGCCTGCAGCAGCAGAACAGAGCATGAGAGAACATGGCATCGTATTCAAAGCGCGTGAACCCATGGATGACAAGCTCTATGATGATGCTCTTACACTGGACATCTTCATGGAAGAAAACGGCGAGCAAATTAAGACCAGCGTTCGCGGTATGGTCGTTGATGGAGAACCGGTAGTTTCCCGTATCAACAACTTTGACCACCTGTACGCCTCCCTTGCCGGCCACACGCTTGTACTGCGCTATCAGGACCGCCCAGGCGTCATTGCCACTATTGGCCAGATTATTTCTCAGGCCGGCATCAACATCGAAAACATGGTAGCCCCCCGTGATCACACCAGCGGCGAATCACTGGCTGTCATCAAAACGGATAAGCCCGTTAGCGAGGACATGCTGGAGCTCATTTACCGAGCAATCGCTGCTAAACAGGCATTCACACTTTCCGTGTAATCCCTTCACTCGAATAGCCCTCGCCGCACAGATTGCAGCGAGGGCTGTTTCTTGAAAGACGATTCCCCACCAGCTAAGGATGATTTTTTACGCCATGAGTAATTTGATGTTTGCATTCTGATATAAAATATGATAGCATGCAAGCATCATCGGGAACTCAGATTATTTCACCGCATCTCACAGTTTTATGAAATTTAAATCTTTTGTAATAGCGCTGCTTGCTTGCGGCGCCTCATATGTAGCCTCGGCTGAAGTATATAACATCACGCTTTCCAACGCTCAACGATATACACAGTGCCGTATCGTATACAGTACTGATACCATGACCAAGTTTAGAGGGTTAGATCGCAGCGGTCGAGAGGTAACCCTTGAAGTACGCACTTCTAGTATTCTGGTGAAACAGGAAGTAGCTGAGGCTGCAGCTCCTGCTGCTCCTGCACCGGCAGATCCCCAGCCGGAAACCACCACCACCCCCGCTACGGAAGAAACAACAACTCCCGCAGCCGACGCTCAGCCGACTGAAGGAGAAGCAGCACCCGCAGCCGACGCTCAGCCGACTGAAGGAGAAGCAGCCCCGGCCCAACCTGCTGAGCCGCAGGTTGCTGTGGCAGCAGATACATCCCGTCGCCTGCGTGAAAAGCTTGATCAGCTGAAAGCTGAATATGAGGCTCTTACCTCCCCCTCCTCCTCGCTTACTTCTCTTTATAATTCACGCTTGCGCACCTTGGAGCGCAATATGACTGAACTCCATCGGCAGGCCACTCAGGTGTCTGAGCTCCAAACCAGATATAATACCGTAGTAAGCGGCGATTACACCTTCACAATCGTTCCCAACGCCGACCGCGACAAATACCAGCGCGATGGCCGCGCTGCATACGATGCCATGGTTACAGATGTGCGTGAATATCGCAACCAGCGCAAGGTAGGTGGTCTGGATAAGTTTGAAATCCTTCGTGACCGTTATCAGGGCATACCTGAATACCGCGAAGCATATAACTGGTATATGACTACTCTTCGTGATTTGGAGCGTCGCTGGGGTAACCTTCTGCGCCGCGAAGAACAGCGCCGAGCACGTTACAACAACGGGCGAAAAGAAGAAATGCGCCGTCAGGATGAAGCAGCCCTTCAGCGTTTGGCTGCTCAGTTCGAGCAGCAAGGAGAGCAGCTGGCGCAGGTATGGTTCAACCCGGATGCTCGTAATCTAGTCATGCTTCGTACTGCCATGAACAAAGTCCGCGATGCCATTCGCCGCAATGAAAACGGACTTCGTGATGAAGCTATCGGCACAGTTCCGGAACTTATCAATAATTTCTGGGCAGTTATGGATCAGGCCCGTGATTTGATGATTCGCGGTGACTTTGAAGGTGCTAAGAGACTTCTTGATGAAGATGAGAACTACAGGAAGCTGCTCCGCTTGAATACTCAGTTATTCCCCAATGATTATAGGACGCCTCTCCGAAATCAGCGCCAAGCCTTGGAGCGCGAAATTCAAAAACGAACGAATGAGCGCCGTACTCTTCAAAACCAACTCCAGCAGGCCATCAGCAGATTAGAACGTTCTTCTTCTGCTGCTGAAGCTCAGATGGATACACTTCTTGAACAGATTCGCAAAGAAAGAGAGATTGATACTGAGACATCAACGGTAGAAATCGAAGAATCTTCGCCTCAGCCAGCGAGTGGCAGCGAAGGCTGATAAGCATTCTAAATAAGACCGGGTGAGCACTCTCGCCCGGCCTTGTTGTATCAACAAGTCATATGACAGGGTTAAAATATATTTTTGCAGCAATCGCTTTATTGCCCAGCATCATACAGGGAGCAATTCCTCAGGAAATTGACTCCGCGTTTGCACATTACACGGCATTACCCAATACACTTGTCCCAATCCTGGAAAGCGTAACGGATCGTGAGAGTGCAGATGCGGCAGCTCCTCGTCTGAATGCTGTACTGCCTCGCGTATATGATGCTCGCACAGAACTGACTGCTATCACTTCTCTGCCTCCTCAGGTCCGCCAAGAAGTACTGCAAAAATATGAGCAGGCTATGCGCGAAAACTGGGGCAAGCTTTATGAACAACTTTTCCGTCTGCAGCAGGTTCGTTGCTACAACTCCTTATCATTCTTTAGACAATTTCATGCATTATGCGCAATGCTCAACAAATGACACATAAACTTACCATTGGCTTCATTCTCGTTTCATCCGTAGTGGCTCAGGATACATTTACACCTCAGCCTCTATCAGAATCCACGATTGGCACAGCCACTACCCTCCCAGCCGCCCCCATTGTGGAGAACACAGTTTCACCGCAAAGCCCCCAACAAGAAGCACAGGCGGAATTGGATATCGCACCGGGAGAAGCACGCATTCGCGCTGGAATTGTGTTGCTCGGAATTCTACACGACACTATGGCCCGAATCCAAGATCGTGACTCAGCTGAAGCTGCTGTACCCACCATTCTGCGCCTCGTGCGTGAGTTCCAAACGTGGGGACAGGGATTTACAGCGCTTCCACCTTTAGATGAAGAAACGCAGAGTGATTACGAAAGACGTTACCTCCCCATCATCAACGATCTTAACGAAAGCATCCAAATTCAGGCAGACCGTATAGCAGCAGCTGAGTTCTATGGCTCAGAAGCCCTGCCTGCGGCGCTCGTGCGCCTTATTAATTCTGTACAATAAAAATAGACTATGATCCGATACGCATTACCCGCAATGTTGCTGATAGCGCCTCAGTTTATAGCCACAGCAGCGCAGCCCGAATCTGCAATCACTGATGAGGTAACTCTTACCTCGGGCCGACGCATGTTAGCCATACCCGCCACACCAGGAACAACACTTAATGGCACGGCTCCTCAGGGCGAGGGCGCGCCATTTCGCGTACTAAATGGCAGCGAAGTGATATGGGAGGGCAACGCCGGAGATTCCTTCAATCTTCCTGTACAGCACCGCAACGTCTACCTTGTGAGCGAAACAGCTAATAACAAAGGCTGGCAGAATCTGTATTTCAGTGATGCCACTCCCGCTTCTACACCCACGGAGACATCATATCATATTTCTGCTCCAGAAAATGCAGCAGATGCAGGCCCTGCTCTGCGCAGCATACTCAGCAAGACAGGAGCCACCCCGGAAGAGGCCGGCGAAATTACGATTAATCTCGCACCCGGTGAATATCACTTCTACCCTGAGGGCGCGCTGCGTATGAGTTATTACATCTCCAATCATGACCAGCAGAATATACAGCCTGTGGCCATGCCGATTGTGGGTCAGAAAAATCTTACCATAAATGGCAACGGGGCCGTTCTGATATTCCATGGCAAAATACAGCCCGTACTCTTCATGGACAGCGAAAACGTAAGGCTGCGTGATGTCACTATTCGCCACGATAATCCTTACTACAATGAAGGTCGTATCGTAGAAATTAAGGACGGCACCACCACGTTGGAGTATCCGGAGCAATTCCGCTGGGAAGTGCGTGATGGTGTATATTACCTGACTGGTGACGGTGAACCTAAAGCCCCTGGTGCCGTTCTGGCATTCCAAGCTGATGGGCAAATGGTTCCCACCGGTCGATGGGGTGACATCGGCTGGCCTAGCCGATGCGAGCAGGTTGCCCCCAACCGAGTACGATTCTTTACGGATGCCGCCAGCCAAGGCCTGAGCGTAGGAAATATTCTCGTGCAGCGCCATTACGGCCGTCCTCATCCGGCCATGGTTCTTTATCGCGCAAATGACACCACTCTTGAAAACGTCATTTTCCAAGATAGTCAGGGCATGGCTCTGATTGCCCAGCGCAGCCGAGACATCACCATTCGCGGTGGTGGATGCGTATGTGCGCCGGGGCGCGTCTACACAGTATCAGCAGATGCCACCCACTTCTCCAACTGCGCCGGCACCATTACCGTAGAGAATGCACTTTACGAAGGCATGATGGATGACGCCATTAATGTTCACTCCACCTGTCTGCAGATTACAGAGAAGACAAATGACCGCGAAATCATCGCACGTTACATGCATCCGCAGGCCGTTGGCTTTGAGGTATTCAAGTCTGGCGAGCGAGTCCAGTTCATTGCAGGAGAAACCCTTGAAAACCTGCCTGAACTTGCTGTCATCAAGGAGGTAATCAAACTCGATGAAAACCACCTTCGCATCACCTTCGAAAATCCCTTGCCGGCACAAGTCAATACAGGCTACGCTATCGAAAATGCAGACTGGTATCCTGCCGTAAACTTCATCGGCTGCACGGTGAGACACAATCGTGCTCGCGGCTCACTCTTCACTACTCCCAAACCCGTAGTTGTGAGAGGCTGCCACTTTATGGCCTCCCACGGTTCAGCTATTCTCCTTGCAGGTGATGCTCAGGGGTGGTATGAAAGTGGCCGCTGCCTTGATGTGCTCATCACAGATAATGTATTTGACCACAATCTCACGGCTCGTTATCAGTTCACGGAAGCAATCATTTCCATTTACCCCATGGTAAATAAGCCGCAAAATCAACAGGTGCGCTATCATCAGAACGTTATCATTGAAGGTAACACCTTCCGTACTCACCGAGTCCCGCTCATCTACGCTATTTCCACGGATAACCTCATCTTCCGGAATAACGATGTCACATATGATGACAGGTATCCCGGCATGCATGATGGCACCCCCTACATCCTTCACCACTGCGGTCATACTGAGCTGCAGGAGCTCTGATACCCTTATCACTCATGGCTAAGAAGTTTACGGAACATACAGCTCGTGCTAATAAGCACACAGCTCGCCCCGAGCAAGGAAAACCATCTCAACGTTTTGAGAAAGCGCCCACTCGCACCGTAGTAAAGCCCCTTGATGAAGGAGCGTTGCAAGATATCTTGGAAGCTCAACCTCAGGGGCTCTATCTTGTGCTTGACTGTGTGCAGGACCCCCACAATCTCGGCGCCATTCTCCGCACGGCAGATGGCGCCGGCGTGGCAGCGGTCATCACTCCCAAGGATAAATCCGTCGGCATCACAGAAACCGTACTCCGCGTATCTGTAGGTGCTGCGGAAAAAGTTCCTTTTGTACAGGTGACAAATCTGGCTCGCACCATGAAAATGATGAAGGATGCCGGCATTTGGTTTGTGGGCACCTCTGACCACGGGGACCGAGATTTGTATGATATGGATATGAAAGGAGGTATCGCACTTGTTATGGGAGCGGAAGGTGATGGCATGCGCCGACTTACAGAGGAAAACTGTGATTTTCTCATCCGCATTCCCATGTATGGAAGTGTGCCCTGTCTGAACGTATCCGTAGCCACGGGCGTATGCTTGTACGAGGCCGTTCGTCAGCGAAATATCCAGAAATAAATTCATGCCGACCATCGAAAGCATTAACCCACCGGCCGGAACACTGGTTCGGTTCATATCCGATTTACACTACGGGCATGAACGGTGTGAAGCACCCCGGCCAAGAGAACTAGCCGAGCTTCTTCTGACGGACGGTGTGGGAATGCTGGTGGTGGTCGGAGATTTAGCGGAAACACGCAAGTGTGCATGGCAGGACCAAGGCAAAGCCTTGCGTGAGGAGCTAAGAGAAGAATGCAACCGCCGCGGAGTGCAGCTAGTGGAAATCTCCGGCAATCATGACCCTGACGTCCCCCCTTTGCTCATCCGCTTCTGGGAGGGACGCGTTGTGGCTATGCATGGTCATGCGCTTTACCGAGAGGTTGCACCCTGGAGCTGGGAATACCTGAGAAACAAGAAAAAATGCCGCGACCTCATTGCCTCCTATCGAGATAGGGACGATATCCTTGAAGCACGGCTTGAACTCTCGCGTGAGATGTGTCAACTCACCACCCCAATCCTCCGGCGTGACGGAATTAAGAACAAATATTTAAGGGGATTTCTACATTGCTTCTGGCCACCTCAGCGCCCATGGAATATTGTGTGGAGCTGGCTCACGTGTGCCTCACGCGCAGAACGCTTCGCCCGCCGTTACTTCCCTGAGGCTGAGACTATCATTCTGGGACATTTTCACCGCTTTGGCAACTGGAAACGCCGCCGATGCCATATACTGAATACCGGAGCATGGTTTCGACATGCCACGCCGTATTATACCGATATGAAAGATGGCAAGGTTATCGCATACCGCAAAGTATTTTCCTGAATACCGCACGCGTACGTGGAATTTGCTTGCTTGTATAAGGCAAGCGTGATAGAATGCGGGTTAGCATGAAAGTTATCACCATCTACGGCAGCAAGAGCGATCTTCCGTTCATGGAGCCCGCTCGCACATATTTTGCAGAGAACAATGTTGAGCACGAAGAAGTCATCTACTCGGCTCATCGTGATTTACCGGCTCTCATCGAATACCTTAAGGAGCTTGAAGAGAGCGGAACAAAGGCTGTACTCCTCTGCGTGGCAGGTCTTTCCGCGGCCCTGCCCGGTGTGGTTGTGATGAACACGCAGCTTCCTGTTATCGGCGTGCCTGTTCCTTGCGGCCCTCTGAATGGCGTGGATGCATTGCTCGCTATCTCTCAGCTTCCTGGTGGTGTACCTGCCACAACGGTGGGTCTTCACAAGAAAACGCCTGTTAACGCTGCGATGGCTGCTCACCGCATCATTAACCTCGCCAAGTAAGATTTCATCTTTCTGTCTGCCATGCCCACCATCACTAAAGACGAAATCGAGAGGGCATTGGATGCCTGGGTATCTCACCTGCTGCAATCGCCCGCTGTAAAAAACGGCGAGCCGCTGGCTATCGTCGGCATAGTCAGCCATGGTGATGTGCTGGCGCGCAGGCTTGTGCAGCGCCTCGAGCAGAATAATTGCAAGGCGCTGTACGGTGCCATTGACGTGACGCTCTACCGTGATGATTTGGATTTACGAGGAAAGCGCCCCGCTCTTCGTTCCTCGCACTTGCCGTTCTCCACGGATGACCTCACCCTGATTCTCACGGATGATGTGCTGAGCACCGGTCGTACGGCAAGGGCCGCACTGGATGTGCTCTGGGAATACGGGCGTCCTGCTAGGGTGGAGTTGCATTGTCTGGTGGACAGGGGCGGAAGGCAGCTGCCCATTTGCCCAAATTATTCAGCTTTCAACCTGACGGCCACCCCCGGAACCGCTGTTAAGGTTCATCTGCAGGAAATTGATGGAGAGGAAAACATCACCTACTGACCTGCCATTCAACAGTTTTTCATACGCTATGAATCCGCGAAAAGATTTAATCACCATTGACGCCCTGAGCGATGAGGACATCCGGACTATTCTGGATAGCACCTCAGCCATGAAGGACATCTTTACCAAGAGCGTAAAGAAAGTACCGGCGCTGAAAGGCAAGTCCGTGTTGACACTCTTCTACGAACCGAGCACTCGTACTCGCTCCTCCTTTGAAGTTGCCGCCAATCGTCTTTCGGCAGATGTCACCACCTTCACCGTATCCACCTCTTCTGTGGTTAAAGGCGAAAGTGTGCATGACACCATTGACACGCTCATGAGCATGAAGATGGATTATATCATCGTGCGCCACAAGAACAGCGGCATTCCTGCAGTCATTGCCCGCCATTGCAAGGCTTCGGTTATCAATGCCGGCGATGGCTCTCACGCTCACCCCAGCCAAGCATTCCTTGACGCCTTCACGATTCGCGAAAAGTATGGTGATGTAGCCGGGCGCCGTGTTGTGATTATCGGAGATATTCTTCACAGCCGCGTAGCTCGTTCCACCAGCACAATTCTGCGCCGTCTCGGTGCAGAGGTCGCCTACATGGGCCCTGGCCCGCTAGTGCCACCCACGGCTCACACCGGCATTCCACGCTTTACAAACTGGAACCAGATTTTTGAATGGAAACCTGACGTCATTTACCTTCTGCGCGTACAGAATGAGCGTATAGACACGCCCTTCTTCCCGGCTGCAGATTATCATCAGGCCTTTGGTGTGACGGAGGAGCGCCTGCGCCGCATTGATGACCTTAATCTCAGCATTATGCACCCCGGCCCTGTTAACCGAGGTGTAGAAATATGTGATGACGCTATGGAATATCGCAATTGCTTGATTAACAATCAGGTTGAAAATGGAATAGCCGCTCGCATGAGCATTCTTTACCACCTTACCCCCCAAACGCAGAACCATGACTAACACTTACATCACTAATGCCACCTGGGCTATCACAGGTGAAAAGATGGACCTGCGCATGGGACAGGCCGGTGATGAACTCACCACCATCTTCCTGAATGATATCCCCCTCCAAGGGGTTAACGCAGTCGCTCCCGCCGGAGAGATGCAAATTCCTGAAGGTGCCAGAGTTATCAACGCTGAGGGCAAATTATTCTTACCCGCACTCTTTGACCTGCACGCCAGCATTAACCTCTCTGGCAGAAGCAAGCGTGAGAGCATCTACCGTGCCGGGCAAGCAGCTAATCACGGCGGTGTATGGGGCATGCTCGTAATGCCCTCACCTGGTTTTGTTTTTGATAATGCCGCCACTCTGGACAGCTTCCAAGATGCCGTAAGCCAGCGTTCCTTTGCTACCATGATTCCTGCCGGCTGCATATCAGAAAATATGCAGGGCGAACAACAAGCTCCTTACAACACTCTGGCAGCTCGCGGTATAAGCATCCTTAGTGATGCCGGCAAGATGCCCTCCAATCTACTCATGCTTCACAGAGCCATGAAGTATGCAGCGGAAATGGGGCTTACGTTTGCCATCCGCGGTGATGTACCGGTGCTGACTGACAAAACTTACATGCACCCCAGCACGACATCATATAACCTTGGTTTGCATGGCACACCTGCCTGTGCTGAGGAAATTGGTATCGAGACACTCATCCGCCTCGCGCGTGACGCTGGAGCCAAGCTTCACATCCAAACAGTGAGCACCGCTGAAGGTGTAGAAATTATTCGCCGAGCAAAAGCCTCAGGCATGAAAGGCCTCACTGCTGAGGTTGCACTGCATCACATTCTCTACACCCATGAGAATGTGGGCGATTATGACACCACATTTAAAACAGTTCCGCCGCTTCGTGAGCAGACTGATTGTGACGCCCTGCTCAATGGCGTAAAAGATGGCACTATTGATTGCATTGTAACGGATCATACCCCGTGTATGCCCTTCGGGAAGAAGCAAGACTTTGTAAGCGCTCCGCATGGCATGGTGGCTCTGGATAACTTCCTTCCCTGCATCTATACGCACCTCATCAGTACCGGGAAACTTACTTGGGTTGATGTTTGCCGTGTGTGCTGCACAAATCCGGTTCGCATAGCTAACCCCTATGATCAGGAAGAGGACGTTCCTATGAACATACCGCTGATGCTTTTCAATCCTATGGAACAGCACACAGTAACGCCTGATTCCCTGTACTGCGGCACACTAAACACGCCTCTTCTAGAAACAGTGCTAAGCGGTACTGTGACTTTACCTCTCTATTGATTCCCTTCTATTTATAAACAGTAATCTTTCTGGATATGGTCATTTACATCATTAGTGATGGCAAAAAGGGACACCTCTCACAGACTCGCGGCCTAGCCGAAGCTCTACTTGAGCGCGCCCGTGAGATTCGCCCTAATCTACAGCACTCTTGCCATGAAGTGCCGATAAACGGCAAGAGCTGGTTTGCCAAGTTTTTTTACAAAGGTAAAGATTTGGATTTACCCCGTCCCCACCTCATTCTTTGCGCTGGGCACAGTACACACTTAGCAGCTATCAGTCTAGCACGCCACTTGCGCTGCCTGTGCATGGTCTGCATGAAACCTAGCCTGCCAACCAGGCTGTTCAACCTGTGCATCATGCCGCGCCACGACATTCCTGAAGGAGGCGTACCGAACTCTCGCATGTTCCTGACAAATGGAGCTATAAACTGCATTAAGCCTAGGCCGGATGTAGAGAAAAAAGAGACGCTCGTACTCATCGGAGGCCCGAGCAAAGAGTTCAAGTGGGAAGCAGAGCATGTGCTCACACAGCTTACCACAATTGCCAGCAAAAGTTCCAGCTCCATTATTCTCACCACGTCACGCCGCACACCGGCTGATTTTGTGCAGGATGTCACCGCGGCCTGCCCGAATATCCGAGTGGAGCCCGTTGAGCAGACCGGCCCCACATGGGTGGCGGACCATCTGGCCTCCGCCCGCGAAGTGTGGGTAACTCAGGATAGCGTCTCCATGGTGTACGAGGCACTTTCCAGCGGCGCTCCTGTAGGCATCATTGAAATGCCGCGCAAGGGGAATCCCCATAAGGATAAACCATCACGTGTAGTCCGAGGCCTTCAAATGCTTATTTCCGATGGTGGAACTACCACCTTTACGGATTGGGCAAAAACCGGAAAGATTGCTCAGCCCAAAACCGTTCTTAACGAAGCGGGCAGAGCCGCTGAATATATCCTGACCACCTTCCCTCAGTTACTGCCATGAAAATAATGCACCTTCTGCCATCCTTGTCATCCGGCGGTGTTGAGCAAGTTGTGCTCGAACTCTGTCAGGGGCTCTGTGAGCAGGGGGTGGATTGTGTCGTGGTATCCGCAGGAGGCCCGATGGTAAGTGCCATTGAATCCACTGGAGCTCGTCATATAACCCGCCCCATCGGCAAGAAAAGCCTTAAAACCTTCATTCAGGTAGGCAAAATGGTTCGCCTGCTCAAGGAGGAAAAGCCAGATATACTGCACCTGCATTCCCGAGTACCCGCCTGGGTGGGGTACCTTGCCTGTAAACGGCTTCGCCCGGAAATGAGGCCTCACATCATTACCACTTTTCACGGCTTCCATTCGGTAAACTTCTACTCCGCCATTATGGCTAGGGGGGATTCCGTCATTGCCGTTTCGGAATGCATGAAGGAGCATATTATCCAGCAATATCCCCGCAAAGTGTCACCTGAGAATATCTGTGTGATTCCCAACTCCGTGGATACTGACCTCAACTTCCCGGAATACACTCCCTCAGAAGAATGGCTCAACGTATGGAACTCTACCTACCCAGAGCTGAAAGGTAAATTTACTCTGTGCCTGCCCGGGCGTATCACCCGGATTAAGGGAGCTACACATCTGGCCCCCATTCTCTCAGCTTTGCATGAGAAAGGAATTCCGGCACATGCCGTCATCGTGGGCGAGACAAAGAAAGGCAAAGAATCCATCCGACAAGAAATCGTTGATACGCTGAAACAAGCAGGCATGAATGACCATGTCACTTGGACCGGTCATCGCACTGACCTCAGAGATGTACTTTGCGTTTGTGATGTAACGCTTTCTCTCACGCTTCAGCCAGAGTCATTCGGCAAAACAACGCTGGAAGCTCTTGCGCTCGGTCGCCCTGTGGCTGGTTATGAACATGGCGGCGTAGGCGAGCAGCTGAATGTTTTCCTTCCAGAAGGAAAAGTACCCACAAAGGACACAGCAGCCATGGCCGATCTCCTGGCCCGTTGGTACAAGGAAAAGCCCACCCCAAAACTTCCGGTGCCATCCCCCTATCGCCGTAAAGATATGATTGAAGCTCACCTGAAGCTTTACCGGAAACTCTGCGAGAGTTCTTCATGAAAATCATTCATTACAGCCCGCATATGAGCCCGGGAGGTCCTGCCGCACTGGCTGCTGACCTTGCCCGAACTTTGCAGGCCGATGACTGTGAAAACATAGTAGTAGCCCCCCCTTGTGAGCTTATCAGTCGCTTGCACGCGGCTAAGGTAAAACATATTTCATGCCGCAAGCCGAATGCCCTGACGGCATGGCGAGAAATCAGACGCCTGAAGAGCATCATCCGCAGGCAAGCACCGGACGTAGTTCAGGTATATTCAGCTGATGCCGCGTGGGTGGTATCCATGGCATGCCGAAGGCTGAAAAAAACAATAATTCCCCCCATTGTTGGAGCCATCACCGGATATGTGTCTATGGGGCTGCCTGCCTACGGGTGGAAGTTCTGTGACTATTACACAACAATTTCCAGGCATTTACGCAACGAACTTCGGGCAGATTCTAGCCCGCTTAAATGCTCACCTTGGGTTATTCCTTACGGCACGGATGAAAATATGTGTTATCCGGCGTATCGCCCTACTTCCGGTTGGCTAACACAATGGCGCAAGAACCACCCGGAAATAGATTCCTGCTTAGCTGTCTGCGTACCCGGAGGTATCACCCCCAGACGAGGTCTTGAAGATGTCGTCCCCGTTCTCACGGGATTGCTGCGTTCCGGCATTCCTGCTCATGTTTATATAGAGGGAGACCCTCGTCTGGCTAGCACGGACTACGTGAATGAATTGAAAACCATGTATGCAGCGGCACAGCTTGATAATCATATTACGTGGTTGGGAGCTCGGCCGGATTTGAGGGATGTGCTTTGCGGCTGCGATGTAACACTTTCTCTGACAAGGCACCCCGCTACTTGGGACCGTGCGGTATTGGAAGCGCTTGCATTGGGGCGCCCCGTGATTGGTTATGATCATGGTGTGGTCGGTGAGCTTCTGGAAGCTTTTCAGCCGGAGGGTCGCGTAGCCCCGGGCGATATCCCTGCCATCATTGATACGCTCACTCAATGGAACACATACCCTCCGAGCCCAGTTTCAGAAATACCGTATCCCTATAAACTGAGTGATACTGCAGCGACTTATCGCAATCTGTACTCCGAAATATGAGTACGGAAAGTTTAAAGCCAATATTCTGCTGCATAGCTATAATAATATCTGCGTACGGCAATTTTAAGCCTTGCGTTTATATTTCCAGTGAGTCTCAAAAAAATAAGAATTGACAATCAAAGCAAAACCAAGTAATGTAGCCGCACCCCGCTCAGCAACATGGAAAACACTTAAACCGTAAAGCTGATTGACAAGATATGGGGAATAACATCATATTTTAACATGAAAAAAGCACTTCTCATTCTTACAGCTCTGACCTCCCTGCCCGTTCTCGCTCAGGAGCAGGTAGCAGAAGAAGCAACAGCCCCCGTGATTTTCCCCATGGCAGAAGGCACCCGCCAGCTCACTTGGTATGAAATTGACCCGGGCGTACGCAAATACCTCATTCTTCTGACGGCTAATACCATGGAACTCAGCGCTGAGCTGCCCGGTTGCGGTGTGAACCCCACCCCAGAGCAGAGCTTTGATATGATGGAACAGGTTATCCGACGCACTCCGATGGACAGCCTAACAGGTGAATATCTTCAATTTGTAACGGAGGCAAATGAACTTAACTATCGCATTATTGCCACGCTCAGAGAAGAAAAGCCTGAAAACCATGCCGGCGTCATCGCCATTACCAATCGTTTCCAGGGCGAAATTGATGCCCTGAACGCAAAATATCCTCAGGCAAGTCGTTACTTCAGCCAGAGTGCCCAGATGGAAATTGCCATGCTGCTGACCCGTGAGTTGGACGTTCAGCGAGTCATGATTCAGGCTGCTATGGCCGGCAAGTCCCAGCAAGAAGCCATGAGAACAGTCGTGGAGCACCTGCGACACGAGGCTGAACATCAGTTTTAACCTTTACATGCGCACAAAAGAACGGTTGAAGACAAGTTCTCAACCGTTCTTTTGTGTCTGTTTTTCAGCCAACGGCTTGCAAAAAGCGTAAATCTGTGATATATTTCGGCATGCCCCGAATCGCACTTATCCAGCAGGAGGCCGTTGCTGACCCCGCCGAGAACAAGCGCCTGCAGATGGCAGCCATACGTGAAGCTGCAGCAGGCGGTGCGCAGATTGTATGCACACAGGAAATGTGCACCACGCTCTACTTCTGTCGTACTCAGGACTGCGAATTATTCAATACCGCTGACCCCATCCCCGGCCCGTGGACTGATGAGCTCTGTGAACTTGCCCGCGAGCTCGGCGTTGTTATAGTGGCAGCAGGCTTTGAAAAGCGAGCCACAGGGTTGTACCACAATTCCGCTTGGGTGATAGATGCAGATGGAAGCTTCCTTGGCATCTACCGCAAGATGCACATACCACAAGACCCTGGTTTCGAAGAGAAGTTTTACTTCACCCCGGGAGACTTGGGCTACAAATGCTTTGACACAAAGTTCGGCCGCATAGGTGTTCTCATCTGCTGGGATCAGTGGTACCCAGAAGCTGCTCGCCTCACAGCTATGCAGGGAGCTGAAATCATCTTCTACCCCACAGCCATCGGTTGGATTCCCGGTGAAGAAGAACTTTACACAGCTCAGCACTGTGCGTGGGAAACGGTACAGCGAGGCCATGGCGTAGCAAATGGGTGCTACATCTGCGCCGTAAATCGTTGCGGCGTGGAGGGCGAAACCACCTTCTGGGGACAAAGCTTCGTTAGCGACTACTGCGGGCAGATTGTGACAAAGGCCCCCATTCACGAGCG
Organism: Akkermansia sp.; assembly: GCA_045652085.1. Classification (GTDB taxonomy): domain Bacteria; phylum Verrucomicrobiota; class Verrucomicrobiia; order Verrucomicrobiales; family Akkermansiaceae; genus Akkermansia. The sequence continues at coordinate 158,706 of JAZRTR010000039.1, forward strand.
CACCATTCTTTACGCTGACCTTGATTTAGCTGCACTGGAAGCACACCGCCGCATCTGGCCGTTCTTCCGCGATCGCCGCATAGATTCCTACAGCGGCATCACTCAGCGATGGGGCAAATAACTTTCTGCATGAGTACTGATACACAGAGCACACCAAAACCGCCGCTGCGAGTCATTGTGGTGGGCATGGGTGTGCGCTCCATGATATACACCCGAGTGGCACTCACAAATCCGGAGCTTCTGGAGATTGTCGGCGTCGTTGATACGGATGAGCTTCGTCGAGAATATGCTAGAGTGACATTTGGGCTGAGCCCTGAAAACTGCTTTGCCACAGTAGAAGAGCTAGTGGCCGTGCCAAAGTTTGCAGATGCCGTCATTAACGGCACCATGGACCGCCTTCATGTAAGCACAAGCCTGCCCATTCTCCGGCATGGCTATGACATGCTGCTGGAAAAGCCTTTCGCTATCCATGAGGAAGAAGCCCAGGAACTTCTGGCTTGCGCCAGAGAGACAGGACGTACCGTCATGGTATGCCACGTGCTCCGATATGCCCCCTTCTATCAGCGCTTCAAGCAAGCCATGGAGAGCGGCGAAATCGGCAAAGTGATTAATATCCGCATGTCCGCGCAGGTGAATTACTTCCATGAGAGCGTCTCCTTTGTGCGCGGCAAATATGCTTCAGCGGAAATCTGCGGTTCAGGTATGCTGCTGACCAAATGCAGCCATGACTTGGATTTGATGGCTTGGCTCATGGGGACCAACACCCCCAAGCGAATCTCCAGCGTTGGCAGCATGTTCCAATTCGTGCCGGAAAATGCCCCGGAAGGAGCAGGAACTCGCTGCCTTACGGACTGCCCGGTAGAACGCGATTGCCCGTATTCTGCCCGGCGTCTCTACATTGAGAGCCCTCAGCGATGGGCTGATAATGTATGGCATGATTCCAACATCCGACGCCCTGAAACGGATGAAGAAAAAGAGGCTATACTCAGTCATCCTAATAATCCTTACGGAGCCTGCGCGTACCGCTGCAAGACAGATATCGTGGACCACCAGTCAGTCCTCATTGAGTACGAAGATGGAGCTACCGGCACCTTCTCCATGACAGGCGGAGCCTCTATCTCCAATCGTCGTGTACATGTCACCGGCACACGTGGAGAAATCTACGGAACTTTTGAGAACGGACGTTTCACCATTTCCTCCATCGCACCTCAGGCCCCGGATGGCCGACTGAAGCATGTGGTGGATGTTACGGAAGCACAGGAAGGGCTCCATCACGGCGGCGGAGACCGTGAAGTTGTGCTTGATTTCATAGCTTATCTTCGTGGCGAGCCCACTTCCCCCGGAAGAACTCTTCTGGAGGATTCCGTCAACGGCCACCGTATCGTCTTCCTCGCAGAAAAATCCAGACTGGCTAACGGTGCTATGCTGGACTGGTAAACTCATGCACACTACATGCCGGAGATAGATACTAAACAAACGCCCGACTTCCGTTACCCTGATTTACCTATTTCACGCCGTCGGCAGGAAATAGCGGCAGCTCTGCGTAAAAATCAGGTCATCGTTGTTGTGGGTGAAACCGGTAGCGGAAAGACCACACAGCTCCCTAAAATCGCGCTGGAGGTAGCAGGTAACCGCCGCGGCATGTTGGGATGTACTCAGCCCAGAAGGCTGGCAGCCGTGGCCGTGGCACGCAGAATTGCGGAAGAAATTGGCTGTGAGCCGGGCCAGTATGTAGGCTATCAGGTGCGATTTGATGATAAAACCAGCCGAGATACCAAGCTAAAACTCATGACAGATGGTATCCTGCTGGCAGAGACTCAGGATGACCGAGATTTACGCAAATACCATACCATCATTCTGGATGAAGCCCATGAGCGCAGCCTGAACATTGATTTCCTGCTCGGTTACATGAAGCTTCTGCTGGCTCGTCGCCCGGATTTGAAGCTTATCATCTCCTCCGCCACCATGGACGCCGGCTCATTCTCCGAATTCTTCGGAGGAGCTCCCATTATTAACGTGGAAGGGCGCACCTACCATGTGGACATGCATTACATGCCTCAGCGCCACCCTGACGAAGAATTACCTCAGCATGTAGCAAGAGCCGTCACTTGGCTTTCCGAGTATGATGAAAAAGGAGACGTTCTCATCTTCCTTCCCGGTGAGCGAGAAATCCGTGATTGTGCGGATGAGTTACAATATCTGAATCTTCCGCATACGGACATTCTTCCCCTCTTTGCACGCCTCGGGCTGGGTGAGCAGCAGCGAATCTTCCATCCGCAGAAAGGGCGGCGCCGTATCGTTCTTGCCACGAATGTAGCTGAAACATCACTCACCATTCCCGGCATTATCTACGTGATAGACAGCGGCCTTGCACGAATCTCGCGCTATCTTCCCGGCCGCCAGATTCAGAGCTTGCAGGTGGAGCCCATTTCCCAAGCTAGTGCACGCCAGCGAGCCGGCCGCTGCGGCCGTGTGACTGAAGGCGTCTGTATCCGCCTGTACTCAGAAACAGATTTTGAAGGCCGAGAGCCCTTCACTGACCCAGAAATCAAGCGCAGCGCACTTGCGGGCGTCATCCTGCGCATGGCGGATTTGCGCCTGCCGCCGTTAGGCGAGTTCCCTCTGCCGGACCCTCCCAGCGCACGCCTTATCAACGAAGGCTACAAAACCCTGCGTGAAATTGGTGCTCTTGACAGGCAAAAGAAAATGACAGACACCGGCCGCAGTCTGGCCCGCCTTCCGCTAGACCCACGCTTGGGCCGAATGCTGCTGGAAGCCGAGCACGAAAAGTGCTTAGCGGAGATGCTCGTCATCGTAGCAGGCCTGAGCATCATGGATCCTCGCGAGAGGCCGCAGGAGTTTGCCACACAGGCAGACCAAGCCCACGCACAATGGAAAAATGCGGATAGTGATTTCCTCGCCATGCTTTCACTGTGGAGAAGCACGCTTTCTTTCCAGGAAAAGCGCTCACTCAAGCGAAACCAGCTTCGCAAATGGTGCAGCAAAAACTACATTAACTTCCTGAGAGTAGTCGAGTGGCATAATCTTGTTCAGGATTTAGGCTCAGCTCTGCAAGACACCCTGCGCTGGCGCATACCAGCCCTGCCGGATGAAGCGCTGCAAGCTACTCCGGAAATGATTCACCGCTCACTACTGGCCGGCGCTCCGCTGCAGATAGGCGTGTGGCGCCCGGAGGACAAAGTCTACCGCGGCGCCGGCGGGCGAGACTTCTCCATTTTCCCCGGCAGCGGAATGTTCCGCCGTAACAAACGAGCTGAGTGGATATTCGGCGCTGAACTTGTAGAAACTAGCCGCCTGTTCATGCGGCGCTGCGCTGTGCTGGACCCTGCGTGGGTGGAGCAAGTAGCGCCTCAGCTCTGCGCCTGCCATGCGTATGATGCTGGATGGGACAAAGACGCCGGCGTCGTTCATGCCAAGGAACGCGTCACCTGCGGTGGTCTCACTATCATTGATGGCCGCCGAATTTCCTACGCCCGTTATAACCTCCCGGCTGCCCGCGAAATCATGATTCGTGAGGGCATTTTAGACATGCAGCTGCGGGATGAGCCGCCCTTTATCCGCCACCTGCAAGACATGCGCGAAAAAGTGCGAACAGTAGAATCCAAACTCCGCCGCCGAGATTTGATATGGTGTGCTGAGGGGGTATTCTCTTTCTTCAATAGCATTCTGCCCAAAGATTGCGCCTCAGCCAAAGCTTTACGCCGCTGGCGAGAGAAAGCAGAGAAAACAAAGCCGGATATTCTCTTTGTTCCCTATGAGGATTGTGTCTATCCCGGCGAAGACAAAGCGCCTGCAGATTTATACCCGGATGAGCTACAGGTGGCAGGAGAGACCTATGACGTATACTACGCTCACAATCCCGGCGAGTCTGATGACGGCGTAACTCTCGGTGTCCATATTGACCAACTGGATACATTCCCGGACTGGTTACCGGAATGGGGGGTTCATGCACATCTGGCGGACCGAGCAGAAATCCTCCTGCGCACCTTACCAAAGGACATGAGGAACTTCCTGATGCCCATAGGCGAGAGAGCTGATGATTTCTCTGAAGAATGGTATGACCGAGAGCCGGACAAACCTCTAGGACAGGCATTGGCAGAGTTCGTGATGCGCCGCACGCAAAAGTTCTGTAATGCACAGCAGTTTGACTTCTCCCGCATTCCCGCCGAACTTATTACAAAAATATGGGTAAGTGACGATAAGGGGCAAGAACTTGCTATGGGTACCGATATGGCTACCCTGCGTGAAAAACTAGAGTCCTACAAGCAGAAACGCTTCCACAAAAAAGCCTCACGCACCTTCTCAGCTACGGCCATGACTCGCTGGGACTGCGGCAATCTCCCGGCCACAGTGGACGTAGGCAACGGGACCGGTTACCCCGCGCTCTGCGATGACGGCGAACACGTGAGAATCAAAGTATACCCCACGCAAGAGGAAGCCAACCACGCGCATCGTTTCGGTGTGCGTAGGCTCGCTCTCATCCGCCATGCTGATTTCATCAGCAGCATCCGCAAGCGTCTTCCCATCAAATCAGTAGAAGCAAAGCTCGCTATGACATCGCTAGGTGTTCAGCCTAAAAATAATGTCGCTGACACCATCTATGCTGCTATGGATGCCACACTGGCCCCGCTGCCACGCTCCGCTGAAGAGTTTGATGCTGCCTGCCTCCGCATGAGAGAGCGCCTGTATGATACCATCGCAGGGCCGCTCAGTAAGCTGTGGGAACAACTGGCTGCCACGGAGGCTCCTCTCAGGGAGTTTTGTCTCACAGCTTCACGAGATAGATACGCGGCGCGTATCGCAGAGGATTTACAGCGTGAGTGGCAATGGCTCACCCGCCCATTCTTCCTCTCGGCCGCAGCTCCTGCTTTGCTGCAGGACATCAGCAGATTTGCCCGCGGCATGAAGCAGCGCCTGCAGAAGATTGCCCAGCAACCGCCCATCCGCGAACTGGAACGCATCGAAACGCTTAATGCCGCCATCAAGCCAGATTTCTACACCGAATACCTTCGCCATAATGAGTCTCCGGTATGGCAAGCATATGGGTTCATGGTAGCAGAGTTCCGCCTGTCCATCTTTGCCCCCACTCTAGCCTGCAAGGGACGCGCCTCCGCGAAAAAACTGACAGCCGCTGAAGAACAGCTTTAATGATTTGTCAACTGCTGAAAATAGTGTTAATATGACGCTCGTGAAGAAACTGCTCATACCGGCCACCATGCTGTTTATCTGCTCCTGTGATGAAGGAGCAGATTCACGCCCCCATGCCGGGAATAACGATCAGCAGTCTGACAGCCTCAGCTCTCGCCAATGTGCTGCCTGCCATGCCAAGGAATATGAAGAATGGGCCGGCAGTGATCATGCCTGGGCTTACCGTAACACTCGTCAAGACCTTGATTCAGAGCCATTCCACGGTCAGCAGCTGAATGCCCACGGCTCCGTACTCACCTTCACGACGTCTCGCGAGGGAAATCTTCTGCTCACTGACAGCCAAAGCGGACGTACTTTCACTGTGCATTCCGTGCTCGGGCGCCGCCCGCTGGTGCAATATCTTGTACAGGGTGATGATGGCGGCCTGCATACACCCAGTGCTGCTTGGGATACGGAAAAACGCGAATGGTTTGACATGTTTGAGGCAGACGCCCGCCTCAGTAGTGAAGGCGCGGCCGCACGCGCACCCGGAGATTGGGGGCACTGGCTTGGCCGAGGTATGAACTGGAACTCTCAATGCGCCTGGTGTCATACCACACACTTCCGAAAAAACTATGATGCTTCTACAAACCGCTACGCCTCCACGTGGAGAGAGCCCGGTGTTAGCTGCATACAATGTCACAAACCTGCAGAAACGCCTTCGGCGGACGGCTGCCTTGTGGCCCCAGTAAATCGCAGACTTACAGCCCAGCAGGTACATGATAACTGTGCCACCTGTCATGCCCGCCGAGAGGAGTTTGATGACCGTTTCGTGGTAGGCGACCGTTTTGATGATCACTTCCGTTTGGAGCTTCCTATCGTTAGAGGCATATTCTGGCCGAACGGCATGCAGAGAGATGAATCTTACTGCGAAACCGGTATACGCCTTAGCCGCATGGGCGCCGCTGGAGTCACCTGTCTGGATTGCCATAATCCGCATACTGCTACGCTTAAGCTTCCCCAAGAAGATAATTCACTTTGCATGCGCTGCCATGCCAGCGGCACATTAGTAGGCGGTACGCCAAGTCCTGTCATTAATCCTGCTACGCATACTCCCTGCCCTCAGAACAGTAGAGGTGCCCGCTGTGTGGAGTGCCACATGCCGGAAAGTCCATACATGGCGCGTGACCTGCGCCGAGACCATTCCTTCAATTCTCCGGATCCGACACTCAGCACCGAAATCGGCACACCAAATGCCTGCATCATGTGCCATACAGATAAAGATAATGCCTGGGCAGCCGAAGTGATACAGAGAGTCTACCCGGAGCAACGCAATGCTCGATATCGTAATCGCACACGCGCCATTCATCACGCGCTTGAAGGTAATGGAGATACCGAGGCCCTGCTGGCGGCTCTTAGGGAAGAGAGCGTACCGGGCTGGAGAGCCACCATTCTGGAACTTCTGGCATGGCAGGAACCTTCGGAGGCTATCCTACAAGCCGCCCGTGATGCGGCAAGAGATGAAAACGCCATGGTAAGAGCTGCAGCCGCCAGAGTACTGGGTTCGGAAGCCGAGAACATGATTCACGATTCTGTGCTCCTCGTTCGCAGAGCTGCGGCTTGGCCTATAATTGACAAGCTCATCCAGAACCCGGCAGCTGCGGACGTTGTTAGGGAGCAGGAACGCATCGTAGCACATCAGTCTGACCAACCAACGGGAGCCATGCAGCAAGCTAGGCTCGCCGAAGCTCGTCAGAATTATGAAGAGGCAGAGCGCCAGTACCGCAGAGCACTTCAACTGGATCCAGCCTCCGCCGTTGTCTACATGGATTTCGCCGTTTTTCTAGCCCGAAGAGGCCGGAACATGGACGCTTTGCAGCAAATGATAAGCTGTACAAAAGTGGCCCCGGATAATCCTGAAGTTTTCTATCGCCTTGGCCTCATCTTAGCAGAACTTGAGCGCTTCGACTACGCGCTGAGTGCGTTCAATCGAGCGCTCGAGCTGGACGCAGCATTCCACCGAGCAAGATATAACAAAGCTATTCTTCTACAACATCTTGGGCGGCATGACGAAGCTTCTCGTGAAATTCAGCTCATGCAAGCCCTACAATCACCTCCCTCACCTTCCACACCATGAACCTTGATTCTCAGACAATCATCCTGATTTCCCTGGGTGTGCTGCTCTTGTTCATTATTCTTTTCTCAATATTCAAGGGCGTCATCCGTATGATACTGCTTGCTGCTGCCGTCATAGCCGCGATAGCTTTATGGATATTCTTACAGAACAAAGGGTTCACCCTACTGGCTCTGATAACGGATTCCCCTCAGCCGTGGATGGTACAAGCGCTGGCATGGACGCTATCCATTTTTGCCTTTGCCGTGCTCCTGCATGGCATGAATTGGTTCTCCCAACTCTTTTCTTGGAGACGAGGAGGTGCCAGTCCGTGCGGAATTATCACGACTATACTTATGACGGCGCTCATGCTGTGGGTTGGTAGTGTAGGCATTTCCTATTACGGAAACATTGCCCGCATTTCCTATTATCGAGATCTCGCATTAGCGCATCAGCAGCACCAACAGGATCCCCCCATGCCTTGGTTTACTCAGGCAAAAAATATCATCCGAAAAGCTGATGCCACGGCATGGCTGCGTACCATTGACCCGCTGGAAACTCCAGCGCAGGCCAATCTTGCCTGCATCGTAGCCTATGGATGCACACTTTCCGAGCCTGAGTTTACCCGCTTTTATGAGGAGCGCCTCGCTAATAGCGGTGTGCCTCACCCCACGCGTTTTCTGGAGCTCTTCCGTGATAGAGGATTGCGTACACTAGTGCGTGAAGGTCGTTTTGTAACTCTGCTGGAGAACAAGAGTCTGAACGCCTTCCTTCAACTGCGCAATACCCAGCAAATCATGGAAAAAATTATTTGATATGCCGCCAAAGGAACTTGAACAGCGCTGTTAAAAAATGTAAAATCAGCGCGATGCATTCCACAGGCGAAACAGACACACCAGAAGAAAAGCAGACAGGATGGGGTGAAGGTGCACGTTTCCTCCTTACAGCTGCATGCTCTATTATTGTACTTTTTGGACTGAGAGAAGCCAGAGATATGCTGCTGCCGATTGTCATGGCAGTGTTTCTGGCAGTAATTAGCTATTCTATTACTGATATTCTGCGCCGCTGGTTGCACTTTCCTCACTGGCTCGCGGTATTCTTCACCGTTGTGGCAGACGCCGGCATCATTTATGGCGCAGCTTCACTTGTGAGAATACTGGCCGCAGATATGCAGAACACGCTCAGCGGCCCCTTCATGGAGCAAATGCACCAGAAATACCAGTTCTTCATGCAGCTGCTCGAAGACTGGGGCTACAGCTCTGACGCACAACAGTTCATTCAGAACCCGCGAGATTACATAAGTCCTTCGTATATTATCAGTATTTCTCAGAAACTGGGCGGCCAAGTCATTTCCATGACCTCTGTTACTGTTCTCGTTCTCGTGCTGATGACGTTCCTGCTTGGTGAGGCTCCGCTCTTCATGAAGAACTTCCGTTCCCTGCCTAACAGCGTAAGGGGCAAAGGGAAAGTGGTAGACGCGCTCAAGAGTATCCAGCGCTACCTTTTCATCAAAACGATAGCCAGCGCCTGTACAGGCCTGCTTGCATGGTGGCTTTGCCACGCCATGGATGTTCCGTTTGCTTTCCTGTGGGGGCTGGTGGCCTACCTGCTGAACTACATTCCTACCATCGGTTCCATTGTGGCAGCTATTCCGCCTATCATTCTTGCTCTTATCATGGGTGATGTCGGTGATATGCTTGTTGTGTCTGCCGGCTACATCGCTATTAATTTCGCCATTGGAAATGGCGTAGAACCGCTCTTCCTTGGTAAAGAGTTTGGCATTGCTACTTCCGTAGTACTACTTTCCGTTATCGTCTGGGGATGGGTTTGGGGACCTTGTGGCATGCTGATGGCCGTCCCCATCACCGTTATGTTAAAACTCGCCTTTGAAAATTCAAGGGATCTTTACTGGGTCGCCGTCATCATTGATGACCATCCCAACGCAGACACAAAAGATTTAAATAACAAAGAAATAACAACAAATACACATTAACCCATGCATTCATTCGCATACAACAACGGCACGCTGTGCTGCGAGAACGTGAATCTCGCAGATATAGCACAGGCCGTCGGCACTCCCACCTTCGTCTACAGTCGCAAGACAATCCTAGACGACCTCACAGAGCTGCAGCGCGAGCTTGCTCCGCTCGATGCTCATGTCGCATACGCCGTAAAGGCCTGTTCCAACAAGGCAATCCTTAACCTCATGGCCAAACAGGGAGTAGGGTTCGACATCGTTTCCGGTGGCGAACTCTGGCGTGTGGTCAATGCCGGTGGCGACCCCACCCTGTGCACCTACGCCGGTGTTGGCAAAACAGAGGCAGAAATCCGCTATGCCCTCTCGCTGAACATCTACTGCTTCAACTGTGAAAGCGAGAACGAGCTGCGAGAAATCAATCGAATCGCCGGAGAAATGGGAGTAAAAGCCCCTGTAGCTGTTCGCGTGAATCCCAATGTGGAAGCCAACACGCACAAGTACATCACCACCGGAACTAATGAAAACAAGTTCGGTGTGGATTTCTCCCGCATTGAGGAGCTGTACGCCATCATCGCGGCCGAAATGCCGAACCTTTACATCCGTGGCCTGCAAATGCACATCGGCTCTCAGCTCACGGAAATCGCCCCCTTCGTGAAAGCCGTCACCAAGGTGGCTCCGCTTGCTGCCAAGTTCAAAGAACTTTACAACATCGAGTTCTGGAGCATCGGTGGCGGTATCGGTATCGTATACGATGGCTGCTTGGCCTCCGGCAAAGAAGAATGGTGGGCAGTCCACCCCGAGCAAATCACCTTCAAGAGTTACGCACAGGCTCTCATACCCTTGCTGCAGCCGCTCGGCCTGAAGATTCTGCTGGAACCCGGCCGCCGCTTGGTGGGCAATGCCGCCTGCATGCTGACCACCTGCCTGTACGAGAAGAAGGGTGAAGCCAAGACCTTCAAGATGATTGATGCCGGCATGAACGACATCATTCGCCCCGCTCTGTACGAGGGTTACCACGAAATCTGGCCCGTGAAGGAGCACAGTGGTGACACCATCGTGGCCGATATAGTAGGCCCCATCTGCGAGAGTGGCGACTTCCAGGCGCAGAACCGCGAAATTGCAGACGTGAAACCCGGCGAGATTCTGGCCGAGATGAGCGCCGGCGCCTATGGTTTCAGCATGGCCAGCACCTACAACTCCCGCCCGCTGGCTGCCGAGGTGCTGGTGGATGGCGACAAGTGGCACATTATCCGCCGTCGTCAGACGCTGGAGCAGATAGTGGAAGACGAGTGCCTGCCCGAGTAAACACCACGCCATGATTACACTCACCAACTTAACAGCAGGTCCTGAAATCGGGGCCAACTGTTACCTGCTTGACATGGAGGGCTCCCGTATCGTCCTCGATTGCGGTATGCACCCCAAGCAGGATGGCAATGCAGCCAAGCCGAACTTTTCGCTGATTGGCGCTGCAGACCCGGATGCCATCTTCATCACCCACTCACACCTGGACCACATCGGCACCCTGCCGGTGTTTCAGGATGAATACCCGCGTGCCGAGGTCATTATGACTGTCGGCACCGCTGAGGTGGGCGATGCTATGTTGCACAACTCCGTGAACGTGATGACAGCCAAGCGCATGGGTGAGGGTATCATTGAGTACCCTTTCTTCACCCATGGCGAGCTGCAGCGCCACGTAAACGCTTGGGTCACACGCCCTTACAACGAACCGTTCCGTACCGGTAACAACGGCACCATTCTGGCAACCCTGCACGATGCCGGCCATATTCTCGGCTCCTGCGGCGTGATGCTGGAGGGCATGAGTGGCACCACGGTATTCTATACCGGCGACGTACAGTTTGACAATCAGACCATTATCGGCGGTGCTGATTTTCCTCAGAGTGGTGTGGACGTCCTTATCATGGAGTGCACCCACGGCCTCAAAGACCGTGACCCGGATTACACTCGCGAAAAAGAACTGCTGCGCTTTGCGAGCGCTATACGCGAGGTACTGGAGGACGGCGGCGCCGTGCTCATCCCCGTGTTTGCCCTGGGCAAAAGTCAGGAATTGCTCTGCGAAATCGGCAGATTCAAGCGCAAAGGGCTCATCCCGGATGCTCCCGTATACTTTGGCGGCCTGAGCTCCAAAATCACGCAAGTTTATGATCGTCTTTGCGACAGCACTCCCCGCCTCAAACCGGGCTATCGCCTCAAGGACGATGTGGAGACTCACGGATTGCCCAAGCAAGACAAGGGGCCTCTTGTTGCCACGCCCGGCAATATCTACCTCGTGTCCAGCGGCATGATGAGTGAACACACCGTTTCCTACAAAATGGCCGCTCAGGTACTGCCGCACAAAAAAGACGCCATCCTCTTCGTTGGTTATAGTGACCCCGAATCCCCCGCAGGACGCATTAAGGCCACCCAGCCCGGCGAGAACGTGAAGCTTAACGGCAAGGGACAAGCATATCCCCTGCTTTGCCGCACGGAATGCTTCGACTTCTCAGGCCATGCCACGCGCTCCGCTCTAGTGGATTACGCCTGTCGCCTCCGCCCGCATACTGTTGTACTGGTACACGGAGACGAAGAGGCTATGGCCAGCATGCAAGCCACACTGACAGAAGCCTTGCCCGACAGTCGCATCCTCTGTCCCCGCCCGGGCAAAACAGTGCGCTTAGCCTAATATTCGACACCTTGCCATGTTTTCCAAACTTTTTGGATGAATCAAAAAAACATGGCAAGGTGTTGCTCCTTTTGAAACAAAGAGCAAAGAATGAGAAGCCAGCTTTGCGGAATAAATTTACCCAATGCCCACAAACAATAAAGTAGACGCTTTGTTCAATGCAGCGAAGCGAGGCGATGCGGAGAAAATCGCAAAGCTTCGGAGAAAGGAGCTTCAGGTTACGTGGTATGACGATGACGATAATACACCCCTGCACCACGCTGCGCAGGGAGGCCACACGGCTGCGGTGTATGAACTACTGAAGCGCGAAGGAGCTTCGGCCATCAATACGTGTAATCTGGTAGATGAAACGCCCTTCACTCTGGCTGTGCAACATGGCCACACAGAAATTGTGCGGCTGATGCTCAGCGTGGGAGACGTTGACATAAACAAGCTGAATGCACTGGGTCGCACAGCTCTGCATATCGCGGTAGAGCACAGAGCAGGCGCGGATATGATACACCTCCTGCTGTCCGCATACGCAGACATACACGCGAAAGATTTTCAGAAACGAACCCCGCTTTCTCTGACCCGCGAACTGGGTGATACAGAGATTGAAGAGCTGATGAGACGCGAAAATCCCGCGCTGCGACGGGCGGCGCGAGAGGGCAATGTCGACAAATTACGCCGACTGCTGGCAGAAGGTGCAGATTTGAACGCTCGCGACTTGTCAGGCAACTGCGCACTTGCTGAAGCTCTCGATTTTGAACAGAGGGAAGCTGTGGACATGTTGATAGCGGAGGGTGCACGACTGACTCTCGGTGAAATGATTGGACGGGGAGACGCCAATGATGTGAAGGTCCTGCTGCAGAGCGGTGCCAACGTCAATGAGCAAACACTCGATTTCAGTACCCCGCTCCTGAGTGCCATTGATGAGCAGGATGCAGAAATAGTAGCCCTTTTACTTGCTGCCGGCGCGGATGTGAATTTAGCATCTATGAGTGGCACTCCGCTTACTGCCGCAGCATGGCGAAACAACACCGATATCGTTCAAATGCTTATTGATGCCGGAGCCGATGTCAATGCGCTCGATTACCATGGCAAGACAGCATTGATCGAAGCAATTTTGCTCGGCAAATCACAGCATGTTTCGCGCCTTATCCACGCCGGGGCCGATGTCAACCTTGCCGATTCCAATGGCACAACTCCCCTGCACCAAGCCATCATGCAGGATTACGTCACCATCGTCCGAGCCCTGCTTGCAGCCGGAGCCAATCCTGATGGCTCATGTCTGTACGGATTAACGCCGAGGCAATGGGCAAGCGACAAGCCGAAAATCGCGGCTATTATTCAGCAGCAAGTTCCGCTTCCGCCTGTTCAATAGCAATAGTAAGCTCCTCCCAGCGTGTATAGAGGGCCTCGGATTCGCGCTCCAAAGTCTGGTACTGCTGGGTGAGTTCCATGAGCTTCTGGTTATCGCTCATGTTGGCCGGGTTCTCCAACTCAGCAGAAATGGCATCTTTTGCCTCATCCTTTTCGGCAATTTCCATTTCCACCTGTTCCAACTCAGTTTGAAGAGGCTTCAGAATGCGGGCACGGCGCTCGCGTTCCTGAGCACGCGCGCGGCGGGCATCCTTCTTGTTAACGATACCGGCGGCAGGGTCTGCAGCGGTTGAAGCCGGAGAGACAGCCGTAGCCGCTTCCTTCAGGCGGCGCTCCTCAGCCTCCACGGTTTCAATGTACTGAGAAACATTCCCGTGGAATAGGCGCGGGGCATGCCCAAGGCGGAACTCCAGCACTTTATTAACAATCGGGTCAAGGAACTGACGATTGTGAGAAACGATACAGTACGAACCGGGATACTCAGCCAGAGCAGCCTGTAGCACATCCTGACTCTGGAAGTCCAAGTGGTTCGTCGGCTCGTCCATGATAAGAAAGTTTGCAGGCTTCAACAGCATGCAGACCAAGGCCACGCGCGAACGCTCGCCACCACTCAGTACACCAATCTTCTTGAAAACATCATCACCTCGGAACAGGAAGCACCCCAGAATGTTACGCACCAGCGGGCGAGTCTCGCGACTAGCTGCTGCTTCCACGCACTCCAGCACGGTCTGCTCATTATTGAGCACATCTGCGTGAGTCTGAGAGAAGAACGCCACCTGAGTGTGATGACCAAAGGAGAACTTACCACTGTCCGGCTCCTCGGTGCCGGATATAATTCTGGTGAACGTAGACTTACCGGAACCATTCACACCCACAATGGCGATGCGGTCTCCCTTGTCCATCCGGAAGTCATAACCATCCAGCAAGCGGATGGGGCCGTACGCCTTAGAGGCCTTTTCCAAATGCACCACCGTGTTACCACCGGGCGGAGGCGGCGGGAAATGGAAGCTCATCACGGCGTCATCATCCTCCACCTCGATAATCTCAATCTTCTCAAGCTGCTTAATGCGGCTCTGCGCCTGACTGGCTTTCGTCGCCTTAGCACGGAAGCGGTCAATGAATGCCTGAGTCTTAGCAATCTCACGCTGCTGAGCCTTGGCCTGACGCAGCAGGATTTCCTTGCGAGCCTTGCTCTCCTTCAGGTAGAACGAGAAATTACCGGAGTATTCCTCTGCACGGCCGTGATGGAAGGCTATCGTGCGAGTGACAAGGCTATCCAGCAGAGCAATATCGTGGCTGATAATGCAGATAGCCCCGCGGTAATTGCGCAAGTTCTGTTCCAGCCAACGCTGACTCTGAATATCAAGGTGGTTCGTCGGCTCGTCCAGCAACAAAACTTCCGGCTCCTGCAGCAGCAAACGAGCCAAGGCTATACGCATCTGCCAGCCACCGGAAAACTCACCACAATCGCGCGTAAAATCCTTATCCGCAAACCCAAGTCCGCGCAGAATAGACTCCGTGCGCGGACGCAGCGAGGCGGCATCTCTGTCCTGCAGAATCAGCTCAAGACGGCCAATTTCCTCGAGCGTATCGCGATATTCCTCGCTATTGGCATCAAGCTGCTGAAGGTCGGCAGAAAGTTCATCCACCGTCTGCTGAAGCTCCACGATATTACCGACAGAGCCCAGCACCTCATCCAGCAACGGACGCCCGGAAATATGAATGCCGTCCTGAGGCAGATAACCCACATGTGTGTGCTTGGGCAGCAACACCTTACCATGGTCGGGCTCCTGCACCCCCACGATACACTTCATGAGAGTTGACTTACCCGCACCGTTCTGTCCCGCGAAAGCGATGCGCTCCCCTCGTTCTACAACGAAGGAGAGCGAATCAAAAAGTACGCGGGGCCCGAACTCAATGTGCAGGTCCTGGACGGCAAAAACCATTACTTACCGAGTTTGCTGTTCCAGCGAGTAATGTTGGCAGCCTGTTCCTCGAAAAGGTCTGCGCAGTCATCGTGAATCACGATATCGGTAATCTTGTCACCCTGACGTACGGAATCCACAACCTTCTGGTCCTCAGGGGAGCAAACCTCACCGAAGATGGTGTGCTTACCATTGAGCCAATCCGTGGGAACATGGGTGATGAAGAACTGGGAGCCATTGGTGCCCTGACCCGTCCAGCTTCTGCCGGCATTAGCCATAGCAAGAAGACCGGGACGGTTAAACTTAAGGTCCGGACGACACTCATCATCAAACTTGTAGCCGGGGCCACCACAGCCGGTACCGTCAGGGCATCCACCCTGAATCATGAAATCGGCAATCACGCGGTGGAAAGTAAGGCCCTTGTAGAAGCCACGCTGAGCCAGATTCAGGAAGCTAGCTGCGGTCATGGGGGTCTTGGAAGCGAAAACAGTCAGGTTGATATCGCCACGGCTGGTCTTGATGGTGATTTTCTTGTCAGTTGCCATGCGCGCACCATACCAGCATACATCAAGCTATTCAAGAAGAAAGAGTGACATAGTATCTACATTCTGCGGATTAAAGCTTGCGTTTGGATAGGTGGGTGTCCTATAATGCCGTGCATGAAGAAAACAGCACTACTCACCATACTGGCCATTCTCGGCATAACAAGCGCCGGCGCTGCAGAACCTGAGATGCGTGCAGCTCTGGCAAAATGGGAACAGCAGATGACGGAGTACCGCGCAGCACTACAAGTGGCAAGCACGGACGAACAGCGCGCAGCTGTGCGTGTGCCGGATGGTCGTGATATGGCAGCTGAGCTCTGGCGCAGCGTAAGCCGCAAAGTTGGCGAGCGAGAAGAGCTGGTACGTCCTACCGCTCAGGAGCGCATGAACGGAGCTGTGGACGAACGCAGAATGGTGCCTATCTATGAGTTTGAACAGCCTTGGGCTGCCCCTGCCGTGGTGTGGTTTCTCAATCACCCGGATGCCTTTGCTCAGGTATTCGGCAACAGACAGCGCCAAATTTCTTTCTTCGCAAATGCCCTGCTGGAAAGTGTAAACCGAGTCCACTTCAGCAGCCCGTATATCGCTAATGCCTGCGCTAAGCTCTCAGAAAGTCAAAGCGTGAGAGTTTATGAACTTCTGCAGAAAATCTACAGTCGTAATCAGGACTTAACAGCCCGCGCAGGTGCCGCCATGGCCATGTGCATCATGCTCTCTAATCCGACCATTCAGGGCGCGGAAGGTAGTGCTGCTATGGCTCGCAACAAACAGCTCTACTTCCTGCGCCAAGCTGCTCGTATCTCTCCGGAAGACGCGATGTTCGGGACTCGCTCAATGAATGACGCCATTCTGGAAATGACCTATATACTCCGCAATCTCAGCGTAGGCAGCATCCCGCCCCAACTGAGGGTTAAAGGAATGGATGGAAATGAGACAACCTTCCCTGTACAAGGACGAGCCAACCTCATTTTCTTCTGGTCACCTTCAGAGCAGGTAGGCCTGAATGTCGTTACAAAACAGCATCTACTCGCTCAACAGTTCCCCGGGCTGATATTCTGCCCCATCACGGTACATGCAAATCACGGCGAGTGGCTCATGGAGCTGCGCCAGCATGGTATAGAGGGTAACTGCTTCATGGATAATGAGCAGAATAGCAACGGTAAAGCATACCGTATCTCTCAGCTTCCAACGGCTGTACTCGTAGGCCCCGATAGCCGCATCCTCTTCATCGGCTATCCGAATCTCGGCCTGCAGACGGCTCTGGATAATCTCTATGCCAGTCAGAGGGAGCACGGCAGCCGTGTTACTGTGGAAGGCACTCCTAGTGGGGAGGATGCACCCACCATCCAGCCCGGTTCTCAGCCCACAGGCCCCGCCAGCAGTCAATTTACGCCTCCCGCCCTGCGCGATATGCCTGATGACCTCTGATGTCTTCCATGCTCCCCATTGAGGCCATTCGGCCGGATATAGATGAAGCCGTGCGTAAGCCCGGCTTCTGTGTCTTGCTCAGCGCGCCGACCGGCAGCGGCAAGTCCACCCGTGTACCCCTTATGCTGGAAGCCGCCGGCGTAGCGGAAAGAGGCACAATCATCGTTGTCCAGCCCCGAAGACTCGCAGCACGGCTTCTGGCCGGCTATGTCGCACGTCAATACCCATGCTCACTTGGCAAGGAAGTAGGCTATACTGTACGCTTTGACTCCCGCCAGAGTGCCGCGACACGCATTCTGTACGTGACGGATGGCATACTGGAGCGCCGTCTCACGGAAGATCCGGAGCTGAAAGGAGTCAGCGCCGTTATCTTTGATGAAGTACACGAACGGCGCCTTTCCGGAGACCTGTGTCTGGCGCGCGTGCTAGAATTACAGCGCAGCTCGCGCAAGGATATAGGCGTCTTTGTGATGTCCGCCACGCTTGAGTTGGATAAGCTGCAGGATTACCTCCCGCAGGCAACTGTTCTTCGAGCTGAAGGACGCATGTATCCTGTGGAAATAAGCTACATGCCCCCTGCACCGGTACGTGACAGCCGCGGCTATGTGAATCTACCCCCGGTGTGGGAACAGTGCGCTGCCGCAGTACGAAAGCTGACGGAACAGCCGGACGCCGGCGACATCCTCGTATTCCTTCCCGGCACCTACGAAATCCGCCGAACTGTGGAAATTCTTGAGAATGTTGGCTGGCTTCGAGGACGCGAGGTATATGCACTTCACGGTCAGCTTACGCCTGATATGCAAGCGCGTGCCGTGGACAAAGGTGATGTCCCCCGCGTCATCGTGAGCACGAACATCGCGGAAACATCACTAACCATCGAGGGAGTGCGCTCCGTAGTGGACAGCGGCACAGCCCGAGAATCCCGTTGGGACCCGGTCCGCGGGCTGAGTACCCTTCATGTTGTTCCCATCTCACAGGCTCAGGCAGAACAACGCACAGGCCGAGCCGGTCGACTGGGCCCGGGACGCTGCATCCGCCTCTGGAGTGAAGCGGAGCACCGTCGCCGCTGCCCCTATCCGGCACCGGAAGTCCACCGTGCAGACATATCTGCCGCCTTTTTGAACTTGCTGGCATGGGGGTGCAAAGGCCTGAATGGCATACGCTCTTTCCGCTGGCCGGACGCCCCCACAGAGGCGGAAACCACACGAGCTTGGACACTGCTGCAGGAACTCGGCGCCGTCACAGAAAATGGTGAGCTAAGCCCCATCGGCCGGCAAATGCTCCGTTATCCGCTTTCCCCTGTACTGTCACGTCTTCTTGTGGCCGGCGCGGAATACAACTGCACGGCAGAAGCCGCGGCCATCGCCGCTTTGATTCAAGGTGAAAATGTGGCTCTCGCTGCAGGCCTGAGCGACAAGCTGCATGAAGAAGAGGACTTCACGGACTTCCAAGCGGAGTGGCGTGCTGTGCAGGAAGCCGAGCGCCTGAGATACGATGCTGTGGCCTGCACGCGCCTGGGCATCATGGCACGAGCTGCGCGAGAAGTACAAGCTGCATACCGCCAGCTCATGCGAGGGGATAACAGCTCCCCGGATTTCGCTGCAAACAAAAGCGGCGTTATCTCCGCACTACTCGGCTCCTTTCCGGCAAACGTGGCTGCGAAAAACAGCGCCGCAACCGGTACCGCCCGTATCACTTCACGCCGCAGCGGTAAAATAGCCTCAGCCGTAGCAAAACAGGCAGATATTTTTCTTGCCGCTGAAATTGCAGAGATAGGCGGCAAGGGAGTAGAAACTAGGCTGAGTCGCTGCACGCATCTGCAACTGAGCGATTTAGTTACGCACGAGGATGATATCCCCGTATATGACTCCACTCGCAAGAGAGTTCTGAACATGCACCGCACGCTCTACCGTGATTTGGTGCTGAACGAAAAAGAAACCGGTGACGCCTCCCCTGACGATGCCGCGCCACTTTTGGCAGACCGCGTGGTACGCGGAGAACTCAGATTGGATGGCTGGGATGGCCATGTGCTGCAGTGGATTAACCGCCTCACCTGCCTCCGCAACGCCATGCCGGAGCTGGACTTACCTGAGTTCGGCGAAGAAGACCGACTGGTGGCCATTACAATGCTCTGCGATGGAGCTGTCAGCTATAAAGAAATTGCGGCTCGCCCCGTATTGCCCATTCTTGGAGAATGGCTTTCTCCTTGGCAGAAAGAATGCTTGAACCGCTATGCTCCCAAGGCCATCAAGCTGGCAAATGGTAGAGAAGTAAAGCTTCTGTACCGAGAGGATGGCACCCCGACTTTCGGGCTTAAGTGCCAGCTTCTCTTTGGTGTACCCACCACACCAACCATAGCGGATGGCCGAGTGAAGTGCCTTATTGAAATCCTTGCGCCGAATCAGCGCCCGTATCAGACCACATCAGATATGGAATCCTTCTGGCGAAATGGTTATCCGCAGATGAAAAAAGACCTTGCGGGCAGATACCCCCGCCATGACTGGCCCGATACGGCCCCGGATGCAAAATAAAATCACCGTGCCCACAAGTAGGCACGGTGATATAAAGCGAATTACGGATAATTTACTTACCCAGCAGCTCAGCAAGCACTTCAAGGCAACGAGTATTCTCTCGCTCTGTACCAACGGTGATGCGTACATACTCAGGCAGCCCATAGCCATCCATGTGACGAAGGATAACGCCCTTGGCCAGAGCGTCATTGAACACCTTGCGACCCTGCCCGGTTTTCACCAGAATGAAGTTCGCCTGGCTGGGAACATAATCAATGCCCCAAGCCTCAAAGGCTGCATAGTACTGCTTCTTGCCACGGTTCACCATATCAACGGAGGCGGCAAGGTGCTCAGCATCATCCAAAGCAGCCACAGCGGCCACCTGTGACATGAGATTCATGTTAAACGGCGTGCGGGCCTTGTTCAGCAGGTCGGCAATCTCGGGAATCGTCACGCCATAACCCGCGCGCAGACCGGCAAGGCCGTATGCCTTGGAGAAAGTGCGCAGCAGAATGACGTTCTTTCCGGCCTTCACATACTTGAGCGTATCAGGCTTGTCATCCGCAAAATCAATGTAAGCCTCATCGAATGCTACAATAACGTGCTCAGGGACAGCCTCCATGAAGGCATCCATCTCAGCCTGAGTTACAACAGTACCGAGAGGATTGGCCGGATTCGTGATGAACACAAGGCGGGTCTGCGGAGTAATAGCGGCAAGAATAGCCTGCAAATCGGAACTGAAATCGTCCTTGATAGGAGCCTCCACGTACTTAGCCCCGAACAGCTTGCACATGATGGGATACATCGAGAAGCTATGGCGGGCAGCGATAAGCTCAATTCCCTCATGAAGACAAGCATGGCACAGCAACTCGATAAGCTCACTGCTGCCGCTACCCACTACAGTCTGGTCAAACGACACCCCAAAGCGCTCTGCAATTTTGCTGCGCAGAGTAAAGGAAGCGCCGTCCGGGTAAATGTGCACTCCGGTAGCAGCCTTCTGGATGGCCTCAATGGCTTTAGGAGACGGCCCGAGAGAATTTTCATTGGACGCGAGCTTCACAATATCGGCAGGACTCATACCCAGCTCACGGGCTGTTTCCTCGATGGGCTTGCCGGGCTGGTAGGCTACCAGATCCAGCACGTACTGATTGGCATACTGAGAGATGTTGCTCATGGCTTGCTATTTCGAGCGGC
Organism: Akkermansia sp.; assembly: GCA_045652085.1. Lineage (GTDB taxonomy): Bacteria > Verrucomicrobiota > Verrucomicrobiia > Verrucomicrobiales > Akkermansiaceae > Akkermansia. The sequence goes on from JAZRTR010000039.1 coordinate 179,586, forward strand.
ATTATAATACCTGTCATGTGCAAACTCAAGCCTTGAATCCGCCATGATTATCAGATAGAATCATTCCCATGAAAAAATGGCACAAGCGGACACTCATCGTGCTGATACTGGGAGCTCTGGGCATCGTAGCTCTGGGATTCCGCCCAGCTCTTTCTGAGGACGAGTTCGTACAGCTTACCCACACAATACAGGAAGTGCAGCTGCCGGAACATCTGGCTGATAGCAATTTCTCTTTTACGCATACCATTAAACTCCACGAGCCTCACCGCGGCACTTGGTACGACGGAGGCACTCAGAGCGTTCATCAGCTGATTCAGCCTGCAGAGTGGAACATCCGCGTCTACTGCGAAAACGGCAAATTAAAAGTAGCAGCGGAGCCCCCTACAATTCACTCAGATATGGCGCAGATGCAAGTTTCATGGTTTGCCGGCATAGGAGACGTGAGTCACGTCCGCCGCTCCAATGGACGCACCCATGCGGAATATCTTCTACACATCGGCTGCAGCATGAGGAGGACAGGTTGTTTCTGGCAAGAGCCACAGCGAGAGATGTTCATTCAGTTCATTACTGTGGATGTGGATGACAAAGCGGCAGATTTTGGCACGGCCTTGCTCACCTCGACTAATGATCCCTTCTTCTCCCGCTTCAAGCAGAGTACTGAAGGCCCGGCTCCTGAACTGCCAGCCCGTTACTGCGACAGTCCCATGGAAAACGCTCTCATGCGCCTGCTGCATATGCTCTCAGCCTGTACGGCAGATACCCATGAGATGCTCACCCCCCGCATCATCACCGGCGCCACTCAACTTTCCCGTTTCGCCTCAGATGCTGCTTGGCCGGACTGCTGGGGTTCCGCTTCTGAAACAGCACGCAAAATTTCCTACCGAGTAGGCCCCACACTCCTTTATTTGGCAGAGAACGAATGTTTCGGCAATCAGCAGCTCATTGACTTCATCAACGGGCCAGTTTTCGCCAAAGTTTTCGGCGAAAACTTTAGTGAAGCAAAAAATGGCGATGAATCAGACGTTCTCGAAGGTGTTGAAATTGAGATAATAAGAGGTTCGGCTCCCCCATCGCAGGAATAAAATTCAAAAATAAATTAAAAAAAAAGCAATTTTTCTGTAGAATTTAAGAATTTAATGCGTTCTCATGAGTAGACCGGGGTGAGAGCCGGTCTGAGAGAAGACAGAAAAACTGTTTTTCATAGAGTAGGTGTAAGTACAAAAACGACCGGAAAGCCCATGGGGCGCCGGTCGTTTTTGTTTACTCAGATATAAAGCTTCTCCATATCATCAGGCACATGAATGGTGCCCTTGTAGTGTTCCGCTGCCTCAGCGGTGTAGGTACAGCGGCGAGAGGCAAGTGTCTTGTCCTCGGTATGGTACAGCAAAAGATTCTTCACGCACAGACCGGCAGCGAGGCGCCCGGCATCAAGTGCGGTACTGTGGTGTTTCTCATAAGGCTTGAAACGCTCGCGGTCAGCATACAAACAGAATGCTTCGCAGAGCAACCAGTCAGCGTCCTGAGCATACACCTTGGCACACTCGTTATATGGCTCATCGCCCAAGCACGTCAGGCGACGCCCGTCCGGCAATTCAAGGCAGAATCCATACTGCTTCGCCTTGGTGGAACCAATATCAAAAGCCTGAGCCTGCATGCCGGCAGCGCAAAAAGCCTCGCCGTCAGCCAGCGGATGCAGAAGAATGTCCGCATGCAAATGTTTGCAGACCTTGCCCGGCAACGTGTGGCGGCAGATAAGTTCAAGTGTATTCAAGCCTTCTTCATGGCCGTACAGATGAAGTTCACCGGAATACTTGCCGGCATTCATAGCCTGAGCAATCATACGCACCACCCAAACTACGCCAAAAATGTGGTCTGTATGCGTATGCGTGAGGAAAATATCGTGAATATCAGAAAGCGGCACCGATGCTTGTTCCAGTCGAGCCAGAATACCATTTCCTCCTCCGGCGTCCACAAGAAGCACTTGCTTTCCATTGCGGATGGTAAAACAGGTGTTGTAACATTGAGTCACTGCGGCGTTTCCTGTGCCAAGCATCGTCAGTTCTATCATGAGGCTCAGTATAACACCTGTGCGCATGGGAGGCAAGTACATAACACGTTAGCGAGATAGATTGCAGCACTCCACAAGTGAGAATAGAATGGTCACATGGGGCATACACAAAGAATTCACTTCATTATCATCTTTCTGCTGGTAAGCTTCAACCTTCGCATGAGTTTCTCAGCGGCAGACCCGCTGTTAGTATTTCTGATGAGAGACCTCGGGCTGAGCATCAGCGGCAGCGGACTGTTCGGACTTCTGCCCATCATCGCTCTGGGTGTGGCAGCTCCGCTCGGGGCGAACCTGACGGCACACATCAGGCCGCGAATGCTTATCATCTACTCCCTTCTGCTGGCGCTTGCAGGGGTGGTATGGCGAAGTTACGGAGGAATACCGGGGCTGTACGGCGGCACGATTATCATCGGGCTCGGGCTGGGAATTACCGGCTCTGTTATTCTCGGTATCGTGAAACAAGAATTCGCCTCTGACGCCGCACAAATTATGGGTGCCTACACGGCCTGTGTAAGCCTCGGCACAGCCGTGGGCTCAGGCGCATCTGATCCGATAGCGCTGGCTCTCGGCGGCTGGCAGCAGGGATTACTGTTCTGGGGACTGCCATTGCTGGTAGCCACACTACTGTGGGCAGAGCTTATTATGTTTACCCCAGAGCAAAAGAAGGAAGAACGCACGATACATGCGCCTATGCATCCCCTTTTTCGGCAGAAAAAAGCATGGTACGTCAGCCTGTTCTACCTCTGCCGCGTGGCGGGAGCTTGGCTACTGATTGTATGGATGGCCACGCTGATGAGACGGCGCGGACTTCCGCTCGTTGAAGCGGGGCTGGTACTTTCACTATCCACGGCATGTCAAATACCGGCCTCCCTTCTCAGCAGCCATATGGCAAAGTGGTTGGGTGGCCAAGGAAAACTCATGAGCGTTGCCATCGTACTCTCCTGCATCAGCTGCTGGGGATTATTGCTAGGTCCCCTGCACCTCTGGCCCTTATTTTCCATTCTGCTGGGGCTCAGCTTAGGAAGCATCTTCGCACTAGGAATGGAGCTGATTATCATGAGCTCAGCGGATGAAGGCACCACTGTGGCGCTTTCCGGTATGGCGCAGGGACTAGGCTTCATCGGTGGTGGGCTTCTGGCTTGGGCAGCCAGTCCGGCCATGCAGACCACAAGGCCGGATATATGGATGGCAGTGCTTTACACCACCATTGCACTCAGCGGGCTATTCTTCGGGCTTCGCTGCATCCGTCCGGGCATCTGCCGGGTGTAAGTGCTCATCAGAGCACGTTATTACTCCACTGAGGTGTGGGCTGAGGCTCAGCAAGGCCGCAAATGCGGTCAATCATGCGATCCCAGTATTCCTGTCCCTGTTCGATATCAATCTGGATACGCAGGAAGTAAATGGGCACCTCCATCTCACCGGGTTTCAGGAAACGCACGGCATCCTTCTCCGTGGTGACGATAATATCCATAGCGCGGTCAGCACAACGCTCTACAAAGGTTTCCAAATCTGCCTGATCGAACCAGTAATGGTCCGGATAGCGACGGCGGATTTCCACATGCGCGCCCAAATCCTCCACGAGCCCTTCAAAGCTTTCCGGGCGGGCAATACCGCTCATACAGGCCACATATTTACCCTTCAGGAAACTCAGCGGCTGACGCTCGCCGGTAAAGATATTCTCCAGATAGGAGGGGCCGTGATTCGTCACAATGATATCCGCAGTCTTGTTATACTTGCGAATGGTGGTGATGAGCTCACCCTGCGGCTTGCCGCCACTCTTCGTGAGAATGATGTAACTCGCACGGGCCAGACTGGAACGAGGTTCGCGCATCGTTCCTCGGGGCAGCAGCGAACCGGTACCAAAGGGGAAACCGCAATCCACCAGCACGATATCAATCTCATGCTTGAGCTTCAGATACTGCATGCCGTCATCCAGAATAAGGGTATTTCTCCCCAGCTGCTCAATGGCAAAAATGCCGGACTTCACGCGGTCTTTATCCACCAGCACAGCTACGCCATCCAGATTTCGGGCCAGCATGAAGGGCTCATCGCCTGCGTAAAGGGGGCCAAGATAACGAGTCACGCCGTCACTGGCAATCTTAGGCAGGTGCGACACGGGCTTACCATTGCTGTCAAACCACTCCTGTGGTTCATCAAGTGGCTCACTCTTATAGCCTCGCGTCAGAATAGCGCACTTACGACCACGCTCTGCAAGAGTGCGGGAAAGCAACTCCACCACAGGAGTCTTACCGGTACCACCGGCCGTGATATTACCCACGCTCACCACAAACGTGCCCAGATATCGCACGGTCTTCAAACGGCGGCGGAATAAAAACAGGCGTGTCTTTATCAGAATGTAAAAGAAGAAGCTCGCAAAACGCAGCGCACACTTCATCAACCACGCACGAAAACCATGCGCCCGCCCGAACACCACTTCGGTGCCCCATTCAGCGAACTCATCCATGCGTGACTTCATATCGGCTATTCTACTCCTCTCAGCTTCACATGTCAACAGAGAAGATACGGAAAAATTAAATATTTACAAAGACAGGCAAGAGAGCAGCCTCTGCACACGCGGGCCCGGAAGATACCCCAGCTCCATTCCGCGCATGACATAAGCAAAGGACAAGCCATCTTCAGGGCGGCAGAAGGCAAAGGAACCGCCGGCGCCTGCATGTCCAAAACCACCACCGGGGAAATAGGCAGAAGGTTCACACATAGCGCCGCAAGTAAAGGAAGTGTGCTCTAACAGAGTACAATCCATTCCACTGCTGAGCGGCGTGCTCATCCACTCTGCCACATCAGAGGCAAAAGGAGAAGCCGGTAGCAACCCAAGCAGCGCTTGATAAAAAGCAGCCAGACCACGCGCGGTAGCTACACCTCCCTTTGCGGGAGAGCCGCACTGCCAAGCGGCAGGGGTAGACATTTCGCGCGGAGAGTTCAGCCCAACGATGCTATGGAAAGCCCGGTGTACAGGACTTGCTTCATCAAAATATTCACGATAAAACGGCGTGCGAGGCATAGCGCCATTCATGCGGGGTGCACGAAGCTGAGCAACTCGGCTGTACAGTTCCTCCGGGAAATGGCCAATGTAAAACTCCAGCCCCAAGGGAGCACGCACCTTCTTTTCCCAGTAATCACTCACACGCATACCGGTAAGCTCCAGCATCAGGATATCCACCAGAGGGCCAAAAGTCTGCGGGTGGTAGCCATGTTGCGGAGGCGTCCACAGGGGGCGGCTTTGTTCAATAGCCTGACGACAAGCTGCCAAATCATTTAGAGGAGCCGGCACTGCCAGCGCAGCCACCCCACTCTGGTGGGATAACAGCTGGCCTACAGTAAGGTGCGGCAAAGGAAAACGAGGCCACAAATCGCCCACCTCCAGTTCAGGCCCACGGCAGCAGTCATGCAGAGCTTGCAGAAGGCAGGCAGCGGCGGCTGGCTTTGTAGCAGAATATATAGGAACGAATGTTCCGTCATCCCACGGCGAACCATGGCCTGTATCACCCCCGCAAATGGTGATTAGCTCCTGCCCATCCTGCCACACGGAAACAGAGCCCCCCTGCTCACATCCATCAGCAAGATTCTGCAGGAAGGCCGTCTGCAGGCGGGAAATCATGGCTTATAGGGGCGGATGGCAACGACATGAGCCACCCCATCACACACACGGAAGCTCACCTCGAAAGGTTTGAGAATAACATGGTACTCCCGCTCCGGGTCCTGCTGGTAAGCAGGGCGTGGATCCTGAGCCAGCACCTCCTTCATAGCTGCCTCCCATTCACCGGCAGCGGCTTTCGGCAAGGCGCAATCAAGTTGCACCTCCAGCATGTGGCGAGGAGTGGCAGCGGTAAAACCGCCTAAAGCATCGGGGATGCTGTCGGAATAAGGAATATACGGCTTCACGTCGTAAATGGGCGTGCCGTCCACCATATCAGCGCCGGATACACGCAGCACAGGCCCATCCTCCACCGAAACAAGGCGAACCACGGAAAGCCCAAGCCCGTTCGGGCGGAAGGGCGACCGCGTGGCAAAAACGCCCATGCGCGTATTCCCGCCCAGCCGCGGGGGGCGCACCGTGGGATGCCAGCCCGCCCCCTCATTACAATGAAAGCCCCAAATTACCCATAAATGGCTGAAGGCTTCAATACCTCGCACACATTCAGAATTTCTGAATGCGGGCTCAAAAACAATTTCCGAGATAACGTGAGGCGCAAGATTGCTCTGGCGGGGGACGCCAAATTTATCCGCAAAGGGAGAGCGAATGTACGCCACTGGTTCCATCTCAGACACCGAAGAAATCACGCATCACCTGCTCATAAACGCCGCGCTTAAAGTCCGGCAGAGCGCCGAAGTCAAAATCAGCGGGCTGCACCCACTTGTAGTCACGGAACTCCTTGTTATCCAACCAAGGTTCCGCCTCGTCACTGTGCATGAGACAAAGGAAATAATACTGCTCCTGACCGGCATAGGGAATACCGCGCTTGCGCAGAACGCGCTCACGCTCAGCGGGCGGATAATCATAGCGGTACGGCCCATGCTGAGCGATAACCTCGTATTCATTCGGACGGAAACCGGTCTCTTCCATCCCTTCGCGGCAGGCTGCGCTGAGCGGAGACTCCCCCTTCTTGATTCCCCCTTGGGGGAACTGCCAGGCGCCAAGAGGTTTCACGCGTTCGCACACAAGCACAGTACCATCATGACGCTGATAGATGATGGCGGCATTCGGCCGATAAAGTTCCGTTGTATGAGGCATAAGGACTAATGGTCGTGAGGGCAGTATAGCACGGCCATGCCTGTTTGGCAAGCATGGAACATTCCCTTACGCTCACTTTTTAAGAACTTCAGTTGTTGGCCTAACGTGTATAACAAAGTTCGCCGGTGGATGACTCAAAGATCATCCACCAAGGCGGAGCTTTTGGCGTACGCCGTGCTACGAGCCTCAAAAAAGTCCGTCTTAATGAGGTTCGCATTGCTGTACTGAGACACCCACGAGCAGTCAGACGGCTCAGATTCATACCCTTCATAAACGGGTTCAAAGCCGAGATTGCGCGCACGGAGGTTAGCGAGATAGCGGATGTATGCCGTGAGCACGGAGGTGGACAGCCCCGGTATCTCATCTCCTATGACGTAGCATCCCCACGCTATCTCCTGCTCCGCTCCTTCACGAATCATCGCTCGGTACTCCTCCACCAGCTCAGGAGTGAAGAGTTCGGGCTGCTCACGCTGGAGCTCGCGAATGATATTTCTGAAAAGCCAGAGGTGAGTATTCTCATCGCGGTTGATATAGCGGATTTCCTGCGCGCTGCCAGGCATTTTCCCATGGCGGGCGAGATTGTAGAAGAACATGAATCCACTGTAAAAATAAATGCCCTCCAAAATGTAATTAGCTATAAGCGTGCGAGCAAATGCCTGTGGTGTACGGTGCAGCTGGAAATCATTATAAAGATTACCGATAAAGGTATTACGGCGGAGAAGATGCTCATCCGTTTGCCATTGATAAAGCACCTCTGTGCGGTGCTGTGGCTCGCAGATAGTGTCAAGCATGTAGCTGTAGCTCTGGCTATGTACAGCTTCCTGAAAAGCCTGAATGCAGAGGCAGAGATTCACCTCATTGGCTGTGACATACTCACCTACAGAGGGAAGATTGGCCGTCTGAATGCTATCCAGAAACACGAGGAAAGAGAGGATTTTATCGTATGCGCGGCGTTCTGCCGGAGACAGACGCGCATAATCCTTCACATCGGACGCGAGATTAATTTCCTCAGGTATCCAGAAATTATTCATGGCCTGGCGGTACCACTTGCTAACCCACGAATACTTCATATTGTTGAAGTCGTTGAGGTTAGTAGTGTTACCGTTAATGATACGGCGGGTGAGCACATTGGTATCACCCTGCGGATTAAAGAGTGGCTTACGGTTTAACTGCTGCATGATTCGCATTCTTCTATTTCGAGGCTCTTAGAACGGATGTAGTAAATTGTCTTAACGCCGGACTCCCAGGCAAGGATGTACAGGTTAAGAATCTGACGAAGTGTGTGGGAAGTAGTGATGTAGAGATTGAGGCTCTGCGCTTGGTCTACGTGTCGCTGGCGTATGCCGCAGGCTCGCACAGACCACTGCTGGTCAATGCGGTGGGCGCTCTTATAATACCAGAGCGTTTCCAGAGACAGCTCAGGAGCCACGCGCGGCATGAGACCGGTTTTACGCTCCTCCATGAAGAAGAGTTTCATCACGGGGTCAATCCCGGCAGTAGTACCGGCGATAGTTCCGGTGCTGCTGGTAGGGGCCACGGCAAGCAACCAAGCATTTCTCAGGCCGAATGTGGCCACGCGCAGCTGCAAATCTTGCCATTGAGCAGATGTGTACCCGCGTTGCCGGAAGTACTCACCGGTCTGCCAATCACTCCCTTGGAAGTGAGAGTAAGCGCCCTTCTGCTCAGCAATTTCACAACTGGCGGAGATGGCCGCATAGTTAATCTGCTCAAAAAGCTTATCCGCCAGCGCAAGATGTTCCTCGCTTTCCCAGCGAACACCCAGCTTTGCCAGCATGTGGTGATAACCACTCACGCCGAGGCCAATAGGACGATACGCCGAGTTTGTAACAGCTGCATACGGCAGCGGGTATAGATTCAAATCTATTACATTATCCAGAGCACGCACGGCGCTGCGAGTGATAGAGGCAAGCTCGGAGGCGTCCTGGGTGTTGATACGCCCCAGAGAAAGGCTAGCCAGATTACATACCACAAAATCCCCGGGTCGTGTGGTCGTTACCACCAGAGTATCCCCATCCACCGTCTGCACCTTCTGCTCCACGGACTCGATAGCGCTCATATTCTGAGCGATTTCGGTGCAAAGGTTACTGCAGTAGATGATGCCGGCATGCTTGTTCGGGTTGGCTCGGTTAACGATATCACGATTGAACGCAAAGGGCGTGCCGGTCTCCACCGCACTTTTAAGGATGAGGCGGATAAGCTCTTTGATGGGGATAATTCGCTTGTGAATACGAGAATCCGCCACACAGGAGTGATAGCGTTTTTCCCATTCTTCCCCCCAGTAATCTTCCAGTGAATATCCTTTCACGCAGCGCACTTCATGCGGGCACATGAGGTACCACATTCCCTCTATATTGTCCCGGGCCTGCTGCCAGAAATAGTCAGGATAGCACACGGCGGGGAAAACATCGTGCGCTTTCAGGCGATCATCACCATTGTTGGTACGAAGGGCAAGGAACTCAGGTAAATCCCGGTGCCAAGCGTCAAGATACACGGCTACAGCCCCCTGCCTCACCCCAAGCTGATCCACCGCCACGGCGGTATCATTCGCAAGACGAATCCAGCGGATGACACCACCGGCAGCTCCGGGAAATCCTCGTATAGCGCTGCCGGTGGCTCGCACCTTGCCAAAGTACAGGCCCATTCCTCCGCCATGTTTACTGACCTGAGCGAAGTTATCAATACTGCGGTAGATACCTTCCAGACTATCAGGGATAGTATCAATGAAACAGGAGGAAAGTTGATGAAAAGGTTTGCGGGCATTAGCCAAGGTGGGCGTGGCCATGGTTACCTTCAGCGTGCTGAGCATATCATAGAAGCGAAGCACCCAGCCGCTGCGGTCCACGTCTTCCTTCATAGCCAGATGCATGGCTATTCCCATGAACATCTCCTGAGGCGTTTCCGGTACCTCCCCGGTACGTGTGCGAATCAGGTAACGCCCGATAAGCATCTCAAGCCCGGAATAATTCAGGAGTTTGTCGCGTTCAGGCTTCAGCATTCGCTCAAAGGCATCCACTTCAGCACGGCTGTAAGCCTCTGCCACAGCGGGAGCATACAAGCCCTCACGTGCAAAATGTTGAATCTTATCATACAGGCTGTTCAGGCCAACGCTCTCCTCATAGCATCGGACATCATCATAGAAACGCAGCAGGCGGAAGCGGGCGGCAATCATCTCCCACCGCGGGGCATCACGCGAGGTGAGTTCGGCCGCTGCCCCTGTAAGCACTTCCAGGGCAGCAGCCTTTGCTATTCCTCTCCTGTAAAAACTGTGAAAACGATTCGTGAGCAGGTTCAGAGAATACTCTTCGCCGGGAAATTCCTGCTGCAATTCTTTGAGAACAGCGTCCAGCTCAGGCTCATTCCCGAAGTACGACATCAGCGTGGCTCGCATGGCGCGCAGGCGTCTGCGCTCATTGCGGTACAGGATGAAACTGCGGGCTGCCTCATAGTGCCCACCCACCATCAAGGCTTCTTCCACTATGTCCTGCACATGCTCCACGGGAATGGCACCATCTCCAACGAGTAGCTTCCGCTCCACGCCTTGCGCCAGCTCACCAATAACCGACTCACCGGGCGCCTGCCCCACACTCTCAAACGCCAACCCAATTACTCGCTCTATCTTTCCGCGGCGGTAGCTCTCTTCTTGGCCATTCCTTTTACGTATCTTCATTTCCTGTATTTCCTATATGTGGTGTATGATTGCGAATAATAGCACCATATCTGCCGATGTCAACACTAAAATTAGAAAAATTCTAATTTTCTTTTTTGAGTGCACTAAAAATCACCACTATCAAAATAACAACGATGGCGTATTCACCACAGCTCTTTTTAAGATTTGCTGATGAATAAATGAAACAGCAACAAATCTGAAACAGACCCGTTTGCCCCACATGTGTCCCAAAGATTACAGAAAAAGGGCACCAAACGACATATAGTCAGCGTATTCTGCTTTCATTTCTGCGCAGGGGTATCACGAACCTAGCCATCGGCAGTAAGCGTTCAGTTATCCAATATCCGGCGTTAGCCGCTAATCCTTAATTCGTAAATCAAAAATCGTAAATACGCGTGTCCCAAATCTTTGGGACACGTATGGCGTTTGCCCTATCTTTATAGCTTTTTGGTTTGACATCTAATATATTTTTCGCTATATGTATGCAAACGTTATCTTATGCTTGGTACATTCATGAAGGCGCTCGAGGGAGCTGGGGACATGACAGTCACAAAGGTGTCATTCGATAAAATGCAATCTCTTGCAGCAGGCACCCCCGTAGTAGCAGTGCAGAATATCCGTGACCTTCAGCAATTCGGACTTTCTACAGGGATACGCTTCGGCATTGCAACGCACAATGCGAGGGTCATATTTCAGGAATGCCGATGCAATGACATGCATACCCCCCGCTTTGAGATTACATCATCTCCCATAAATACATTCTGCCCAATAGGGTGGACACTCTACACCATAGAGTATAAAGAAGGTAAAGCGAACAACCTGGAAGCGGTGAGCAACCGGGCAGAACGCACCATGGGGAATCTTTATCTGAACCTGCGAAGCTACCCAGGAGATGATTTCGTATACGAGTGTCTGTTTTCACACTCCATAATGGAACGCTGCGAGACAGATCCCTCCATAGGTCAGCACTGGTGGCCCCCCCTGTACTACACCGCTAGTGAACTACTAGAACTCGCAGAAGAGGCCACAGATATCAAGCTGCCGAAGCTCCTTCCCGGTTCCTTCAACCCAGAGCTGCTGCACTTCATCCACCACGGCATTGCCATAGAAGACAACTGGGTCATACACTTTGCAACATCCCGCGTGCCGGAAAGGAAAAACCGCATCAAGCTTGATACCATAGCAACATTTTGCGACATCACCCCGAATACTGAGCCCGGAGGCCCCCTTCCGTACAAGCGGGATACCGCGATATCCCGGGAACTGGCACGCAACCGCGCTGTCTGGATATACTGCCACGAGAAAGAATGGGGCAGATACAATCTCATCTGGAACAACTGCGAACATATGAGCCGCATGTGCAAAGTAGGCCACAAACAATCCAGACAAGTTCAGAAAACTATCGGCAAGATAGCCTTGGCCGGTGTAGGCACACTGCTACCGCAGTCCAACATCATCAGAATTGCATCACTTGGATTACCCTTCCTGCTCAACGGCATTCTTCAAGGTCGAATTATGCAGAACACTCCCCCTTTACCTTTTGAATCTGAACAAAACTAATATGTCAACACGAGAAAACATTATCCGAGATATTGTCAGCTATCGACAGCAAAGCAAAGCTGGAATCGAGAACAAAATCAACTGCATCAACGAACTGGACACCAGACTCCAGGAACTCAACCGCACACGGGAATATATCCTGAGCCAGGAGAATGGTAATGATGCAGCCGGACTGCAGGAAATCGATGGCAACATCTCCAGCATCCGCGAGAAAATCAACACTCTCAGGATGGAGCTGCAGCGCCTGCTCAACCGCTATTCCAGAGACACCGTGAACATCGGTATCGTCGGTGTGCCCAAGCAGGGCAAGAGCACATTCCTGCAGTCGCTGACAGGACTGGATGAGGCCATCATCCCGACCGGCTTCAAATGGGTGACAGGCGCGTGCTCCTACCTCCGTCATGACCCGACCGTTGCCCAGGGAGACGCCTACGCCATCATCACGCCCTATACGCGCGATGAATTTCTCCAAGAGGTAATCACGCCGTTCACCAACAGCCTGAACATTCCCCGTCTGTTTGACCCGGAAGATCTGAGGACACTGCGTCTGCCTGATATTTCAGAACTCCCCAGAAAGGAACAGCACATGCAGCTGGAGCGTCTGACGGAGCTTAAGGCTAATTATGATAAATATCAACGGCTGCTCGGCTGCCCGGAGCTGCGAATCGAGCGCAAGGATATCCGTAGCTATGTAGCCCAGTGCGATGAAGAATGCCGCGTCAAATACACGAACTGGTACGTTGTCAAGAAAGCAGAAATCCACTGCTGTTTCCCGCATGAGGATATCGGCAAAGTCATGATTTGTGACACCCCCGGTCTGGGCGACTTTACCCCCGGCGCACAGAAGTCGCTGGTGGAAAGACTTGGCAACGGCATGGATTTCATCTTCCTGCTCCGCCGCTTCGATGAAAAGGAACAGGAAGTAAGAGAAACCGATGCTGATTTCTACAATGTCATCAGGGAGGCCTATCCCATCTTCGATGTACCGGACTGGGCGTATCTCATCCTGAACCGCAGTGCACACGAAAACGTCCCCGCGCTCTATATCGACGAACTGCAGAGAAAGTTAGCAACCCGCAAGGGCGTATTTGCCCTGAATGCCAAGGACAAGGAATCCGTGGGTGCCGCCTTCCAGAGCATCCTGGGAGATGTCGTCAACCAACTTCCTGTGCTGGATAAGAAGCTGAGCAGCCACTGCGATACCCTGCTGGCAGACCTGAGCCAGTCCATCACCGAACTGACGAAGAAGGCGCAGCGGTCTATGAACAGTGCCCTGCCCAGCCACCGCACCCGGACCAACGACGTCAAACAGATTCTGCGCAACATTACAGCCAGAATTCTGCAGCTCCAGGCAGACCTGGCCTCCGGTGTGGCACTTGCCGGTGTGCCGTCATTTGCCCAGTACCTCAAAGACACACTGACCACCATGTATTCAGAAGTGCCGGCGCTGGAGTCTGACATTGTGGATGAGCAGAACGCGCAGGAGTGGATGGGCGAAGGCTGGGACAAGCTTCGCGCCGCATTCATTGCCCGTTTTGCCTCTCTGGACACCACCCTGAACGCAGTTAGCTCGGCAGTAAAGGCTCGCTTACAGGATATTTTGACCTCCGCAGATGGCGGGCGACTCGCCTTTGTCTCAGATACGCCGGAGGGTCCGGAATTCTGGCAGGATTTACGCGAAGTGCTGGATGAAACCTTGCAGGAACATGCCACGCATCTGATTGCAGCCATTGACAATCTGCTCAATACGCAGCTTTCCTTCCGCGCCCTGATTATGCCCCGTCTGCATGACCTGACGGATGCTCTTTCCACCAAATCCACCCACCCGGCTTTTGAATACTGCCGCTACACACAGGGCTCAACGCTGGAGGAATGCAGAGTCCGCCTGCAATCAGCCTGGAAAATTGCAGTCAGCCTGGCAAGCAGCATGTTCAGCGACGATGATGACGGCGGAGAATTGAAGGACATCAACATCGCGCCGACTCAGGCTATGCTCGCGCTGATTGATGAATTCTACCTGCTCTGGCTGAGACACAACGGCAAATCCGCATCCGAAAACAACTGGTTTGAATTCTACCAGAAGCATGAAACCAATGTGTGGCCGGAAATATACCAGAACGAGCAGTCCTGTTTTGCCATGAACCGCAGGTGGAACAATGCCGTAGCCAAAGTCTCTGAAACCATGAACAAATTATCCAAATAACTCAATACTATGCAAACATACGAATACACTCATTTACCGGAACGCTCCACAGACAAGGTTGATGTATACAGCTTCCCGCCGCTGAATATCTGCTTTGTCGGTCCCCGTGGCGTGGGCAAGACCTCCATGCTGGCCTCCATGAGCCAGGAGCTCAAGAAAGGACACTGCTCCGATATCTTTATCGACCAGCAGACTACAGCCGGTCGTTTTACGTCTAAGACACTGGGTACGGCATGGGAAAACATGCTCAGCATATTTGACGACACAGAAATGGGCCAGATGGTTAAAGCACACGGTCTTGCAGGTACTGGCAATGCCTACACAGGAGAGGAAAAAGATGGTCGCGAATTCATCTTCACCGGGCGATTCAGCAAGGAGGCAACATTCAAGACAAAAAGCTTCCTGTATCCCTTCCGATTCATTGATTTACCCGGCAAATGGTATGACCATGATGCTAACGAAAAGGAAACCGATAAGGTCAATAAGATTCTCGGTAGTTCCATGGTAAGTTTGCTCACGGTTGACACCCCCGCCATGATAAAGGGCATGTCCATGCATGTGAAAAAGAACAGGCCCGACAAGATTTATGACTTCTACAACACGGCCATGCCATCATTCCAGCATAATTTCCATCTTGTCATTATTGTTCTTGCCCGTTGTGAAGCCTATTGGAACAAAAAGGAGCTCCTGCTGGAAAAAGTGAAGGAGCGATACGAAGATGTAATCTCTCTACTGCAAAAAAATCAGATACCTATTGCGGTTGTCCCGGTACAGACCCTCGGTGGTGTCAAGTTCCAGACCTATGATCCTGAAGGCGAAGCTCAATATGTGCGAACCGGTACATACAAACCGGAAAACTGCGTGACTCCGCTGCGTCTGGCTCTGACTGGCGGCCTGATTAACTCCTTAATTAAAATGAAGCAAGAACGCGGCGATGTGATAGATGTTTTGATTGACTTCTTTGGCCTCACCCATTACGATATAGCCTTCGAAGGAGCCAAACATCTAGCAGGGGAATTAGTTAACATTGATGAAAAAGATGCCTGGTTCTTATGATTATATCTGTCGAAACAGCCACTAAGTCATTAGATTACGATTGGTACTCCGAATCCGGCAGCAAGGGTGATGCTCGCCCACGCACCGTTATTACAGAGAACTCTGCAAGCTTCGCCTTTTATGCCGAAAGGAATAACGGCGGATGGTCTGCCACCATACTCAATCTGTGGATACCGGAGCAGAAGGACCAAAACAGGCGCCGTATCAGACTAAGCGTCAGGTTTGACGAACTTGAGTCCGAAGCTCAGGCCCGTGCACTGGCTCTCGCGTACCTGGCTCTGCCGCTGGAGAAAATATCGAGCTTCAGATATGCCCGCTACAGTGCAGAGCTGGCAGAATGCTACGGAGTAGCAGAGGATGGCAGCCCCGTGCTTCAGTTTGATAAAATGAAGCAGTGGGCCGAATCCGCAATCGCCCGCGCCGCTCTTGCAATCCCCGGGACCCCGGCCAGCAGCGCCTGTTATGCAGAGGTTGACAAATCCTCAATGACCGAGATTGAGGAGATTCGACGCCATCTGCAGACATATGCCCTGCGCGACCAGGATGGAATGCGCATTCTATTTGACGATGGCTATGTGATGGGACTTGAGAAAGATGTCGATATCATCATCACCACCGGTGACACAGACACGAAGATAGAGTATCCCCCTTTCGCACAGAAAGCTAGTGAAAAGAATACGAGCAGCAACCTCGATAAGGCTCGCGACTTCGCATGCAATTTGCTGAAAGATGTAAAATCCAGCGAGCTACCAAAGAAAATCGTGGAGTATGATTTAACAAAAAAATTGGTAGCGGGATGCGTGATATTAGGCATACTGTTAGTGTTATCCGTTCTAACATGGCTAACCACTTCAAAGGCCCTGAAGTTCCAAGAAAATAACGAATCCCGCAAACACCAAGTAACCAATTCCCAGGAGCTGAAGATTCAAGCACCAACTTCCACCAGCGATAGCAGTCTGCCCACAGGCCCGGAAGAACCTGTAGAGAAGCTCCCCAGATAGCGGATTCTTCCGCTAGGGAGATTACACTGGAGCTTCAAAATGATTCGACCGGGTGCATCCTTCTGTTGAACGGAGAGCGGAACAACAAGGGCTCCGATGGCAAATGCCGCTCGCCAAAACAGAGTGGCAAACTGCAGATACGGCAGCCGAAGTCATGGAAGCGCCCCCGCTTCAGATGTCACAAGAGCGAACTACTTGGCCGACCCTGTTCAGGGGTCGGCCAGTGGGCATAAGCTAGCGCAGCGGGTGGCAGAGCTGGTTCCCGCCATCTTAAAACAGCCACCGAAAATGCTTGCCAGTCACGCACATGTGATATATAATGCGCGCACGAATTATGGACAGTACACTTCTTTCCACTCTTGAACAGGCCGTAGCAGACGGCAAATTGCTTGCAGATTCCCTCACGAATATCCGCCTGCTTCTGGCCGGCACAAAGGATCCCGTCGCTCCCGCAGCAATCACCGAACTTGCTGCCGTCGGCGAATGGGCTGAGCTGAACAACCGCTTCTACAAGACACTTGCTTTCGGTACCGGTGGACTTCGTGGTCGCACCATCGGCATGGTGGTAGCTCCGTCTGAACAAGGGAAAGGTGGTGTAAACGGCCGTCCCGAGTTCCCCTGCGTAGGTACGGCGTCCATGAACTTCTTCAATGTGGGGCGCGCTATGCGCGGCCTCATTACCTATGTGAACCGCTTCGTGCAGGCAGAAGGCACCGGCCGCAAGCCTCGTATCGTTGTGGGTCATGACACCCGCCACTTCTCCCGCGACTTCGCCGAGTATTGCGCCAAGATTGCCACAGATTTGGGCTGCGACTGCGCTCTTTTTGATGGTCCTTGCTCCACCCCGGAGGTATCCTTCGCCATCCGTGAGCTGAATGCTGACACCGGCGTGGTGCTGACAGCGTCTCACAACCCTGCACACGATAACGGCTTCAAGGCCTACTTCAACGACGGCGCCCAGCTCATTGCTCCGCATGACAAAGCCGTAATCGCAGAAGTTAACGCCCTCACCGGTGACACCTACGAACCGCTTCCCGCTGAGGAGCAAGGCACGCTGAGCATTCTCGGGCCGGAGTTTGACGCCATTTACATCGAGAAGCTCAAGGGCATCATCCTGCGCCCGGACGTCTTTGGCAAGGCCAGCGCCAAGGTGGTATACACGAATCTGCACGGCACAGGTGGCCGCTGCATCGTGCCCATTCTGAAGGAGATTGGCTGCAATGTGAGCACCGTGGCTGCTCAGGACGTGCTGGACGGTCGTTTCCCCACCGTGGCCAGCCCGAACCCCGAGAACGCCCCTGCTCTGGACATGGCTATCGCCCAGGCTGACGCAGAAAATGCCGACCTCGTCATTGCCACTGACCCTGACAGCGACCGCATGGGTATCGCCGTGCGTGACACAGCCACCGGCAAGATGCAGCTGCTCACCGGTAACCAGACCGGCTGCCTTCTGGCTTGGTACCGCTGCATGAGCGCCATCGAGCTCGGCATCATCACCCCGGAGAACATTGACCACTCCGTCATGGTAAAGACCTTCGTTACCAGCCCGCTGCAGGACGCAATCGCCGCCTCTTTCGGCATCTCCACCGTGAACGTCCTTACCGGCTTCAAGTACATCGCCGCCAAGCTTGGCAAGTACGAGCAAGCCATTCCCGAGGCTGAGCGCGTCGGTTACCGCAGCATGACAGAGGCTCAGACCCGCGAGCTGCGCCTCAAGTACAGCAAGTACTTCATCTTCGGTGGCGAAGAAAGCTACGGCTATCTGGCACAGGACTTCGTGCGTGACAAGGACGCCAACGCTGCCGCTCTCTGCCTGGCAGAAATGAACGCCTACCTTGCCTCCAAGGGCATTGGCCTGCTGGAGTGCCTGAACAACATTTACACCGAGCTGGGCTACTACATGGAGCTGGGTAAGAGCATCGTGATGGAAGGTGCCGATGGTGCCGCCAAGATTGCCGCACTTACTCAGAGCTACATGCAGAATGCCCCTGTAGAGATGGATGGCGCCGCTGTAACAGCCGTGCGTGACTTCTCCACCGGCACGCTTGTGGATGCTGAAGGCGACCCCATCCCCGCTGAAAAGATGCTCTTCATCGACCTCGCTGACGGCCGCAGCTTTGCTGTTCGTCCCAGCGGTACCGAGCCCAAAATTAAGTACTACCTCTTCGCTCATGGCGAGAAGGGTGCAGAGCTCTGCGCCGCCAAGGCCGCTGTGGAAGCCGGCATTTCCTCTCTGTGGGCAGCAGTAGAGGCTGATGCCCGTGCCCGCATGGCATAAAGCAAAAACGGAGTTTACCATTCTTCAAAGCTCCGCGGCTACCCGCTGCGGAGCTTTCTTATAGATAAAACATGAAAGCCTCACTTTTGTTACTTTTCTGCGGAGCCCTGCTCCTGAACAGCTGCCGCTCCTACATCGGCCAACGGGAGTTCACCCGGGCTGAATACATCGGCCACTGCCTGCCAACTGATATTACGCCAAACTCAGGCCGTACCATTCTGAGCGATGGAAGCCGGTACTACATAGAGCTCCCCCGCTACCGCAAAATGCCCCATGCTCTTAACTGGGCAGAAATGATGGGTGACAAGTTCTGCATGCCGGATTATGACCAAGCGGTCGATGAAAATGATTTGTACCTCATTCCTACCGATCTTGCCTTGTACCTGAGCGGTCGCAGCTCGCACATGCCGTCCGCCTCGTTTAACAATCCCCTGACTCGAGTTGAAAACCCGAGTGAAGTAAAATCCCGCTGCACAGTAAGCCTTCCGATAGTCAACGCCGCGCCCAAAAATGCCAGAGGGGAAAGTTTCGAGTGCACGTCTCCTTATGCCGGAGCGCACAGAGCAGCTGGCTATGCCGCTACCGTATTACTGGACGTACCGATAAGTGTCGCACAGAACACACTCTGCTTGGGGGGGGCGGGCGTGGGTGCAGTCGTCTCCATCGTATCAGCACCGGTGATGATTCCCGTTACACGCCAGATGCAGCAAAGGCCCGCTACAGAACAGGTAGAAACACCCACGCAGACATCTACCCCTGTCACAGAGACCCAAGATTAACTTCATCCGCTTCCGATGCTTGCCCGCTTCACACTTCTGCTGTTCATACTGCTTCCTCTGCTGAGTGAAGCCGCGGAGCTGAGGCGTCGCAGCACCACATCCGCCGCTGTGCAAGAAGCACAGGCACGCAGTAGTTTCAACACACTCGTTCTACAAACGATTCAGCATGACATGCCTTCCGGCGGCGGATATTCTGCCACCCCGGAGGACGTAGCACGAGCGGCAGAAGCCGGGGTAGAATGGAGTGAAGCTCTGCAAGGGCTGGTTATTTCTCCTCAACGAGCAGCCCCCACCTTCTGCTCAGCAGCCTGTTACATGGTGCTGCTGCGCTCACTTCAGCGCTGGGAAGCCGCCGTTGGCAGGCGCCTACCCTCTGATGCATGGGAAGCCCTTGATATCAAGGGCAATCAGGCGGACGGCACCGGCGCTTGGGGAAGAGCCAACGCCAATGGCCCGGGATTGGCCATGCTGATACACGAGCTGAGCGCCGGCATCAACTTCCACGATGTGCGATTAGCCCGCCCAGGCGATTTCCTGAAAATCTTCTGGAATGAAAATATCGGTGCCGGAGAGCGCGGGCATCTGGTCGTGTTCCTCGGGTTGGAACGCAAAAACGGCGTCATCAGCCTGCGATACTGGTCTGCCAACAAGCCGGGAGGTTACGGCGTACGAAGTGTGCCGCTCAGCCGCATGCATCATCTCATCTTCACTCGCATCACCGCGCCTCAGAACTTCTCCCGCGCGAATAGACTGCGAGAGCACCACAGCTGGCTGCACTCCATGCAGACACGCTCCTACACCTTCGGAGAGGTGCGCCGAGCGTGCAATATCCGATAAAGGGAGAAACGCTCACACCGCCGTGCTGGCCAAAGCCTCCTTGCAGAGCGCGGCAGACCATTGACCGGGAGCCGTAGGCGTATTGCCCAAATATCCATATATCAGGCAGGAACCATGCTGAACATACAGCAGGCGGCTCACGGCGCCCAGCGGGCCCATTCCCATGACAGCAAGCGGCCCGGTTGCCTCCCTCAGCAGCTGCACGCCTACCATAATATCCTCAGCGGAATGAAGGCGCCAGGCAAACTTCACCACATCAGCCCCGAGAGACCGAGCGCGAGCCTCCCGCTCCTTAAGAGTAGCAAGTGAGGGTGTTTTCTCAAAATCATGATTGGAAGCGATGACGGTCACGCCCGCGGCCTTTGCTGCTTGTACCAGCTCCTGAGCATGCTCCAGCTGGGCCGTTTCCCAATCAAGTGCAGTAGCGAGAGGAAGCAATTTCATGGCCAAGCTGAGACGCTGTTCTTCCGTCATAGAACGGCAGCCCCCTTCACTCTCGTGGCGTACAGTCAGCAGTACAGGGCAAGCCGGGCGCTGAGCCAGCAGACATTCCGGGCTGATATCCTCCGGCAAAGCATCCACTCGCAGCTCCACCCAGTCGCACTCGTTCACGACCTCAGGCTTTGCTGCCTCGCACCACGTCTGCCAATCGCTTACTGAACCCACCACTCTGTACTTCACGTCTTCCATGCTTGCGGCATTGTAACGGAAAGCCCGCTTGCTTGCAAGCCAAATGATGGCATTCTTTAGCATTGCACATCATAACGGCACATGATAGCATGGGGGCATGAAGCAGAGCTTTGAGCGAGCAGTGGAAATCCTGACAGAGCGTTACCCCGAATACACAGAGGAGGCGTACGAGTTTATGCGTGCCGGGCTGGACGCTGCCGCAGACAAATTCTGCAAGGACGACAAAAGCCCCCATCTGAGCGCCAAGGAGCTTTACCTCGGGGCCTGCGCCTATGCGCTGGATGAATACGGCCCGCTGGCCTCCCGCGTGCTGGAGTTCTGGGGCATCAGAAGCGCCGGTGACTTCGGCAATATCGTCTACAATCTCATCGAAGTCGGCATTTTCGGCAAGCAAAAGGGAGACTCCCGTGAGCAGTTCGATGAGCTGCCGGACTTACAGAAAATCCTCAACGCGCCCTACGTCGGCGGAGTTTCTCCCCTTAACTGATTCCAATAGAGCACAATATCATGAGTATACCTCAAGCTATGCAAGGTGACCAGCTGCGCTGGCCTGCTGAATGGGAAAAACAGGAAGCCGTGTGGCTCTCATGGCCTCACCGTGAAGATTTGTGGCAGGGTGGCCTTGCCGAACTGACCGGCCATTATGCAGATTTGGCTGCTGCCATTGCCCCGCACGCTCAGGTGCGAATCAACGCAGCAACTCCCCTGCACAACAGCATCCGCAATCTGCTGGAGCAGAGAGGCGTGCTTAATTACGCTCTTTTCAATCACCCCACGAATGATGTATGGTGCCGAGACCACGGCCCCATCTTCGTGCAGCGGCAGGATGGCCTCCGCCAGCTCGCAGACTGGACGTTCAACGCTTGGGGCGGCAAGTTCGCGCCATGGAATCTGGACAACGAAGTACCCGCACGCATTGCAGAAAGCCTTCAGCTGCCGAGCCTGAAAAGCGAGCTCATACTGGAGGGCGGCGCTATCGAGGGTAATGGCGAGGGACTTCTCATCACCACAGAGGCAGTACTGCTGAATCCGAATCGCAACCCGGGTGTAAGCAAGGCTGAAATCGAGGCTGAGCTTCACCGCATGATGGGCACCAAACAGGTATTCTGGCTCGGCTGCGGTATCGAGGGTGACGACACGGACGGCCACATCGATGACATGGTGCGCTTCGTGAATCCGGAGGCAGTCGTCTCCATCGTGGAGCCGGACCCGCATTCCCCGCACTATCGCAACCTTGCAGAAAACAACGAACGCCTGCAAGACCTCCGCACACCTTCCGGGCACCGCGTGGAGATTGTTCCCCTGCCCATGCCGCAGCCTCTGGTGGCAAAGGACTGGCGCTTGGAACAGCTGCCCGCCAGCTACGCAAACTTCCTCATCTGCAATGGAGCCGTCATCGTGCCCATCTTCTGCCAGCCCAAGGAAGATGACCGGGCTCTGGGTATCCTGCGTGAATGTTTCCCCGGCAAGCAAGTCATTGGCTTTGATGCCCGCCGCCTCGTCATTGAAGGCGGAGCTATTCACTGCATTACCCAGCAGGAAATTGCGAGGAAATAAGCTTGAAGCAGAACGCAGCATGTGTTACTCTGAGTACAGAATATAATGAGTATCGTCATGAGAGCGTTCCAAGTCTCCCTGTTTTGTACAGCTACTGCTGTGATGATATCATCAGCCTATGCTTCTGAAGGCTGGATGACGAATCTTCCTGCTGCCATGCGGCGAGCTGAGCAGGAAAACAAGCTGGTACTGGTGGAGTTTACAGGCTCGGACTGGTGCACCGCCTGCATAGCACTAAAGCGAAATGTCCTGGATAAACCGGAATTCCGAGAGTGGGCCGGCGAGCACTTCATCTTTGTGGAGATAGACCTGCCTCAGAGCCCGGACTTCCCGGCAGAACAGAGAGCCCAGAATGAAGCCACCGCTGAGCACTATCAGGTAGGCGGCTTTCCCACCATTCTCATCCTTAACCCGCAGGGAAATGTTATCGGCGGCTTCAGCGGAAGTGTCAGGGGAATACAAGAAGCAGTCCTTCCCTTGGAGAATGCACTGAAAGCAAACGAGCTCTATCACCAGGCCGAGCGCCTCAGTGGCCCAGAACGAGCTAGGGTTCTCTACCAAATCTACAGCAACTTCCCCGAGGGCAAGGGATTCGAGACACCTAGGCGAGCACTGCGAGACACCATCATTCAGGCAGACCCCGAAAACGTGACCGGTATCCATCACGATGCCGCAGTTCAGGAACAAGCTCAGCGCTTTTTCCAAGAACGCGAAGCACTGCCCATTCACAGTCCTGCACTCGGAGAGCTGCTAGAACGCCAGCTAGCCGAAGCGCTGCCAGAGAATCGCCCCTCCGTCATGCTGGAGAGGTGCCAGTACGCCATGTGCACGGCAGAAACTGTGGATGACATCATAGCCGTAAAACAAATGTTTGAAGAAGTCATCCCCTTACTACCTGCTAGCGAAGCAGCTGATATTCGGCATTATGTGGACACCTACTTCAGCGACCCCGCCACCCTGCTGCAGATGCTTAAGGCCAGTCGTCCACGCTAATCCCCCGTTTTACATTTAATCGTATGTCTCGCCAGCGTATTTATTACATCATCATGCCTCTCGTTTTCATCGGCCTCTGGCTGATGTTCATTCACCATGATTACCGTAAATCAGTGCAGAATGAATGGAACATGATGGCAGCCCCATGGGCTGGCGCTATGCCTGAGGATGCGGATGCAAACAAAACGGGCACCGGCAGTCCTCTGTACTTCATTTTCAACAATCCTGAACGAAGAGACCAGATTCTGCAGAAGCTCACCATGATTCCCATCACCCCGGCGGAGCTGCAGCATGAAGAGTTCCGCACCTGGCCGGGCATCCGCCAAGTTTTCAGAACAGAGACCCCCATTACCGAAGAAGATAAGAGAGAAAGCGGATATTACGACCATTCTTATCCCGTGCTTATCAGCCTCATCAATGGTGAGTGTATTTACTACCATGAAAACTGCAATTCTTTCGCTACTGGTGAAGAAGCCCCAACCCTTACCACGCCAAACTATCCCGAATACGTCGGCGTAGGCTACGACATTGATATCTTCACAGTTTTGATAGGCGCATTCTTCATCACCATATTGCCTCCCATACTTTGCATAGCACCCCGCCTGTGGTTTACCCGAGGGATGCGTAAGCCATTTAGCCCTGTCACTCTGGCCCTGTGCTTGTTACTGCCAATAGCACTCTGCGCTCTTGCAATCGACCTGTCACGAATCTACCCCGAAGGACTGCTCTGGGTACCGCAGACGTTCCGCGCATGTAACCTCTGTGCCGTATGGGTACTGACGCTTTACGGCATATCGACAATAATCATTTATCTTGCCCGACTCATACGGAAAAAAGCATGAAAAGCGCCCTTCTTTACACCATCTTGATGCCCCTTGTTTACGCGTTGTTAATCTGGGGCGGGTATCAGCTTTCTCAGAATCCTCAATATCAATGGAAGAAGGAAGCTGCCCCTTGGCTGGGTGAGGCACCTCCCGGCATGTTGCTCCGGAAAGTGCAAATCCCGGATGAAGCACCCTACAACGTCTATATCCTTCCGGCAACGGATGAAATGATTGAACGCTTCCGCAAGGCATTTCCTGCCGGAGATAAAGGAACAACATACATCGCCGAGTTCCCGGAATGGAGCCGCGGTGGTCTCAATGGCGGCAGGCCATTTCTTACTCCAAGCATACGAAAAACAAGGAGGGGTACTCTGGAAATCATCATTTCAAACCCCGGTGACATCGGAGACACCACATCCGCCCCCGTTATCACACCGCCGTACACCGAATATCTGAGCCGGCATCCACATTTAGAACTTGTCTGTGGTTTACTGCTAGGCATTGGCTCATACCTATTTCCCTCACTCTTCTGCAGCATCGGGTACCTGTGGATTCAGCGCCGACGTGTACTAGGCTTTTATACGGCATACATCTGCCTCGTGCTGCCACTAGTAAGCAGCGGTATCTTCTACATGGCAGAAATCCTGATTTTCGGTGGTTATGATGGCATCATGAGCATGTTCGGCGCCGCTATATACGGGATGAGCAATGCCATATGCAGCAGTGCCCTGATAGGTATCACCGCGGTGATTCGCCTGCTGTGGAGGTGCCTCACTTCAGCACCTTCGCAGTCGTCTTAAAGTGCAGCTTGGCTACATCCCCCAAGCGTGATTCGCCATGAGTAGTCACAAATGCCCGGGCTGCTTTGGTAACGTGAGGGGAACAACCAAGAGGTAAATCACAACCACTGGCCGCAGCGGCCTCACGCATCCACTTCACAAAGCGGGCGCGCGCTAGAATGGACGCAGCTGCTACGGCCACATCACTCTCACCTTTTGTGCGCTGGTCCAGCAGCACGGGTACATTACGCTTCTTCAAAGCTGTCTTGAGTACCCATTCATTTGCGAATTGATCACTGAGGGCGCGCGGGCAGGAAGGAACTTTCTCATGCAGAGCAGCTATAACGCGCGCATGCCCCCATGCGAGAAGCTTGTTAAGATTTCCGAACTCTGCGTAAAGCTCATTGTACCTCTTAGGCCCGATGCAGACCACCTCATACGCCACACCGGGGAGAGCCATCACCTTGGCGGCTATGGAGGCAATCTTACGGTCATCCGGTATGGCCTTACTGTCTTGGCAGCCCAGCTTAACTAAAGCCTCAGCCGTGTTTTCATCAGAGCAAACCCCTGCTATGACCAATGGGCCGAAGTAATCCCCCTTACCACTCTCATCCACACCAAAATGGGGCGTAATATCAAGCGCTGACTTCATGCCCTTCTGCGCTTTTGCCTCAGGAGTAGCAGCCTTACCGGTTACCGCAGAAATACCGGAGGCCGGGTCAATGAGCATCACAAACTCCATGAATTCATCCGCACCGCTGCCCTGCACTAATAGTTTTCCCTTCTTCGGATAGTACGCCACATTCACGTGGGGGCCCTCAAAGCAGAAATCCGCATAATCCCGGGATTTCTCTTCATAACCTGCGCGCTCCTGCAGTTTTTTACGAAGAGCCCTCGCCTCCGTTGGGCTCAGCTGAACGGTGTGTTGATTCGCCATAGCCCCCTTAAAATGCCCTCTATCGGCTGTTTCGTCAACAAAAAATGCCGACAGAGACACATTTTGTTCTTTGTTGACGCAAAAAAAACACGGAACACGCTTTTTTTTCGTGCACAAGAGAAAAAAATACGATATAGTCACTCCGGCTTCTTCAACAAAGCAGAAAACTTATGGCTAATACGATTACAAAACGAGAGCTTGTTAACAAGATCTGCGCTGAGACCCGCAGCAACCTTACGCAGAATGATGTCCTCGAGGTTATCCAGAAGACCGTTGATCTCATCATCGAGTCCTTGGGTAAGGGTGACCGCGTCGTTCTCCGTAACTTTGGCACCTTCTCCGTGAAGGAGGTTAAGGCCAAGATTGGTCGTAACCCCAAGGACCCCGGCAAGGACGTGCCGATTCCTGCCCGTTCCGTGGTTAAGTTCAAGGTTGGCAAGACCCTCAAGGAGGCTGCCGCTCAGGTTGTGGCCGAGTAATGACTCTGACGCCAGTCTGATAAAAATCTGACTTACCATCAAAACACTTCTGCAAGCCGTACCCGGACATTCCGGGTACGGCTTGTAACTTTTCACTTTAGCCCTACTCAGACTCGTTTTTTTCACTTTATTTAACTTTTATGCTTGACAATACAACAAGGCTCGTGTAGTATGACGGCGCTGCCGCTGCAGCAAGCAGTGCGCGGATAGCTCAGTCGGTAGAGCAGTAGACTTTTAATCTATTGGTCCCGGGTTCGAGTCCCGGTCCGCGTACTTCACAAGTCCCCATCGTCTAGGGGTTAGGACATATGATTCTCAGTCATAGAACCGCGGTTCGAATCCGCGTGGGGATGTAAGAACAAGCTTCCGATATAACTCGGAAGCTTTTCTTTTTACACCGTGTCATATTTCACACACGAATACCCGTATAAGACACGGAATTCTCTTGCCAGCAGATATAGTATGGAGTAGAATGCGCAAGTTAAGCGCGCAGGCGCGGGCAAACTCCACCTCATATCAGGCCATGACATTCCTCGAATTCATCCGCAAAAACTCACTGCTGGTTCTCATCGTAATCGTCGCCATCGGCGCCGGTCTTCTCATGATGGACTACAGTGGTCAGGGTAGTGCATTTTCACGGGATTTCCACATCCAAGTAAACGGCACTAATTACAAGTCAGCAGAAGTTTATAGTTTGGGCGAGAATGGCTCAGCCACCATCCAGCGCCTCATGCAGGCCACCTACTCCAAACTGCGCGAGAGATTTGACAGCAATGGTGATGACAATCTTAGTGAGGATGAGTCCGCTGCCATGCAGGCGTGGCTTGGCGAGCATCCTGAGGTAGAGGCCAGCATGAACCGCCTACAGAGCGTACTCCAAGCATGGAGTTACGGCATCTGCAGACATAGCGAGGAAAATGTGGCTATCAACCGTGCTATCCTCCGTGAAGAAGCAGAGGCTCTGGGCATTCACGCTTCCAAAGATCAGGTTGACGCCTTTATTGTCTCCCTTCCCGCTTTCACAAAGCCCGATGGCTCATTCGATCAGCAGCTGTATCAGGACTTGACCGGCTACCACAATGGGGTGGCGAATAATCCCGCTGAACAGGCCTTCCGCGAAGCCGTGGCTGACATCATTATCTGGGAGACCATCACAGCAATGGTCACTAATGGCATCTCTTATCACACCCCTGCCCAGCGAGCTATCATTGATGCCAGCAGCCAGAGCATTAGTGGCCGCACCGCATGGCTTGCCAGAGATAAAGTTCAGGCCCCTGCTGAGCCCACTGAAGAGGAACTGCGTGCATACTGGGAAGCCAATAAGGAGCGCTATAAGACCGAGCAGCGTCGTATCGTTTCCATCTACACCCTTACCCCCGCTGAAGGCGTGAGCATTGATGACCTCATGGCTACGGCCAATGTCATTGAGCAGGAGCTTGCCATGGCTGATGGCGACGGCATTGACAACATCCTTTCCAACGTAGCAGCAGCCGGTAATGCTGAGAACTCTGAGTACGCAGCTTTCACCTACCTGCGCGAAGACGGCAGCACCCACGTTACCACAGCCCTCTGCACTGAGGCTGAGGTTCCCGCAGAACTTCAGGCCAAGATTAACGCTGACGGCCGTGAGACAACCCTCGCCGCTGTAGCATTCAGCGCGGTCGAGTGCACAACTTCCGTGGCAGAATATGAAGCAGCCGTTCAAAACAACGCCACAGCGAAGCTGGGCACATGGCAGCAGATGCGAGGCTTCTTCGTCATCGATGGCAACAAGGCCGTTCTCATTGATGTGGAGGCAGTAGAGCCCCCCAGCGTGCTGCCCTTTGAAGCTGCCCGCGAGCGAGCTCTGGCTGATTTGAAGGCTGAGCGCGCAGCCAATGCACTGCAACTTGCAGCAGAGAAGCTTTATGAAGAAATGAGCGAAGCGTTAGCAGCTGGTGAAAATCTGGATGCTGTATTCGCAAAGGCCACAGTAGCCGGTGCAGAGGTCAGCAACTTCGGTCCCACGACCGTGGGCATCAATGCAGACCTTCCCGAGGGGCTTAGCACTCAGGCACTCATCGTAACGCCGAGCGGCAAACTCTGCCAGCTGACAATTCTGCCCAATGGCGCACGCATCAGCGCCGTGACTGAGCGTACAGTACCTGCTGACCAGCAGTACGTCATGCTTCGCGACATGTTCCAGGTGCCCATGACCAATAGTCAGCTTACCGAACAAATAATGCAGGACTGGATTAACTCCGCCTACATCCGCTACAACGTGCAGTTAGCTGATTACGTGAGCACCAATTCGGCTAACTAAGCCAATCAGGCACTATGCCCTTTCCCCCGCAGACAAAATACATTGTCGGCAATGAAGCGTGCGAACGCTTCAGCTTCTACGGCATGAAGAGTATTCTCGTGCTGTACATGGTCAACGCTCTCGCGATGAGCGAGAGCGAGGCCATGGAGGTAGCACACCTCTTTAATGCTCTTATCTACATTTTGCCGCTGCTGGGAGCATGGATAGCGGACCGTTTTCTTGGGCGCTATCGCACTATTCTCTACGTTTCCCTCTTCTACTGCCTCGGTCATGCTGTACTAGCCACGGCCGATTTAACGCAGAGTCTCGAGGTAAAGCGAATGATACTACTGACAGGCCTCTTCATCATTGCGCTTGGTGCCGGTGGCATTAAACCCTGTGTATCAGCCTTCGTGGGCGATCAGGTGGGCGGCTTTGACTCAAAGACCATGACCCGCGTTTACGCGGCATTCTACTGGGCCATCAACTTCGGCTCGTTCTTCTCCTTCCTTGTCATCCCTTGGATACACAAGAACTGGGGCTACAGCTGGGCCTTTGCCATACCGGGAATCTTCATGGGGCTGGCAACTCTTGTCTTCTGGTGTGGACGTAAACAGTACCACCATAAGGCCCCGACTCAACCGGAATTCCTACCCGCACTTTTCTGCCGTATTTTCAAAGGAGCTGACACAGCTTGCAAGCGTTACAGCGGTGAATCCGTCAAGAAAGCTACTGACACGGCTATTCGCATCGGCGTCTTTATCGTCACAGCACCCATTGTTATTGCACTAGCCGTATGGGCGCAGGATGGAGCAACTCGCATCGCAGAGCTTAGTGGCGCCGGAGAAACGGCCGCAAGTTTCTGTGGTCTCGTGGCTCTACTGCTGTATGTCATTGCCCTGCTGCTGGCGACCCTGAAAGCAGCAGCCACTTTTGGCATGAAGAACTTCTTCGGCACAGTAGGCAGCATGATTTTCAACGGCCGAGAATTAACAGAGAAACTTTACGACAAAGAACAGCGGATAGAGGCACGTAACATGCTGCGCGTGCTCACCGTGTTCCTTCTTATCATCCCGTTCTGGAGCCTCTTTGACCAAACTTCCACCAGCTGGATTCTTCAGGGGCGAGACATGAAGGAAATCAGCTTTACCCTCGCAGGAGTTACATTCTCCCTCGGTGCGGAAGAAATGCAGAGCATCAACCCCGCCTTTGTGATGACTCTTGTGCCTATCGTCACCCTGCTGGTTTATCCCTATATCGGCAAGTGGAGTCAGCCGCTTAAGCGCATGGGTATCGGCATCGTGCTGGCTGGTGGTTCGTACGCCATCGTGGCATGGCTTCAGAGCAGATTAAATGCCGGTGAACAGCTCAGCATTCTCTGGCAGATTATCCCCTACTTTGTCATTACCGTAGCTGAAATTCTTGTAAGTACCACCGGCATTGAATACGCATACACGGCCGCAGGTGATAAACTCAAGAGCACGGTATCAAGTTTCTGGTTTCTCACCAGCACCTTGGGTAACTTCCTAGTCATCTATCTTACCAGCATTGTGAGTGACCCTGCCTCCACCTCTACTTTCATTCTGTACGGAGCACTCAGTGTCATCATCGGTCTCATTTTCATTTTCGTGACGACCCGCCGCTGGTTCGCAGCCGAGTAAAGCTGCAACCATAGCCCCCCTGCCCTGAAAAATGTCCTTCATTCTCAGTGCCGGATGTTAATTCCAGCAAAACCGAATTACATTTGGCTTGATTGTACAGCGTAATCGTATATAATAACGCGTAAGAGCTATGATAGAACAGTTACGCAAAAGGCTTCTGGACAGGGATAATCCCGTACGCATTCATCTCATTGGTGTCGCCGGCTCCGGCATGAGCGGCCTTGCCCGCATGCTGCTTGAAATGGGCCACCGCGTAAGCGGCTGTGACCGCGTGACAAGTAAGGAAACAGAGCGCTTGCAGCAGGCCGGCCTCGTTTTCTCCTGCCCGCACAGCGCTGCTGCTGTAAGTGACGCAGAGGTTGTTATTTACTCTAGTGCCATCCGCGAGGAGAATGTAGCCCTTGCCGCAGCCCGTCAGAATGGCTGCCTCTGCCTGCGCCGCGCCGAATGCCTTGCTGCTATTCTTAATAACAAGAAAGGTGTTGTAGTAGCCGGCACCCATGGTAAGACCACCACATCAGCCATGAGCGCCCACCTGCTCCGTGAGGGTCGTATGCGTCCCTGTCACTATGTGGGTGCCGAAATTCCGGTACTCGGAGCTAACGCACACTGGACGGAAGACAGCGAATATCTTGTAGCCGAGGGTGATGAAAGTGACGGCACTCTGGTGAACTACATCCCCGAGCACAGCATTATCCTGAACATTGAGGCCGAACACTTGGACTTCTACCGTGACCTCGATCACATTAAGAGCGTGTTCCACCGCCTCTGCCGTCAAACACGAGGCAAACTCATTTACTGCAAGACAGACGCCGGGGCAGCCGATGTCTGCTCCCAGTATCCGAACACTATTTCCTATGGCTGGCAGGACGCGGATTACACCGCTACTGATGTAACAGTAAAGCGAGGCCGCACACTCTATACCATTAATTACAAGGGCGAAGCTCTCGGCCGAGTGGAACTTGGCATTCCGGGCCGCCACAATGTGCTGAACTCCCTTGCGGCTACCGCTCTTGCTCTGGAGCTTGGCTGTGACTTTGCCAGCATCACCCGCGGTCTTGTCAGCTTTGCCGGTGCACGCCGCAGGTTCGAGACCAAATACCTTTCCCGAGATTACAGGATTGTGGATGACTATGGTCACCACCCCACTGAAATTGCAGCCACCCTGCAGACGGCTCAGAGCCTGAAGCCGGAACGCCTCATTGTGCTTTTCCAACCTCACCGTTACACCCGCACTCAACTGCTGCGTGACGATTTCGGCAAGGTGCTGCAGAATGTTGATAAGCTTTACGTGGCAGATGTATACCCTGCCAGCGAGCCGCCCATTCCCGGCATCAGTGGTCAAACCATCGTGGATGCCGTGCTGGAGAACGGCCCCGTGGATGCCGAGTTCCTCCCAGACTTGTCACTTGCACACCACAAGGTGGGTAATATCCTCCGCCCCGGTGACCTCTTCATCACCCTGGGTGCCGGTAATGTGCATGAAGCCGGTAAGAAGATTGCGGATGACTTGCGCGTCCTTGCAGAAATGCAGCAAGAGTGCGGTTCTGACTTCACCTGCCGTCTGTACGAGCCCATGAGCAAACATACCACCGCCGGTGTAGGCGGTGAAGCTCAGTACTGGATTGAGCCCGATACCTTTGAGCACATGCAGGCAGTTGTGAACTTCTTCAAGGATCGTAACATTCCTGTGCACACCGTGGGCCGCGGCTCCAACCTCATTGTGCGCGAAGGCGGCATTCGCGGAGCTGTGATTCATCCCGCAGCCGGAGAATTCCAGAAGCTTGAACTGCGCGGCAATAAAATTATCGCCGGTGCCGGTGTGAAGCTCAAGAAGCTTGCTGCTTTCGCTGCCCAAAACGGCATCAGCGGCTTTGAATGGATGGACGGCATCCCCGGTTATGTGGGCGGCAGCCTCCGTCAGAACGCCGGAGCCATGGGCGGCGATATGTGGAGTGTATTCCGCTCCGCCATTGCCCTGAACGATGATGGTGACATCGTGGAGTTCGAGAAAGAAACCATGCGTCCTGCCTGTTACCGCCTCATTCCTGATTTTGAGCACAATATCGTGATGCAGGCCTCCTTCTCCGGCACTCCCGGTGATCCCAAGGAGATAGAAGCCGCTACTGAGGACAGCCGCCAGCGCCGCAAAAACTCCCAACCCGTGGAGCCCAGCGCAGGATGTACCTTCAAGAACCCCGAGGAAATCCCCGCCGGTAAGCTTATTGATGAATTAGGCCTCAAGGGATACACCATCGGCGGTGCTCAGATTTCCACCAAACACGCTAACTTTATCGTTAATATCAATAAAGCCAAAGCCACGGATGTGACAGAGCTTATCGACTACATCCGCAACAAGGCTAAAACTGAGCGAGGCATCACCCTGCGTACAGAAGTACAGGTGGTAGGTGACCGCGATGCTGAATTCTGATGCGCGGAAGCGCTATACACGCACTAATCATTAAACATGAAGACACTGAAAAAAGACACGGCCATCACCCTTCTGATGGGAGGCCCCGGTTCAGAAAGAGAGGTTTCACTTGTATCCGGTAATGCAGTACTGGAGGCTCTTCGTGCAGAAGGCTTCACGAATGTCACCCCCTTGGTGGTGGACAGCGTTCGCCCGGCTATTCCTGAAGGCACGGAGCTGTGCTACAACATGATTCACGGCACATACGGCGAAGACGGCGGCCTTCAGGCCTATCTGGAAGAGCTCGGTGTTCCTTACACAGGCGCTGGCTCTGAGACAAGCCGTAACTGCTTCGACAAAATTCTCACTAAGAAAGCATTCTTTGCAGCTGGCGTTCCCACGCCCAAGGACGAAGTCATCCCCTCCGGACAGCTTCCCACCATCGGTGTACCCTGCGTCATTAAGCCCCCGTGTGAAGGCTCCTCAGTAGGTGTCAGCATCGTTAAAACTGAGGAAGAGCTCCCCGCCGCAGTGAAGGAAGCTGCCAAATACGGCACGGATATTCTTGTGGAAGAATACATCGACGGCAAGGAACTCACCGTTGCCATTTTTGATGGCACCCCCCTGCCCGTCATTCACATTGCACCTCGTGAGGGATTCTACGATTTTGCCAATAAATATCCTGCACTCTCCGGTGGTGTCGGTTCTGACTACATCTGCCCGGCCGACATTAGCGAGGAAGAAACTAAAGCAGTTCAGGCTGCTGCACTTGCTGCATACAAGGCTCTGAACGTTGAGGTATACGGACGAGTGGACGTACTGCTGACAGCTGATGGTAAGCCCTACGTGCTGGAGATTAATACCATTCCAGGCATGACTAGTGCTTCACTCTTCCCTAAGGCAGCAGCTGCTGTAGGCATCAGCTTCGGTGAGCTTTGCTCACGTATTGCCGAGATTTCTCTCAATCAGCCCCGCGGCTGAGAGCCAGATTCCGCATGAAGCCGCAGAACAAGTACCGCACAGAGAAGGAAAATGTACAGCTTCTGGAGAAGGCGCTCTCCTTAAAGGACCGCCTCTTCAGTATGCTGGCGCTTAAGCGCGGTGCGCGCCGTCTGCGTAAATGGTTCCTCATCCTCCTTATTGCGGCTCCTGTCATCTGGGGAACATATCATCTCATCAATTACGCGCTGGAAAAGGCATACGGACTTAGCATTGACAACGTGAGCTATGTTTCACGTCACGGGATTATCTCTCGTGAGCAAGTCATGCAGATTCTGGAAATTGAGGGTACAATTAATATGGCTACCCTGAACGTAGGTGAGATGAAAGAAAAACTGGAATCCCACCCATGCATTTCATCTGCTGTTATTCGTGCAGAAATGCCAGATACTCTCCACATTGAAATAACCGAGCGTATCCCCGTCGTTTATGTGGAGAAAGAAAGTGCAACGGAAACCGGTGTTAGCAACCGCATGTTTATGGATCCGGACGGCTACATATTCCCGGTAGTGGAACAATACCACCGAAACTTCCTCAATGTGCCCACTTGGTATCTTCAGCCGGAAGACATCAGCGACATTAGGGTAGGCGCTGTTATTAACGCTGAAAATTGCCGGCCCATTAAGGAGCTCATCTCTGCCTCCAATGCCTATAACCTCGTGGAAATTCCCTCTATTACGGAAATTTTCCGTCCACGTCCTTGGAAGATGATTATCATCCTGGAAGGTGGCACCGAGGTAATGATGCAGGTGTACGATATACAAGAGCAGCTCGTGCGTCTTCAATGGATTCTTGAGCACGCCCGCGTGAGCGGCAGAAGAATCAGGAGTGTTAACGTCATACCCGCTAATAACCCAGCGGTTATCTACGTGGATGAAGACAATGGCACAGAATCACAGGATTCTCGTCCTGAACCCTAAAAAAATCGTATTCTTCAGGCATTTTACTTGACTTAAATGTCTGAGAATGATAACATACCTCCGAACAAGTTCCGGTCTTCTGAGATTGGGGCGGGTCATGGGCCCGCTCCTTTTTTATAGCCCGGGCACAAAGAACCTTAAGCATCAAACACTATGGCCGCTACAGACATCTCCGCACTCATCGACTTCTACGTCCGCGAAAAAGACCTCACTCGCGAGCGTGTACTGCAGGCTCTTGAAGCTTCCTTCCTCACCGCCTACTCCAAAATGGTAGACGGCGCAGAGCGCATCCAGAACATCCGCGCTATCATTGATCCGCAGAAGAACAGTGTTAAGATTAAGGCCAGAATGGTAATTGTGGCAGATGAAGACTTTACTGATCCTTACAATGAGGTGAAGCTCTCCGTCGCAGAAGCCATGGCAGCAAAAAGCGGCAAAGCCGTGGAGATTGGTCAGAAGATCACCATGAACATCACGCCGAAGGATTTCGGTCGCATTGCGGTTCAGACTGCACGCCAGACCATGCAGCAGCGTATCCGCAAGGCTGAGCAGGAAATGCTCGCTGATGCATTTAAGGACCGCATCGGTGAACTTGTCACGGGTACCGTTCGTCGCTATGACAAGGGTGATGTTATCGTGGAAGTGGATAAGTTTGAAGGCATTGTACCCCTGCGCCAGCGCATTCCCGGTGAAGAATACACCACGGGTGACAAAATGCGCTTCTACGTGGTAGAGGTAAGAGATGGAGCACGCGGCCACGAGCTGATTCTCTCCCGCAGCCATCCGAACCTTGTTCGCCGCCTCTTCGAGAACGAGGTAATGGAGATTTACGAGCGCACAGTTGAAATCGTCAACATTGTTCGTGATGCTGGTTATCGCACCAAGATGGTGGTTAAGAGCGATGATCCTAACGTGGATCCCATCGGTGCATGTGTTGGTATGCGCGGTGCCCGCGTGAAGAACGTGGTAAACGAGCTCAACCGCGAGAAGGTGGATATCCTTGAATACTCCGAGGACAAGGCCGCCATGGTACAGGAATCCCTTGCTCCGATTGATCCGGTTAGCATTGACGTAGATAACGACAAGCGCATTGTTACCGTATATGTAGCTGACGACAAGGCCGCAGCCAAGGCCAAGGGCCGCAAGGGTCAGAACGTACGCCTGACTGCCCGCCTCATCTCCAGCCCGAATGACCGCTGGGATGTACGCGTGGAGCCGTATGACAACATGACTCGTGCCAAGAGCTATGCAACAGAAGGTGCTGAGGAACTCGTCAACACTCTCGGCGTCACAGCAGAACTCGCTACTGAGATGATTGCAGCCGGTTTTACTACCGTTCAGGGTATTGCCAGCTATGTGCAGCCTGAGGATCTTGTGGACGCACTGGGCATCAGTGAAGATCAGGCCTTCGCCATCGTGGATAAAGCCAAGAATGCCTGATTACAAAACTGAGGGCGAAAGCCGCTCACTCAGAACAACACACACTTTTTCAATCAAACATGCCTGAAAAGAACAACAAGAAACCCGAAGTTCTGGACCTGCTCGGTGGTACCAAGAAGAAAAAAGCTGCGGCACCTGCTCAAAAAGCAGCTGCACCCAAGCCCGCAGCTTCTGCCGAGCCCGCCCGTAAGGCTCAGACGGCTCCGGCTAAAAAAGAGACAGCTCCCCGCAAAGAGGCTCTTGACCTGCTCGGAGCCCCCAAGAAGAAGGCACCCGCTCCCCGTAAAGACGCACCAAAAAACGAACCCGTCAAAAAGCCTGAGCCTGTGAAAGAAGCTCCCGCTCCCGTAAAGGAAGCCCCGAAAGCAGCTTCTACCCCTGCTCCGGAAGCCAATGGTGACAAGGTTATCAACGTGAAGCCGCCGGTCTCCGTGGCAGATCTCGCAGCTCAGATGAACCTGAAGCCCTTCAAGCTCATTGCTGAGTTGCTTCCCATGGGCGTGTTCGCAAATCCTGCCACTACGCTCGATAGTGATCAGGTAGCGGCCCTGTGCGAGAAGCATGGTTACGTGTTTGAACGCGTAAAGCGTGAAAAAGGTGCCGGCGTGAAGGCTCCCGTGGAAGTCGTGAAGGAGCCCGAACCCGTAGCCGTAGAAGAAGAGCCTGATGATGTACTGAAGGTTCGTACGCCCATCATTACTGTCATGGGTCACGTAGACCATGGTAAGACCTCCCTGCTGGACTACATCCGCCGCACAAAGGTGGTAGCTGGTGAGGCTGGCGGCATCACTCAGCACATCGGCGCCTACTCTGTAAACCACGGCGGCAATATCCTTACCTTCATTGATACTCCTGGTCACGCCATCTTCACAGAGATGCGAGCCCGCGGTGCTGACGTTACGGATATCGTTGTGCTGGTTGTTGCCGCGAACGATGGTATCATGCCCCAGACGCGCGAGGCCATCACTCATGCGAAGGCTGCCGGTAAGACCATCATTGTGGCCGTGAACAAGTGCGACCTGCCTGCAGCAGATCCTGTGCGTGTTCGCACCCAGCTGATGGAAGAGGGGCTTATGCCCACAGATTTCGGTGGTGAGATTGAGTGTGTGGATGTATCCGCCCACACCGGTGCCGGTATTGATGACCTGCTCGACCTCCTCTGCCTGCAGGCTGAAGTGCTTGAACTCAAGGCAAACCCCCGCGCCAACTGCCGCGCCTCCATCATTGAGGCCCGTATGGAACAGGGTAAGGGCAGCTCCGCTACCGTAATCGTACAGAGTGGCACCCTTAAGGTAGGCATGCCCTTCATCTGTGGCCCTTACGCCGGTAAGATTAAGACTCTCTTCAACGATCAGGGCAAGTCCATTAAGAAGGTTACCCCTGGTATGCCTGCTGAGGTTTCCGGTTTCCTCCAGACTCCGAACGTGGGTGACGAGCTCGTGGAAATGGATAACGAGCGTGCTGCTCGCAAGCTCGCTGAAGAACGTCAGGAAGAACTTCGTCAGGCTCGCCTGAGTGCCCCGCGCCGCTCCCGAATGGAGGACATTCTGGCCATGATGGGTGATGGCAGCCAGAAGGCAGTACTGAAGCTCTACCTCAAGGGTGACGTACAGGGTTCCGTGGAAGCCATTAAGAAGGCCATTCTTGATATCGACAGCGAGAAGGTGGAATGCCAGTTCATTGGCGCTGCTGCCGGCCCGATTTCCGAGAGTGATGTTCTGCTTGCTTCCTCTTCCGACGCTGTAATTCTCGGCTTCAATGTGAAGGTGGAAAGCAACGCTGTAAAGGCCGTGAAGCGCGAAGGCGTTCAGGTGAAGATTTACTCCATCGTTTACGAGCTTATTGATCAGGTTAAGGACGCCATGCTCGGTCTGCTTGAACCTGAGACACGTGAGACCGTGCTGGGTCATGCCGAAATCAGGCAGGTGTTCAAGTTGAACAAAGGCCGCGCTGCTGGGTCTTATGTATCTGACGGCAAAATGCTGCGTACTGCTGAAGCCCGCGTACTGCGCGATGGTCAGGTGGTATTTGACGGCAAGATGTCCACACTTCGCCGCTTCCAGGATGAAGTGGAAGAAGTCAAGGCCGGCCTTGAATGCGGCATCCGCCTCGCTGATTACAATGATTACGAGGAAGGTGACGTCATCGAGTGCTACTCCCTTGAGAAGATTAAGCAAACACTCTGATTATATCCTCCATATATGGCAACACGTCGCCTCGATAAAGTTAACGAGTTGATGAAACGCGAAATCGGCTCTTTCATTCAGAAAGAGTTCGAGTGGAACGGCACCATCGTCTCCATCCTTCAGGTCGAAATTACAGAAGACCTGAAGGAGGGGCGCGTGTGGGTAGGCGTGGTGGGGCGCATGGCCCCTGCACAGGTTATCGAGAAACTCACAAAAAACCGCGGAGTTATTCAGAAAGCTGTCAGCAAGCGTGTAATTCTCAGGAACACCCCCCGCCTCACCTTCAAATACGATAACTCAGCCCAGCGAGGAGTGGAGCTCGTCAATCTGCTAGACGATATTGACAAAAATCTGCCGAAAGCACCTCCTCTTCCAGAGGGTGAATATGACCCCGAAATCTGATTTACCTCTTACAAATCAGAACATATGAGCAGAAAACTCATCATCAGACGAGTCGGTACCAAAATACCAACCGTGTGTTTGGTGATTTTTCTGCTCATAACAACTGTCATCAGTTGGCTGACGCTCGCTGGCCTGCCTGATTCAGTACTGCGAGAAATTGAAAAAACAGCTGCTGACGCTGGGCTACACTTAAAGCTGAACGGAGTATATCTGGAACCTTACAGAGGTTTTTCTTTGCGAGCGGAAGGTGTGCGCCTTTATGCCAAGGAGGATGACCAAGCTCCTCTGGCTAGTTTTGAGTCAGTATCAGCTAAGCTGAATCTTTTTCAGCTGATTACAGGTGATTTTCCTCTCAGAAAACTGAGTGTCCGCAATGGTAACATCTCCTTGCCTGTTACCGACTCTCCAGGAGAAACATTAAGCGCGAGAGACATCACCCTCGTCGCATCAATCAATAAAAACGGACAACTTCATATTAGTTCAGGGGCACTACAGCTGCAAGGGGTAAGCATCAATGTTAATGCAAAGATTGATAACTTCACTCAGCTTATCGCTCAGGAGACCTCTAATGAAAATGAGCAAACTGACGGTACTGGGGCACTTGATATTCCGGCTCTACTGGCAGAATACTCATCCTATACCAATGAGGCATATCACTTCATTAGTAAACAAAACTGGAGTGATGATGAGGCTCCTGCACTGCGCCTGAA
This sequence comes from Akkermansia sp., assembly GCA_045652085.1. Lineage (GTDB taxonomy): Bacteria > Verrucomicrobiota > Verrucomicrobiia > Verrucomicrobiales > Akkermansiaceae > Akkermansia. The sequence continues at coordinate 219,077 of JAZRTR010000039.1, forward strand.
CATTATCAAACAAGGGGAACTGGTCATTACCCTTGAGGGTGAAATGCCCCGTTATGATTTTGATATTCACAAACTCAGGAATATACGTCTTGCTATAGCGTATCGTAATGATACTATCACAATTAATAACCTGCGTTTCTCTACTATTGATCCACCCTCCAATACATCGCTACAAGCAGGCTATGCAACCCAAACTCGCGAATTAGGACTGAGATTCAATAGTACGGCATCATTGGTGCCCATGCTCACACAGGCGCTCGGTGAAAATGAAGCCGGAGTTCTTGCTAAAATTACTCACAGCCCGGAAGATGCCCCTAGGATTAATCTGAGTGGCAGTTTTAACCTTACTGAAAGCTATTCTCTCGAAAACATAAGGCTGGATGGTGAGCTCGAGCAGAAGAACCTCTACATCGGCGATAATAAAATAGATATCGTTTCACTTGAGTTCTTCTACAGGAACGGCAACTTCAATATCAAGAGGCTGGAGTTTCAGTACAATAACAGTACACTCAGCCTGATGGCTACAGCAAATAACGGTGAAGGCACAGCCTCTCTGAGAGCGGATGTGGACGTTAACCAGACTCTTGCTATCATCAACGAGTTCACTGAGACGCCCATTACTCTACCCGATGATTTAGAGCTCGGAGACCGCGTGAAACTTGTACTACAAGCGGCTCTGACTACTCCGAATTTTGAAGAAGGTGAAAAAGACTGGCAACTTTTCACGCCTAATGTTCACAATCTGAGGCTGACACTCTCAACAGAACGCATGAATGCCGGAGGGGTGATGCTCACCCGTCCCGATATCAGAGTGCTGATTAGCGGCATCAGGCAGACGGATAATAAAATCCCCACAAATGCTGAAGAAATTAACCTCACACTTTCGGCAGAAGAAGTAAGTGCAGACGGAGTGCGGATAAATGGATTCCGGGCAGATGCAATGCTCAAGGGCATCAGTTACCTGAACAATGAGTTAATAATAAATACTCTGTCGCTTATCCCGACAGAAGAACAACTCATGCAAAACGTTCAACATGGTGATACCCGTATTAATGGAGTCAACATGAGCCTGACACTGAGCGGAATCAGGTACCAGAATGAACAGCTCAGCATTGATAAAACGGAGGGTAGTCTTTCTGCTGCATCCATCAATCACAGAGAAACGCTAATTTCAGGATTAAAACTTGATATTCCTGAAATTTCCCACCTTTCCCCGCAGGCGCATCACTCAGAGCTTTTCCGCGCCGCAAATCTGGATTTCTCTATCGAAAACATTAGCCATGCAGATACGACGCTTGGACACCTGAGTGCAACTCTTCACATGACCGAAGGTGAACGAGGCGCAGCGGACATAACCTTTGGAGCAGCATCAGCCGGCCATGGGCAAGCAGTAAACGAATGCCATGCTGATATAGACTGGACAGATGAGCGAAACATTCTCTTCACCGGAGTTACACTTAGGCTCTTCCCTGCTACCTATCAGGACATATTAGAGCGCTTTGATGTAAGTGTACCTCAGGTTAAATTGCCGGAAATGTTGAGTGCAAGTGGAAGCTTTGCACTTGATGCTGAGACGATGCACGTAAAAAATGCAGAGATTGACCTCAGTATTCCGGAGTTAGTGAGAACGCCGAACAGAGTAGTTGCCTTCAGAGGCTGCGAAATCCCCATAGCTATTGCCGCCAAGATTGACCTTAACGCAACCGAGGATGGCGAGTATACCTATAAGGCTGACCTCACTGTAAATCACAATAATAACAACCTCGAAGCAGAAATTAACGGCACCACGGCCGGACGCCTGCACATAACCGGCCGCAACGATATTCGTGCAGACGTTGTTGACAGGCTCATAGACTCATCAGACGCTCATGAAATCATCCGAGATTTCAAGTTCACCTCTAACAGCTCAAATGATATAACCGGCATCGATGTCACGGTGGATTATTCCAACGGACTCTGTGTGGATAGCTATTGTGATGTATCCCTGCGGAACGTAGCATACCAGCTTGCCGTAATTGAGGAGGATTCATCCGGCAGAGAGAGCGTTCGCAGGGATTTGGGGAATAATCCATATACGGATGTAAGACATGGCCTCTGTTTTGTCCGCGCAAAAGTTCGCTATGACCAAGTAGTAAACGGCACACCAATCAAAGATGAATGCTGCATTACTATCGGTAATATCACCATGGTCTACGATAACTCAGCATGGCTTGCCAGGCAAAACTTTAATGCTTTGGGATTCTCCTCATCTGAGCTCAGAAACCTCCGAAACACGCACCGTCATACCACTTTGAGAGGTGATGCTGTTATCATTGATGTAGAGAATAGTTTCGTAGAGTTGGTCAATGTAAAGGGCAGCGTATACCCCGGCTACTCTCTGGGTATGTTTTTCGCACCACTTCATGAGTTTCTGGAAGATGTCATTATGCCGACACCTGCCGACATTGAAACCCAGAGCTGCGTATTCCCCATATACTCTGACTGCACACGTGCCATGAGCGGCACAATCCGTGCGGCGTCACCGAGCAAATGCGGATTCCGTTTCCTGGGAACCACTATTCCTCTCACCGGCTTCAGCGGCTTCATCCGGATTACGGATGATTATCTCCTGCTGGACCAGATGAATGCGGCCTGTTGGGAAGGTGTGCTGGATGCCACAGTGAAAATCGGCATTTCCGGCAGACGCACCAGCTTTGATGGTCTAGTCAACGCTAGAAATATGAATCTGAGCAGTATTCTAGCCTCTTACAATACAGAGTTCAGTCCTGCGCTCTGCAATGGACAGCTCAGATTTCGCTCTCCTACCCCGGATATAAATGACATCCAAGGCTATGGCAACATCAGCGTAGTGAATGGAGACCTGATGGGCTCCACCATTTTCCACCCCATTGGTGAGCTCGTATCAGACCTTCCTGCAAAGTTACTCCTGCTGGAATCCGCTGCAGAAAGTCAGGAGGCTGGCAACAGGCCAAGCTACATTGCCAGTGCATTCTCCGGCACAGGTAATGCCATCAGCGCTATGGGAAGAAGAGCCAGAGTTCTACCGGGATACAATCATATCTTCTCCTATGACATTCAGGACGCTTACGCTAATTTTGTCATTGCTGATGGACATCTGAGAGCTTATGAGATGAAAGCTCAGGGCTATAATCTGGATGTAGATATGAAGCTGGATATAGACCTGGACACGCTCTACATTCACGGAAATCTCTGGCCCAAGGTGACAAGCCTACCCACAGTTATCCTTTCTCCGGTCACATTCCTCTCCGATTTCATGATTGATATCATCGTATATGGTACCATTGAAGAACTCGACTGGAAGTTCGGTCTGGATCGCCGCATCAACGGAGACCGCCCCTCTGCATCATCAGAGCCCGGAAACGGCAACTACCGCCCCCGGGCTCGATAAAATATATATTCGGAATTAAATGGGCTTAGCCCCTAGGCATTCCATATTCAATGATAACAGCAGCCTCACTTTCAATAGCGCTGTTCTCCTGATTCAGCAGCTCCATCCTCATATCATAGATGAGAGAATCTCTGCTCAATAGCTCCTCAGCAGTAGTTACAGGCGTTTCCAGCTGGTACTGTATACGCTTCTCCATGTAACTTCTCCAGCTCTGGTAATCCAGCACGCTGCGGCGAAGCTGGGAAAGCTTATGTTTGTGCTCCATGATGGACGCATATACCTCACGCTGCACATTCTCATAATTCTCTTTTCTATCCTGATACAAATTCCATGTATCAAGCTGGGTGTCAATTGTATAACCCAGATTAAGATTCAGGCGGGTGTCATCACCCCCGAGGAACGTACCTTGGTACGTACCACCGGTAGAGGAGAAAAGTGAGGGACTGTACAAATGCGCATTAATCGTAGGCAAATACTGTAGAGCAATCCCATACTGAGCCAGATGGGCTTGCTCCAGACGAATCGCAAAACGACAAGCAGAAAGGTCATCTAGCCTGTTAAAACGTGGCAGATACGTATTCCAATTAACCCGCGGCATGGATTCCGGAAGAATCTGCCAGCGAGCGGTATAATCACCGAGCAAATCAGCAACGTTCTTCCAGTATTGTGAATCATTAAGGCGCCTCGTATTCTCGGCAAGCATGCGCGAGCTTTCAGGCTGAGCATTTGGCCTAGAATCCTCCAGAGCACGGCGTCTCAGCTCTACCTCACGCTTCCTCACCTCGGTGTAGAGTCTTGATGTAAGCTCACGCTCCCTCAATTCCCTGGATTTCATTGCGGCGAATGTATTGGCGCGTGATGCATACACCCGGTAGGGTATATTAGTAATAGTGGGTAGAGAGAATGTAACGTTGACGTTGGAACTCAAATCATCCGTCCGGTAAGAACCGGTTAGCTCACTAAGTGTTTTAGTAAAATAACCATAGTAGGACACGCCCGGAATCATGTCCGTATAAATGCTCATACCATCACGTTCACAGCGAGCAATAGTCGCGTTCAGTTTCTGCAGGTCTATATTATTATTATAAATCATATAGAGGGCCTGCTGCCATGAAATAGTACGTACCGGCAGCTGCTCCCATTCTCTTGCCTGAGCAAAGCTCGTCTGAACATCAGCTGTCACCGCTGCAAGCCTCTGCTCCACACTGCAGCCACAAAGCCCGCATACAGCCAAAGCTGTTAACATAACTCGGGCCGTGCCATATTTCGTCAGACAGAAAGTGTTCATATCAAATATAAATCAGGAAAGAGTTCGAGTATTGCGATAAATAAATACAGCCACTACAGCGCTGCTGACGGCAAGAATGGCACACTGTGCCTGAGGACTGATTCCCGCCAGCTTCATACCGCCCTGCACCACCACGGACATAATACCGAGGAAACAATCCACCAGATTGCCCGCCGCAATCACGTCTCCACGCTTGTCATTATCAGCGCGATCCTGCAAAAGCGCATTCAGCGGCACCAGATACCCCGCAGCCATGAAGCCGGTAAAAGCAAGCGAAACATAGAAAGCAATGCTTCCGTATGAAATGATAGCCAGCAGCATACAGCCCAGCGTCATCCCGGCGCCGCCTACAGTTGCTACCCAAGTATGAATGCGGCGAGCACAAATGATTGATGCCGTTACACCGCCCAGAATAGAGCCACCGCTTATCCACGCCATCAGCAGAGCAGAATCCTTCTGCTGGCCCAGCACCTGCATGAAATCACTTGATGAGGCCACGGGGTTAGCCTCTGCAGCCATCTGCAGAGCGATAAGCATCATTGTGCCGGCAATAAACCAGAAATAGCCGATACCAATCTCACTATTTCTGAGTACAGGCACCCGCCAGAGCATACGAAGCTGTGCAAAATGTTTCCAGAACAAGTTCCAACGGAACGGGCGGCGACTCTCCGGTTCAAAGCGAGGTATAAAAAGACTCAGAATAAATACAGCCACCGCGCCACAGGCACAACAGGCACAGGGCCAAGCCGCGGCTTCCCAGCCGGAGTCCGGCCCCCACTTCTTCAGCAGACTATACTCAATGAACAGGGCACCTATCTGCCCAAGCAACAAGGCCAGCATGGAGGTAATCTCCAGAATTCCACTGGCAAAACCGATATTCTCAGAACCGACTATATCCTTTACCAGCCCCTTCTTAGCCGGGCTGAAAAACATGGCCTGAATACAAAACACAGTGAAAAAGCCAATTGCCACCCAGAGGCTGTGCATAAAGAGACCGGCAGTCATTCCCACCAGCACAATGACCTGCAGTAGCACCATCGCTTGCAAAAGGCGCGTCTTACTATAGCGGTCAGACAACCAGCCAGCCAGAGGCGAAAACAGAACAAACGGCAGAACAATCAGCACGGAAAGAGAGTACTGAAGCTCCTTCATCATCCATATTCCCAGAGCAATAAGTAGGAACTGCACGCCTTTCTCATTCAGAGAATTCATGGACTGAATGATACTCAGCCCCCAGAAGGAGCCCCATGGCGTTTTTCTGTTTCCGGATTCACTCATTTATGTATAAGACCATCTTTTCAGCGTTATGAAAAAGCCGCGCGCCAGCAAGCACGCGGCTGAAGAATGTAGGCAAGCAGCGGATTACTGCCACTCGTTATCCTGCATGAAAGCTGCAGCATTCTGGTGACCTTGGGCGGCAGCACGTCCAATCCAGAATCGGGCCTGCTCCATATCCACCGGAACACCGAGGCCGTGGTAATAACTACGGCCAAGATTGTACTGTCCGTTGGCGTTACCCAGAAGAGCAGACTGATGGAAGCACTCCGTGGCTTTGGCGTGATCAGAAGCTACGCCTTCACCATTACGGTAGCAAAGCCCGAGATTGTTATACGCATATGCGTTCCCCTGAGACGCGGCCTCCTGATACCAGCGGAAAGCGGCGGACAAATCCTTCGGCACACCGTATCCCTCAGCGTAACACGTAGCCAGATTATCCTGAGCGTCTGCATTACCTGCTACTGCTGCCATTCTGTACCAGCGCACGGCCTCAGCGGGATTGGACGCCACACCACGGCCAAAGTCATAGCACTTACCCAGCGCAAGCTGAGCCTGAGCATTGCCGGCTTCAGCAGCGCTACGGTATAAGGGAAGAGCGGCAGTATGATTGCCAGCAGCGGCAAGTGCCGTAGCCTCGGCAAGTTGTTGTTCGGGAGTCTGGCAGCTGCTGAGGAGTACCCCGGCAAACAAAACCCCAATTGTCAACATTTTCTTTTTCATGGTGACATCTATGCGTGATAACATTCCCTTAATTACTCCTGAGCAAGCAGATAACGCTCAGCTTCAATGGCAGCCCAGCAACCCATACCGGCAGCTGAAATAGCCTGACGATAGACTGGATCAGCCACATCACCGGCAGCGAAAAGACCGGGGGTCTTCGTGGCTGTACCACCATTGGTACGAATGATGAAACCGGCAGCGTCCACATCCACGAGGTCTCCGAGGAACTTACTGTTCGGAGAATGACCAATGGCCATAAATACGCATTTAACCTCCAGCGGGCGCTCCTCACCGGTCACCGTATCACGGAGGGTCACGCCATTAAGCTCACCGGCCTCATCCTTGGAATAGGCAGCGATGGTGCTATTCCAAACGGGTTCAATCTTCGGGTTAGAGAGCACGCGCTGCTGCATGGCCTTGCTGGCACGCAGCTGGTCACGACGGTGAATAAGGTACACCTTGCTGGCAAAGCGGGTCAGGAATGCAGCTTCCTCACAGGCGCTGTCACCACCGCCCACCACGCATACGGGCACATCACGATAGAAAGCACCGTCACAGGTAGCGCAAGCCGTCAAACCATGGCCAATAAGCTCAGCCTCACCCTCCACACCAAGATAGCGTGCCTTAGCGCCGGTGGCAATAATGACAGCCTTAGCTTTGTAAGCTCCGCCGGAAGTAGTTACCACAAACATGCCGCTACAGGCTTCCTGCGTTACGGAAATCACATTCTCGTAAGCATAGCGAGCACCGAACTTCTCAGCCTGCTGGCTCATGTTGAACATAAGATCAGGCCCCATGATACCCTCAGGGAATCCCGGGAAGTTTTCCACCTCAGTAGTAGTGGTGAGCTGCCCACCAAGCTGCTCACCCGTGAAAACCAAGGGGGAGAGATCTGCGCGCGCTGCATAAATGGCCGCGGTATAACCAGCAGGCCCCGTTCCAATAATAATTAATTTCTCGTCCATTGAGTTCATATTACACATCCGCGCACCCCCGCGCAAGGGTTTTATGCGTCAGCAAAGCTGACTGTGCATCATTTGGCTTGCAAAGAAGTCTCGCTTAAGCCATACTAATCCACGAGCATGAAAATACTGAGACGCAATCTGAGCCTGATGCTGGCTCTTCGTTACCTGAATCCCCTGCGCACCCTCTTTTCTGTCATCACCCTCATCTGTCTACTTGGTGTAGCGCTCGGCGTGATGGTTCTCATCGTCGTACTCTCTGTCATGGGAGGTCTCCAGAAGGAGATGGAAGAGCGAGTTCTGGCATTCACTCCGCATTATGTCATTGCACAAAGTGATGGCATGAAAAGAATTGCCCTCAGCCAAGAGCGAACAGATTGGGAAGCAATCGTAGAAAAACTGCAGGCACTACCGAACGTAGCCTGTGCCTATCCTCAGCTGGAAGGACAGGCATTTGCCCAGAGTGAGGCCGGTCGCATCATGGTGCAGTTTGCATCCATTCAGGCGCACAATGAAAATCAGCTTGCCCCCCTGCTCCCCATGTTGAAAGAAGGCACTTTTGACTTCGGCGAAGGCTTTGATACCGAGTGTGTCATTGCCCGCAAAACAGCTAATGCTCTCGGGCTCAGAGTCGGCGACCAGCTTCACCTCACTCCGGTGGGCAGCATCGATGAAGTCGCCGCCATTTATGCCATGATTCAGAACCCGCTGCTCACTCAGAGCAATGAGGACTTCATGCAGAATATCTCCACTCTTTTCGAGCAAACCACCCCTGCTAACGGCGGCGAAATCGTACCCGCTGAGAAGCTTGAAACCATCGTTAATATCATTCGCGGATTTGACCCGGCCAAGATGCGTCGTAGCGAAATCACCGCCTGTGAAACCCTTTATCAGCTCGCCACCACTCATGCAGGAGGCCTCCCATTCACTGCAGAGGAGAAGCAGAAATGGCAGAACACGGCCGCAGGAATCGCAGCCTTGGACCGTGACCGCGAGGATGGCATTGCCGTTAAGAGCATTAACGAGATGGTAATGCCCGTGGATCTTACCATTGTCGGCATCTATCAGGCACCGGAAAACATGCCCGGTCCGGATATCTACATGCCGCTCAGTATCGCACAAGAAGTGGTGGGTTACTCCGGTGATGCCGCCGGTAATGTAATGGGCATGTGCGTACGACTGAACAATGCACATGAGCCCGGAAATATTCAGGCTGAAATCGAGGCGCTTCTTCCTGATAACACAGCTTCTACGAATGAGTTCCCCCTCGGTGCACACTGGTATATCACACCTTGGACATCCGCCTTTGAACAATGGCACAAACTTATCGCTAATGAGCGCATCATGATGAACTTTGTACTCTCCGCCATTAATCTGATTGCCAGCTTCTGCATCATGGCGGTGATGTTCACCATGTCTATCCAGCGCAAGCGTGAAATTGCTGTACTTCAGGCGCTTGGTGCCACCCCTGGTAAGATTATGGGCATTTTTGCATGGCAGGGTGTCCTTATTGGTCTCAGCGGTGCTATACTGGGTATTCTGCTGGCGCTACTCGTGCTATACTACCGCCTTGAAATTCAGTCGGCACTGGCTAGCATCGGCATGGATCCCTTCCCCATGGAGGCCCATGGTATCACCATACCGGCAGAATATGACCCCGTCACCTTCGCTAAGCAGGCCATTTCAGCCTTCATCATGGTGATTATCGCCTCTATCATTCCGGCATTCATCGTTTCCAGACAGGATCCGGCCAAGGCTCTGCGTTCCAATTAATAATTTTTCCCCATGGATATCTACTGGATTAAAGACAAACAGAGGCGTGGCCCTGCAAGTGTACCAGATGTAGTGTCTCTCGTGCAGATGGGAGAACTCACACCGGATACTCCGGGCTGGCATGCCGGTTGCAATGGATGGCAGCCCCTCAAAGAACTCCCTGCTCTGGTAGATTTCCTCGGTGATTTAAAGGATAAAAGCAAAACCTCGCTTCCTGAAGCATCAGAAGCTGAGATAAGTCAGCTTCCTCCCATACCTCAACAACCGGCTACCGCAGCACCGGTTCCGAGTATCAAGCTTACAGTACCTCAATCAACAGCAGCTCTCATCAGTGGTGAGGTTTCCCTTCCTCGCCCGGCAACGCGTCTAGCAGCCCGCCTGATAGATTGCAGTCTGTATGCAGCGCTTGCCAGTGTAACGATTAACTTGCTTGGTTTAGAGTACAGCGACCTGCTGATGATGCTATTCTGGCTTCCTTTAATACCGCTGGAAGCTCTTATTATCAACAAATTCGGCGCAACTCCGGGAAAATCTATCATGGGCATCACCCTGAGCACGTTCGGCCCGGGGCAGCAAATGAGCTTCGGCAGAGCACTCTTCCGCAGCATATCTGCAAACCTGATAGGCATGGGCTGCTACCTCTTCCCCATCTGTCTGGTTACCATGCTGATTTCCTACTTCATGCTCACGCGCCGAGGCCTCACGATGTGGGACGCGCAAAGCCTCACGCTCCCGCTGCAAATCAGAAAGCCCCGCATACTGCACTACTTGGTATCCTTTTTCGTCATCTACTTCATGACCCAGATTGCCGCATTCAATCTGGTAAGCATGCCAGGAGCTATTGAAGTCATCGAGCGCACATCCCCTGAAACAGCGCAATCCCTGCGTGAAATGATGCCCGATTTGTCTGCTTCCAAAACTAGCTCTGAATCCACACAGCCCACCACTCCTCAGCCGCTCTGATATTTACAAGCGCTTAACGAGCTATCAATGACACGGGGCATAGGCTCCGCCGGCAGCGCGCAGTTCACCAAAGCTGCAGGGCATATGGCGAGGCACGAAGAGCATAGCCCCATTTATCCAGCTGTTGACTGAAAGCGGCATGCTGGGCAAAGCCTCACCAATAAGACGCTCACCAAGCCACACATAGAACCCCTGAGGACGGTTCTCTGCCTCATTGCCGGGCACCCATGCCACGCGCAATTCATCCGTATTCTGGGCCATATCGGCAGAGTACAGCAGAGTATCTTCATTCCAGTAGATTCCGTTTTCTTTCACGGTAAGTTTACCGAGAATCTCCATATCCGGGCGGCACACATGCAGGCGCATACCGTTAACGTCATCCCAACCATCAGCGGAGCCATTGCCCACCGCGGGAGCGGTCACAGTAACAGTTAATCCGGCAGAAGCATCCATTGCGGTCCACTCCTGCGGAGAAATTGCATTGCGATGATTACCCACGAGAGAAAAATCCTCCGCACATTTGCGAGCCAATCCCACAGTTCGGCCACCAACTCCGAGAGCTTGGGCAACCTCAGCAGCAATGAGCAAATCACCTTGCAAAGAGGGATGCAAATGATCTTGTGCATTGAAGAAGGACTCCGCCCCCACACCTGGCAAATCAGTACGCGTTACATCCACCAGCCCACGGTTTACATCCACTACAGTAACGCCATGTTCCTGCCCCCATCGTTTCAATTCTTCATTGTACGCTGCTGCGGAGGCATAATCCGCGGCGGTATTACTGATACGGGTTCCATCATGCCAAGTGGGTACAGTTAGCACCAGAATACGGGCGTTGGGATTCGCCTGACGCATGGCTGCAACTATCGTGTCCATATCACCATCCGGCCCAAGTAGAGCATTCAGTGCCTTCCGGTAAACCTCGGGGCGGCCCACACCGCCGGAGCTTTCACACTCGGCAAGCAAATCATTCGTACCAATAAGCAGGATGAAGACGTCAGGCATCTGCGTGGCGGGGTCTATGCGGTATTCGCCAGTGTATGTAGAATCCAGCCCAAGCCAGTCAAAGATATTCGAATCACCGAGGCGCCCGGAGCAGTTTTTACGCCCGGCCACTTCATAAGCACGCTCGGAACTTCTGGAAGAGTGAACATTCGTGAAAGGAACGCCCGCGTAAGGAGTACCGGGAGCGATTCCGCTGCTGGTTCTCTGATTTCCCATGCTCACCCCCACCGCTGTGTACTGCACGCCATTATCCACAAGAATTTTGTGCAGGGCCCAGCGGTATGAAGGAGCACCGAAGCCATGCGTGATGGAATCCCCCACGAACATTACATTGCCCAGCTCAGCCGGCACACTCTCAGCACACGCAGCACCACCGACCAGCAATCCCATTGCAATAGCTCTCAGTTCTCGAATCATGAACCTACCTTAACAGATTTTGCCCGCCTCGAAAAGAGAAAACTACCTTAGAAAGCAAAAAATCATTTTCTGCCCTTCATGCGGTCTATAAAGGAGAAAATGGCTGCAATCAGCGTGCCAGAAATGGAATGCCACACGCAGGAGATGGCGGCAGCAATGGCCGCTTCGGGCAACATGGGGAAGTGCTTCCCGGCCAGCACAGTAGCCAGCCCGGCATTCTGCATACCCACTTCAATGGAGAGAGTGCGCCGCTTGGGGGTATTCATGCGGGTGAAAATGCCAGTAAGATAACCGAATACATACCCCAAGCCATTATGTAAGAAAATGCAGAGGAAGATAAGAGCCCCGCTTTCAAAGAACTTAGCACCATGTACCGCCGTCACCCCACCCACAATGCAAGCTAGGCCGAGTACGGCCAGCCCAGGCATCAAGCGGATGCATGTTTCATAACCGGCACAGCGAGAAAAAAAGCGGTTGCAGAGCGTGCCAATCCCCACCGGCAGCAGAGTTACCAGAAGAATACTACGGAAAAGCCCAGCGGCATCCACTTCAATGCTTTCGCCGGAAAGCCAAAGCACCAGCAGAGGTGTCACAAAAGGAGCCAGCAGAGTGGAGGCCGTTGTCATACCCACGGAGAACGCAACATCTCCCCTGCATAAAAGGCTCATGATATTACTTGATACGCCACCCGGACTGCAGCCCACCAGAATAAGCCCGGCCGCTATTCCCTTGGGCAAACCAAACAAGTGCACCAGCCCGAAGGCAATCAGCGGCATGATGGTGTATTGCGCCACAGCGCCAATAAAGATATCCAGCGGCCTCTGCGCCAAAATCCGGAAATCCTGAGTGGTCAAGGTCATGCCCATGGTGAGCATGATAAAGCCAAGTATGCAGGTCTGCACATCCCCTCGCACCCACTCAAAGGCACTAGGGAACACAAAGGTGAGCGCCGCCACGCCGATGATAAACGGAGCCGTACGGGAGGATAACCAAGCAGATGCTGCAAGTAGCCAGTGCATGTGTCTTCAGGTATGAAAAAAGCCCGGCCTCAGTGGGCCGGGCCTGAAAATTGTATCAGTCTCAGCGTTACAGCTTCTTCCAAGGAAGAGCCTTCAGGAGAGCATCAAAGCCCAAGCCTGTGCCCTTGGGAGCGTGGAACTCAGGAGTAACGTCCATACCGAGCTCCTCAGAGAACGGGTTGGGACGGTACACATGGTGAGTCACAAGGCCGCAGAGAGGCACTTCCTCAGCGGGCTTGCCTGTATAGAACTTAGCAGCGTTATAAGCAGCCCAGCACTGGCCGAGGGGGTGGTCAAGATACGTGGTGAACACGGGCAGACCGCTGTTGCTGTGGTGGCGTGCCGGCTTAACAAGACGCATCATGGGCTTGCTGGTGCGGGCGGGAATGGAGCTCTCCTGACGGGGAGTATCATATCCGAGCGGCATGCCGGCATCCTGAAGGGCCTGCCATGTCTCTACATCATAATAGCAGGGGTCTTCCACGAAGTCGATACGAGCCTTCATGGCATCAGAAAGCATATCCCAGAACTTCAGAGCGTCCTCCTTGGAAAGTGTGCAGTTAAAGTCCACGCGCCACTTCCAGTCCGGCACCATGGAGGCGAGGTTCGTCAGGCGCTCCACCGTGGTATCAAGCTTGGGTACCACCTTAATCTTGCCCACGCGGAAGCCACGCTGGTGGAGGTTGTACACCTGAGAGGGGGTAGCGCTTACTGTAAGGGTGGCATGGCTGCGAGGAATGGTCAGTCCATCAAACAGATTCACACCTGCGGCACGAGCCTCGCCATCCAGCTCAATGCACTTGAGTGCACGCTCGCCGAGACGCAGAGGTGTGCCGTCACGAAGAGCATCCAGCTCATACTCCAGCGGAGAATCACCCAGCTCAGGCCAGGACTGCAGGCAAGCATAACCGCCATTATCACCGCGCAGAAGCACGCCCTCACGCGGCTGAGCAGCGGCACGAGCGCTCAAAGCGCCCACAGGATACAGAGTGTAAGGAGTGTAGTGCATGGCGAGATTTTACTCCTTCCGAGCACATTTGTCACGCTCATTCTGTGTACATATGTAGTATTTCTGACCTCTGAGGGCGCGTGAACGGGTATTTTCATTGACAGGACGAGATGAAAAGAGTACAAGAAGTGCATGTTCAACGGCATGGAAGAGCAGCTTCTCATCGGTGGTGCCTTGTCGCTACTGGCAGGCCTGTGCACAGGTATCGGCGCAGCCGTGGCCTTGTTTCTCAAACGAACAAACGCCAAAATGCTCACTTTCTCACTCGGCGCAAGTGCCGGGGTGATGGTATACATATCCTTCATGGAACTCATGCCGCTGGCCATGGAAAAACTGGGGGAAGGCCTGGCAAACAAATGGATTGTACTCGGCTCCTTCTTCGGTGGCATGGGACTGGCCGCTCTCATTGACAAGCTGGTACCGGAGGACGAAAACCCGCACGAGTTCCGCAGCGAGGATGAAGTGCACCAAGCGCAATGCGCCACCAGCCTGAAAGGACGCGATAAGGTGAAACGCTCAGCTTTTCTCTTTGCCATAGCCATCGGTGTTCACAATTTCCCGGAAGGCATGGCCACAGTAGCTGCTGCATTTGATGATGTGAGTATTGCTCTTTCCGTCGCCCTGGCTGTGGCCATTCACAACATACCGGAAGGTCTCACCGTGGCAGTTCCGCTGCTGTATGGCACAGGTAGCCGCAGCAAGGCCTTCTGGGTTGGCACGCTCACAGGATTAGCGGAGCCGTTGGGGGCTCTGGTGTGCATGCTAGTACTTCTGCCCTTCCTGAGCGCCACGCTGCTGGGAATACTGTTCGCGGTGGTCGCCGGAATCATGGTGTTCATCTCCTTTGATGAACTACTGCCGATGGCCGAGCGCTGGGGACACCATCACCTGAGCATCGGCGGAGTGATGGTAGGCATGTTCGTGATGGCTGCCGTGCTGTGACTAAAGGCATCGCTGGTGGATTCCGGCTCAGCCAAATAGTTGCGAAGGTTCGCCTAATGGATATCAGAAATTAAGATAAGACAACCGCCTATTAGAAGCACAATCTGCAGAGCTAGCGAAATCACGGAAATCTTTAACCAAAAACCGGCGGAACACGACAGACTCCGGCACTCCTCATTCTTCCCATCTACCCAAGCAGCCTCCGCTCGTCCGGCCTGCACCAGCGCAGCGACTGCAAACGGCATAGTCAGAATAAACACCATAAAGGAAAACATAAGAAGCACTATACTACCTATAAGGTGAGTATTCGGCTTAGGTTCACTCTGATATACCGGAACAGGAGGCGGAGCCATGGGCGGCAAAGGCGGATTCGGCACCGGTACAGTGGGAAGAGCATCTTTCTCAGGAGATGTGCCGGGCAAATCCACAATACGAGCAATGGGAAGCCACTGCGGCATCCCCTTCACACAGTAGATATGCTCCACGCTAAGCTCATGCGCAGCGGCCATTGCTTCCAGCGCACTAATGCTATAGGGTCCAGAGGGTTCTCCACCGGGTGTAGCAATGTAATATTGAGTCTCGCTCATAAAGATGTATTCGGGCAGCTTTTAATTAGCGCCATAATTTACAAGAAAATATAACCCGGTGTATACTCGGGGATCGATGGATTTTCCTTCAGCCATCTGAGTAGTGAGCCAGTTATCTATCCCGGCCAAAGGTACTTCATGTACGGTGATATTCTCATTATCCACACCGCCGCCGGCAGATACCTTCTTAAGTCCTGAAGCGAGATAGAAGGAGACAGTTTCAGACGTCAGGCCTGGAGACGAAGGGCCGGTGAAAAGAAAACGCAACTCGGCAGCCGCATAACCGGTTTCTTCCTCCAGCTCACGCAGAGCGGCTACGGCTCCACTCTCAGGCCCTTCATCGCCAATGAGGCCGGCAGGAAAACAGATGCTCTGAGCGGCAATGGGCGGGCGATATTCCTCCACCAGCAGCACATTCCCCTCCTCGGTACATGAAAAAATCATGGCAGCTCCAGTATTATTCACGCGCTCGCAGTACTCCCAGCGCCCTTCGCATACCATGTTCAGAAATTTTCCTTTATAAAGGGTCTCCATAGCGATAAAAAACAGGCAGCGGAGCACATCGCCCCGCTGCCTTTAGTGTCAGAGTTTTAATTACTCGCGCACCAGCGTGCGGAAGCGGGCCAGAATGCGGCCAGTAATGGGGCCGGCCACACCAGTACCAATCTTGCGGCCATCCAGTGAGGTGGCAGCGATTACTTCAGCGGCGGTACCGGTCAGGAAGCACTCATCAGCGCTAAGAATATCGAAGCGGTTCATCACCTTCTCAATGCAGGGAATACCGAGCTCTTCGCAGATATCGAACACAGCGTGACGAGTGATACCACCCAGAGCGCCCTCTGTGAGCGGAGGAGTCATCACAACACCGTTACGAATGATGAAAATGTTGTCACCCGTGCACTCAGCCACATTGCCACGCTGGTTCAGCATGAGAGCCTCACCGGCGCCCTGAGCCACAGCCTCCATCTTAGCGGAAATGCCGTTGAGATAGTTCAGGCTCTTCACCTGCGGGCAGAGAATATCCGGGTTCGGACGGCGGAAGGTGGAGGTAATCATGCTCAGGCCATTTTCGTACATCTCAGCGGGATAGAGCGCGATATTCTGCACGATGATGAACATGCTGGGCTTGGGGCAGTTACGGGGATTCAGGCCGAGATCACCCTTACCACGGGTCACGACAAGGCGGATGTAACCATCCTCCATACCGTTGGCGGCCACGGTATCCTTAGTAGCCTGACATACCTCCTCATAAGTCCAAGGGCATTCCATGGCCAGATAGCGCATGGAATCAAACAGACGGGTGATGTGCTCCTCCAGGCGGAACACCTTACCGGAGTAGAAGCGGATACCCTCAAACACGCCATCACCATACAATACACCGTGATCAAACACTGAAACCGTGGCCTCAGCCTGATCAACCAATTTTCCGTCGAGCCAGATTTTCATGATAAAAAAATTGTGAACGCAAGTCATTATAACCACTCTCCCCGATAAATAAAGAAGAAAGAGTGGCTTCACCGCATTTTTTTCACTGTTATGAGCGGCTGACATACTGCAACCTTGCAGAAAAGGCGTATTCTGCTATCCTGAACCCGATGAAAGCACTTTATCTCATTGCAGCCGTAAGCCTTTTTGCGGCGCCCCTCATGGCACAGGCTCCCGCCACCGCTGAAGCCCCGGCTCCGGCAGCCGCACCTGCGCTGGCTGATTACACCGCCCCCATGGAAATACTCTTCACCTGCGTGGAGAGGATGAACGCAGCTCTCCGTGAAGTTAAAGATATTGACACCGCTGATGAAGCCGGCGAAGTTCTCAAAGCGCAGGCTCCCATCCTTGTAGAGGCTACCGGCACCTTCAGCGTGCTTCCGGCTCCCCCCGCCGATATTCAGGCTGAATTTGACAGCTGGTTTGCTGAACGCCAGCAGACGCTGATGGATCTCGTCACCATCATCAGCGACCTCGAAAACGCCGAGCCTCCTTTCTACGGTTCTCAGGAACTCGTTACCGGAGTTACTATCATCGGCCTCATCCTCAGCGGCCAGCAGCCAGAGTAATCCGGATTTAACCATTCAAAAAAAGCCCTGCCTCATCGGCGGGGCTTTTTTATAATCAGCCACAGGGCTAAGGGGCTTCGGAAAATTGACGCAAAAACACCTCCATATCTGAATAGTCCACCCAGCCGCCGAAATGGAAAAAGGCACCGTACATACAATCCATTGTCAAGTCTTCACCGCTACCTTCATAGAGGATGGAATTCGTCCACCAGAGAGAAAATTTCTTTTTACTGCCATCAGCATAATGTAAAGTTATAAGACAATTATCATTATTGATTCCTACGGGGTCATGGATAAAATACGTAGGCCAAGAATCCCTCAGTATGGAGGTCAACTCCTCCAGCTGAGCTTCGGTTAAGCTTACCTGATGAGAATCCCGGCATTTTATCGTGGCAGCGCAAGGTGTACCGACTGCCCATGAATAATACGAAAAATACCAGATGGCCGCAGCAATCACGCAAAGAAGCGATATGAGCTGCAAGGGCTTACGTTTGAAATATTTTACTATATGGGACATTTTCTATTCTCCTTCCGGAAGATACATCTACCTGATGCCACTTTTTTATCATCCCCTCACCTCATTAGCAAGCATATTCTCATTAACAGAATCAGATATAACAGCTAGTAGGTAATTCTTTTGTATTGCACCGAACGAATATCAGGTGTATAATTTGCTTCACAAAGAGTTACCTGTAATTTTATGACAACGCGCTCTGTTACCTTATTGCTGATGCTGGCAGCTCTTCTTGGGCTGATGGTGTGGTCCTTTATTAATCCGCACGACATGCAGGTATGGTGGACGGAGATGGCGATGGTGTTTATACTGCTGGGCGTCTTTGGAGGGTTGTACAAAAAGATGAAGCTGAGCTTAGTCTCCTACTTTTTCATTTTCCTGTGGTGTTACATGCAGGTTGTAGGCGCTCACTACACCTTTGAACTTGTGCCCTTCGATGGCGTGTGCCAATTCTTTGGCTTTGAGCGCAATCACTACGACCGCGTGGCGCATTTTGTGGTGGGGCTCAATGCCGTGGGTGTAGCTGAGCTGCTCTGGCGCTACAAGCTTGCAAACGGGCTGCGCTCCGCGGCGGTTTACAGCATCGTCATCATCATGGCGGTGGCAAATTTCTGGGAGTTGGTGGAGTGGCTGTATGCTGAGATTGACGGCGGCAGTGCCGGGCTGGCTTTCCTCGGCTCACAGGGTGATGTGTGGGACGCGCAGAAAGATATGCTCATGGACACGCTGGGCGCTATACTCGGTGCCGGCATTTTCCTGCTGGCCATGCGAGGGGCATCACATCAATCAAAAGAACAAATAGAGGGAAAATAATTTACGCCTTGTATCGAGCTATCATGTTGATTATGAACTCCATGAAAAAGACTTTGAACTATTGCACCTTGCCCCTTCTCATGTGCGCGAGTTTGAGCACAATCCTATTGAGCTCATGTTCCCCATCAGAGAAAACATACACGTACGCAGAAGCCGTTGCGCTTGTAAATTTTCCTCGATCCATGTATCGCGGAACGGATTATCTGGGCAGCGATGAGGAGTACCACTATTTTGAATACAGGATGGAGCTGGGGGACAATACCCGTTTTCGTATTCCGGTCTCAGCGCTGGAAATCAGTGAAACCTTTCCCTATTCAGCATGGCGTCCACAGCGAAGAAACGCACACGCTCTCTTTTGCAAAGCTTCACATGAATAAACACAGCAACGCCTAACAGATTCAACTTATCGCGGGAATTAGGCAACACACCAACTGAAGTTGTTCCGCTTTGTTATTTAATAGTTTGCAAAAAAGACAAATTATTGTCGATAAGTCAACTAAAAATCAAAAAGCCCCGTCATATGGCGGGGCTTTCTCTACTTACTGAAGCCGTAGCGTCAAGCCTGTTCCCAGAGGCGCTTGGAAAGAGCATCCTGTGCAGAAGAAACCTGAGCACGGTGCTTGCTACTGCCCTCAGCCTCACCAATGACGCGACCATGCCACATGGCACGGGCATAGAAAGGCCCGGCAGGCTTATTTTCATCCACCGGAACCACCACATACTCAGGGCCGGTACCATCCACAGCCTGAAGCTCCTCCAGCAGCTTGCCCTTGTAGTTCACCTCCATGTAATTATGGGCGTTCTTCAGGCTCTTATCCATGAGGCGCAAAGCCACCTTTCGGGCTGCGTTATAGTTAGAATCAGCCATAACAGCGCCGATGACGCTCTCAAAAGTATTCGCCATTACAGAGAAAGCATAGCGCCCGCCGTTCTTTTCCAGCTGCGGACTCATGACGAGATGGTCACACCAGCCCAGCTCACGGCAAAGGTCAGAAAGATGCTGGCGGCTCACAATACCGGAGCGCAGCTTGGTAAGCGTGCCTTCATCAGCCTTGGGATAAAGAGAGAACAGCTCGCGGCTTACCACCAGCTCCAGCACTGCATCACCCAAGTACTCCAGACGCTCATAGGCCAAGTTCGTGCTTCGCTTCTGGTCGGCGCTGGGATGAGTGAGCGCCTGCTTCAGCCAGGTCACATCCGTAAACTTGTAATCCAGCGATTCTTCTATTACCTCCGTCTGCATGCGTTTTAGAGTAGCATAAAAAATGACATTTGGCTAGTCAGGCTGCCGTAATCCGTGTATTCATGACAATCTTTTAGGCTTTATGTCTCGAAATGACGTTTAACTCCCCGGCATTATAGGATAAAATACGGAAAATCACTATCGAAGCCCATGGCAGACCAGAACCAGAACAAAAACGGACTTCCTCCCACACCGGGCAGCTCCCCGAACTGGGGACTGTGGATTCTCATGGCCGTCATCGCTGGCATCCTTATGCTGGCATTCTCATCAGATGGCGGCATGGGACGAACGGCCCGCAATCTCACCCTTGATGAGTTCAAAAGGGAGTACCGCAGCGGCAGAATCATTCTGACGAACCGCGAGCAGTACCCCATCGAAGTCACCAGTGATGACGGCTCCAGCAATAGTGTGCTGACAGCCTATGCCTACAGGCAGATGCCCGTCCCGACGTACGCCCCGTTCTACATGCCCTTCACTGAGAGTGAAGAGCTCAAGACACTTTTTAACCGCTATGGCATCACAGAAACACGTCAGGAGGCTCCTTCTGAAGAAGCCATAAAGGACGCAGACAAGGTTATCTCCACGGATTACTTCCGCGTGCTCGGTGAAGAAGGCCGAATTCTGGACACCACAGAGCAACACCCTGTCATTTACTTCACAAATGCTGAGCGCACTCAGGGTGTTGTGGTTGGTCAGTACCGCAGGAATCCCGAAGGCATCATTGAGCGCGCCAACGTGGAGCCCGTGAGCGTCACCTTCAGCCGCACCTTCCAAGGCGATCAGGTGAGGGAGCTACTGGGCAGCCACGCCGTATACAAGGTGGAAAGCAACACTTGGGAGATGATTCTCATCAACTGCCTACCGGTAGTGCTCATCTTCATTATCCTCATCTTCCTCTTCCGCGCCCAAGGTGGTGGTCCCAGCGGCGCCATGAAGTTTGCCCGCAGCCGTGCCCGCCTGCTGGATCCCAGCCAGAACCAGATTACCTTCAAGGACGTAGCCGGCATCTCTGAAGCCAAGGAAGAGGTGTGGGAAATCGTGGAGTTCCTGCGCAATCCCGGTAAGTTCCGTAATCTCGGTGGCACCATTCCCAAGGGTGTGCTCATGGTAGGTCCTCCCGGCACGGGTAAGACCCTGCTGGCCAAGGCTATTGCCGGCGAGGCTGACGTGCCCTTCTACACCATTTCCGGTTCCGACTTCGTGGAAATGTTCGTGGGTGTGGGTGCCAGCCGTGTGCGCGACATGTTCGCAGAAGCCAAGAAGCATTCTCCCTGCCTCATCTTTATCGATGAAATTGACGCCGTAGGTCGCCACCGTGGCCATGGCGTGGGCGGTGGTCATGACGAGCGAGAGCAGACGCTGAACGCCCTCCTCGTGGAAATGGACGGGTTCACCGCAAATGAGAACGTCATCGTCATTGCCGCTACGAACCGCGTAGACGTACTGGATCCCGCCCTGCTTCGTCCCGGTCGCTTTGACCGCCAGGTGGTGGTAAACCTTCCGGATGCCGCAGGCCGTGAGCAGATTCTTCGAGTGCATGCCCGCAAGGTCAAGCTGGCTCCGAATGTGGACTTGAACCCGATTGCCCGTGCCACCACAGGATTCTCCGGTGCTGAGCTTGCTAACCTCGTGAATGAAGCCGCCCTTGTGGCAGCCCGTAAGAACAAGCCTGCCATCACTCAGAGTGACTTGGAGGAAGCACGTGAAAAAGTCCGCTGGGGCCGCGAACGCCGCTCCCTTGAAATCACAGATAAGGAAAAATACAACACAGCAGTACATGAAGCAGGCCACGCTATCTGCCTGCTGAAGACAGAGCTGAAAAAGAGCCTTCCCCTGCACAAGGTTACCATCATTCCCCGTGGCCCGGCACTTGGTGTCACCATGATGCTGCCGGATGAAGACAAGCACAGCGAATATAAGAGCGAGCTGCTGGACTACATCGTCATGGCTATGGGTGGCCGCTGCGCTGAGCAGGTAGTATTCGGAGATATCTCCGGTGGAGCCCGCGGTGACATTCAGTCCGCCACGGCCATCGCCCGCAAGATGGTATGCGTGTACGGCATGAGTGAAAAGCTCGGCCCCATCGAGTACGGTACAAGCCACAATGAAGTCTTCTTGGCTCGTGACATCTCCCAGACCACTCGCAACTTCTCTGAGCGCACAGCTCAGATGATTGATGAGGAAATCCAGCGTATCGTGACGGAAAATTATGACCGCGCTATCGCTATTCTCACCGAAAACAAGGAGCGCCTTCTGCTGGTGGCTGATAAGCTCATCGAGTACGAAACCCTGAACGGCGAGCAGATTGAAGAACTTCTGGAGACCGGCACCATGGCTAACCCGCCTGTACGCGAGTTACCCCCGCCCGTATCCGAAGCGCTTGACGCTCCTACCGACCTGCAGACTCCTGATGACCAGCCCCCGGCTTCGACTCAGGACTGCGACAATACTCAGAATACTTCACTTTAACCCTCTTTTCATTTATTACCATGAACAGCAAAGAACTGGCACTCGCCTGCGCAGCCGCCGCCGATGAGGCTAAGGCCTCAAACATCGCCATCTACGACCTGCGTGGCACCTCCTCCATTACAGACTTCGCCATCGTCTGTACCGCCACCTCCACCCCCCACCTTCGCGCCGTTCTCGGCGGTATCGACAAGGAAGTGGGTGAGAAGTACAACATCGAGCCCGTATACGCCGAGCGCACCCCGAATGCCCTCTGGTCCGTACTGGATTACATCGACGTGATGGTTCACATCATGGCTGATGAGGTCCGCGAGTTCTACGGGCTGGAGAAGTTCTGGAAGGAAGAGAACCGCATCGAGTGGGCTCCCTCCGCCGAGTAACTCCGGATGACAAGCCGCATTTTCCAAGCCGACGCGCCCAACGCGTCGGCTTTTTTCTTGTTTCTTCCAATGAATAAAAGACATTCTTTTTACTATTGACATAAGCTAAAGTCGCCTCTATAATGCGCGCCGCATGGGCGGCAAGATTGAACAAAAGAAACGCATTGAGTCCCTGTACGTACTAAAGGCCATATGCTCCATACTGGTGGTAATAGTGCATGCAGAGCTCTGTGGCAAGGCGGCACTCCTCCCGCTGCTGGGCATAGCCACGCCCTGCTTCTTAGCCATTACCGGCTTTCTGCTGTACTCGGCTGATAAGGAAAGAGAGCTTGGCAAAGCCACGAAATGGGCAAAAAAATCTCTGGGGCTGAGCCTTGTATGCAATGCGATGTATCTGACGCTCTACCTGCTGAATGGTACCCCTCTCAACCGTTACAGCGTGGGAGATTATCTGATGATACTCCTTACCGGGCATGTTATCAGCACACACCTGTGGTATCTTACCGCCATGTGGCAAGGGCTGCTCATCATGTGGCTACTGCGTCGCTTTGTTCCCCGTGCTATCTACTTCGTACCCCTGCTCTACATTTTTGCCTATATACTCCGTGCCTACGGCAAGCTGCTGTTCCCGGAGCTGAGCAGTGATACGCTCTTCCTCATGCGGGCCAATGCCATCGTGACAGCGCTGCCCTTTTTGGCAACCGGTTATCTCGTGAACAAACACCACGCACAGATACTCAGCCGCGTAAACATCCTCGCCTGCCTCGGCGGCACACTGTTGCTGATTTACGCTGAATATGCCCTTAGGCTCTATATTAACACCGGCGGCAGTATCTTTTTCCTCTGCACTTGGCCGCTTGTCGTATGCCTCATGCTGGCCTGCTGCAACTACAAGGACTTTACCCTGCCTGTGCTGGGGCGCATTGGCCGCCTACACTCAGCTAACATATATTACTTCCACGTCATCCTGCTTATCTACTTCAACAGATTCTGGCCGGAAGAAACCACCTGGCAGGCACTGCTGATATACGCGGCAACACTCCCCGTTTCCATCCTTTTCAATATGGCACACTCAGGCTGGCAAAAGCTTACGGGCAAATTTAAGGCTTGCCAAAGGGATGCGGCAGGAGTATAATCCGCGCCCGTTATGAAACAGTACGCTCAGCAGCTTCTGCGTTACCCCGAGATGGGGATTTCTCTTGACTTTTCCAAACTGCCGCTCACTCCCGAGTTCTTGGCAGAAATGAACCCGCTCATCGAGCGAGCATACGCTGATATCGCCGCACTCGAGGCCGGCACGATTGCTAACCCCGATGAAAACCGCATGGTGGGCCACTACTGGCTGCGCAACAGCGCCATCGCCCCCACGGCTGAGCTCAAGGCCAAAATTGACGAGCCTCTCGCTGACCTCAAGGCCTTCGCTGATGACGTGCTTAGTGGCAAGATTCTCGCCCCCAACGGTAAGAAGTACAGCACCTGCCTTGTTATCGGCATCGGTGGTTCCGCCCTCGGCCCTGAGCTTGTGGCTGACGCCCTGCCCGCTGACGGCCTGAACATGGCTTTCCTTGACAACACGGACCCCGACGGCATGTACAAGGTGCTGGACACCCTGCCGCTCACGGAGACTCTCGCTGTGGTTATCTCCAAGTCCGGCGGTACACCTGAAACACGCAATGGCATGGTCTGCGCTCAGGCCTACTTCACCGGCAAGGGACTGAACTTCGCCGCTCAGGCTGTGGCCGTGACCGGCGTGGGTTCTACCCTCGACAAGGTGGCTGTGGCTGAAGGTTGGGTGAAGCGTTTCCCGATGGAAGACTGGGTAGGCGGCCGCACCTCTGAAACCTCCGTTGTGGGTCTGGTACCTGCCGCTCTTCAGGGCGTGGATGTGGACGCCCTGCTGAAGGGTGCCGCTGATATGGATGCCCACACTCGTGTGGCTGATACTGCCACTAACGCTTCCATGAAGCTGGCTCTGGCTTGGTATGCAGCCGGTGAGGGCAAGGGCAAGAAGGACATGGTGGTACTTCCTTACAAGGACAGCCTCGTGCTCTTCTCCAAGTACCTCCAGCAGCTCATCATGGAGTCTCTCGGCAAGGAGCTTGACCTGGACGGCAACACCGTAAATCAGGGTATCTCCGTGTACGGCAACAAGGGCTCCACGGACCAGCACGCCTATGTGCAGCAGCTGCGCGACGGCCTCAACAACTTCTTCGTCACCTTCATTGAGGTGCGTCAGGCTCCCACGGATACCGTAAAGGTGGAGGACGCTTTCACTGCCGGCGACTACCTGCAGGGCTTCCTTCGCGGTACCCGCAAGGCTCTCAGCGAGAGCGGCCGCCAGAGCATCACCATCTCCATCCCCACGGTGAATGCTTACACGCTGGGTATGCTTATCGCCCTCTTCGAGCGTGCCGTCAGCTTCTACGCCAGCCTCATTCACATCAACGCCTATCACCAGCCCGGCGTGCAGGCCGGCAAGCTTGCAGCTAACGTGTTCCTGAAGCTTCTTGCCAGCGCTGAGGCTGCTCTGAGCACCACTCCCGCCACGGCTGAGGAAATCGCCGCTAAGGTGGGCGCTGATACGGAAGACACCTACCATGCCCTCGTTCACATCGCTGAGAGCGGCAAGGCCAGCTGGACTCTGGGTGAGTGCCCCTGCTGCGACACCTTCGCAGCCAAGGCCTAATCATACTTGATAAAGCTCATAAAAAACCGCAGCCCTGAATCAGGGCTGCGGGTTTTACTTGCAAAAAATGCGAAGGAATCAGGCCTGAACGGCCTCGATGGCCGCGAGAACATCATCCGGCAGAGCTTCCTGACCGGAAGCGGAGGCGCACTGCTCCAGCTGCTCCACAGTACGAGCACCGATAAGCACGGAAGTAATCTCATCACGGCGCAGAAGCCAGCGAAGCGCCAGCTGGGTGAGTGACATCCCGGCTTCCGTGGCGATTTTCTGATACTCGGCCACGCGTACGGCATCTGCCTCCACCTTGGTGGCATCCAAAAACACGGAACTTTCATCCGCAGCGCGACTCACAGACGGCATTCCGTTGAGATACTTACCGGTAAGCATGCCTTGTGCGAGCGGGGAGAACACGATGGAACCGGTCTGCTGCTCTTCCACATCAGGCAGCTGTGCCTTTTCACAGGCGCGATCCAACAGATTATAACGGAACTGGTGCAGCAGGCAAGGTACTTTTTCCTCACGCAGCATCTCGCAGGCGCGGTTGAACAGCGCAGGCGGATACTTGGACAGGCCGGCATACAGTGCCTTACCACTACGCACGGCATGCACCAGCGCGCCTATGGTCTCCTCAAGCGGAGTATTCGGATCCGGGCGGTGCGAGTAAAACACGTCCACATAATCCAACTGCAAGCGGCGTAAGGATTGGTCCAGACCGGCCAGCAAGTGCTTGCGGGAGCCCCAGTCACCATACGGGCCCGGCCACATGAGGTGTCCGGCCTTTGTGGAGATAAACATCTCATCACGCCGTGCGGCAAAATCATTCTTCAGCAAGCGGCCAAAGCATTCCTCGGCGCTGCCGGGAGGCGGCCCGTAATTATCAGCCAAGTCAAAGTGGCAGATTCCGAGCTCCATAGCCTTAGCTATCATAGCGCGGCAAGTCTCGGTATCTGCCCCGCCTCCGAAATTGTGCCACAGCCCAAGAGAAATCTCAGGCAAAAGCACACCACTCTTTCCACATCTGCGATATTGCATGTCAGCCATAAATACGCTGGCATTATAGCAGCCGCCACATAAAAGACCAGCCTATTCTGTGTGCACCTTAAAAAAACACGCTCAGTATAACTGATACCCATGACTAAACAGTTGGACTCATGACGAACTGGACCCGCAATTTGAATTGACAGCCTGCCCCCATTTGGTAAAATGCATCACATGCTTCTGGCGCTCATAGCAGGTTATCTTGTCTCCGTATTTTTTGCGTTCTGTGGTGTTGTGTGCACGGCTTCTGTACTTATGAGTGCAGAAAAAGGCATGAATTCGCATGAGTTCTTTAGTGAGCTAGCACTTGCGGCTTGGCCTCTGGCTGTTAGCGCAGTTGTTTACATACTCACACGCATTCTATACACCCTTACACGGCAGCAGATTATACAGCAGGAAGCCAAGCCCGTGGTAACCAGCAACGCTCCCGTCAAAAAAACTGCTCCCCTTCCTCAAGGAGCTTACTTTAAGGCTCCTGCTGCACCGCCGCACACGCACTCCATTCAGGAAGCAAAAGCAGTCGTACTCACCGCGGCACAAGAGGAAGAAGATGATGAAGACGAAGACGAGATTAAGGTAACCATACCTAATTCACCGGCTCAACGCAATCCCCACAAGCAAAACCCCGAAAGCGAGCTGAATTTCTTCCGAGTTGAATAATACATCAGCTATGTCCTATCCCGCTCAGGCTATCGCATCACTCATGCAGAACCTGCTCCACCTCCCGGTCGGAGCTGATTCCATGCAGCTAATAGCCGCGGGAGCCTCCGGACGCAGCATCATGCGCTCCTCCCAGCCTGAAACAGCAGGTATTCTCGGAATTTACTGGACAGCAGATAGAGCAGATAACGCCTCCTTCGTACCGGCAGCACAAGGACTTGCCGCAGCCGGTATGAATGTACCGGCCATACTGGCCACAGCAGAGTACGGCGAAGGGCGCGGAGCATGCTTGGTGCAGGATTTGGGCGGTACTGACCTACTCAGCCTGAAAGATGCCCCCTGGCCCATCCGCAAAGCTGCATACGCCAAAGCCTTTCGCACCCTTATACCGCTGCACAACCTGCAGCCAACATGGGAACTCCAGCCTGCTTTCGAGGCCTCCATGTACCGCTGGGAGCAGGAATACTTTGCTGAGCACTTGGTGGGCAGGCATCTGGGCAAAGATGCCGCTTCCTTTGCAGCGCACCCTGCGCTGCACCTCATGGCGGAAGAACTGGCTGCGCTTCCGCGCGTACCGGTTCACCGTGACTGCCAAAGCCAGAACATCATGCTCAGCGCGGGCAAAGCTTGGCTCATTGATTTTCAGGGCATGCGCTACGGCAGAGCCGAGTATGATATCGCATCCCTAGTGTTTGACCCGTACATGGATTTTTCCGAGCAGGAATGTGATGAACTGCTCTCGCTGTATGCAGAAATGAATGGTGCAGCGCTGCACGAGGACATCTTCTTGGCCTGTGCCATGCAGCGGCTCATGCAGGCCCTCGGCGCCTTTGCCAACATCGGCTACAATCAGCATAAGGAATGGTACCTCAGCCTTATTCCCACAGGCCTGAGAAGGTTGCGTCAGGTGACCAACCGCGTACAGCCCGATTCACCCCTCAGAGAAGTCGCCCAATGGCTGCAAGACGTTATCTGAGCAAATGGAACAGCTTTTTCTGGCTGGTCATCATCGTGGCGGTAACCATGAGCATTGGCAACCGCTTGGAATGGCTTGACAGCCGCCTGTACCTGCATGCCGCCCAGTTCCTTGGCTCTGTTCCGGCAGACCGCACACTCCATCTTCTTCATGAAGGACAGACGGCCCCGCCTGAACCGGATGTCATTACGGAAACACGCCACATGGACTGTCCCGTAGTTGGTGTAATGGAGCTGAATGCTGAAGCTGCTCGCAGCTGCTTTGCTGCTCTGCCTCTGGGCGCGCAAGATACGGCCGTTCTCCTGAACAGACTTTCCAGCAGAGGAGTTCGCCATCTTGCTTACAGTGCTCCCTTTATCTGGGAGGGAGAGGATTCCGCCATTGCCCGGCAGATGGTATGCATGCGGCTGGAAACATTTGAGAACGCCGCTCTTGGCCTGCGTGGCAGAACTGCTGCCGAAGCGGATTTCACCCCCACGGTTCTCCGCCGTTTCACTATACCCTCTGACTGTGTGGAAGGAGACACTACCGGACTACCTTCAGCCAACAAGGCGGTAGAAAACCACCTCATGCAGGCTCAGGAATCCCTGAAATTAGCCTGGGCTCCGGACTGGCTGGATGACGAAAGACTCACCCAGAGAGGCTCTACCGCAGGGACTCGCTCCTACCCCCTTCTGGTACGCTGGAACGGAGAAATCATCCCCACACTTCCCCTGCGTTTAGCTCTCATGATTAAGGGCTATACCGCGGCAGACATTCACATCCGCATTGGTCGAGATATCAAACTGGGCAATATCACCCTGCCACTGGATGAACATGGACGCACCCGACTGAACCAAGTTAATACCACCACGCTGAACGTCAGTGATGTCATTGATGGCACACCCGCTACGGAAGGCACCCAATCACCGCAGATTCTGATGCTGACTCAACCCACAGAATCACAGCAAGGAGAAGGACGCAGCGAACTGATGGCCGCTACCATTTCTCAGCTTTGTGCAGAGGAGCGCATCACAAAACACACGGAACCCGGAGCCCCGGGGCTCAGTCTCATGTACCGAAATCCGGCAGAGGGGCCCATCAGTCTGGGAGTTCTGGCACTTGCGGCTCTCTTCACAGTACGCCTTTTGCCTTTCCTGTACTCTCCTCTCCGTAAGCTCGTCATGCTTGCCGCCTTTGCTGGCATTATCTGGTGGGCTTATAAAATGATGCTAGTCGGTGAGTGGTTCCATGTAAGTGCAGCACTTGTAACATGGCTCACAGCAGCTATAGCTCTCAGCTTCCTGCGACCGGGTAGCACACGCAGCGTCCGCAAGCGTTAAGAAGTGCACTTCTCAGCCACCTGAGACAAACGACAAACTCAGCTTTTCTCCACGCTCTTGCGAGGAGCGGCTTTTTTACGAGAGGAGCTGGCAGGTTTCTTTTTGCGCCTCGGGCGGCTCTGCTTAACAGGCTCATACTTATTCAGGTGCACCTGCACCAGCATCAGCGCAAACATGGAGGCTGCACTCACCTCCACTGCGGCACTTGCCGCCACAGTCTCGGCCAACGCCACCATTTTCTGAACAATGGAGGTATATTCATCAGCATCCAAATCAGGAAGAGCATCTTCCAAATACCCATGCATCTGCACGAGTTTGCGATAAAGCTGCAGCCAGTTATCCTCAGGCCCAGCTGGAAGGGTTTCCAAGATACTTTCAGGCAGAGAATCAAGTATACGCTCTGCCTTATGCAGCAACTTCTGCTGATCCTTAGAGAGCGTACGATTATTGCGTGCAGCATCCAGCATGAAACGCACATGCGCCGCCAGCTCTCCATGAGCCTCAAGCACGGCCACAGGTACATGTTGCGCTGCAGACCACTCACCACCACGGCTGGCTGCTGCACCAAAAAGGCGCATCAGCACTTCCTTTCGCCCCTGAGGAGTCAGTGGTTGTCTCTCAAATAGCATTGCCCGCATATCCTACCAACATA
Organism: Akkermansia sp.; assembly: GCA_045652085.1. Classification (GTDB taxonomy): domain Bacteria; phylum Verrucomicrobiota; class Verrucomicrobiia; order Verrucomicrobiales; family Akkermansiaceae; genus Akkermansia. The sequence continues at coordinate 249,253 of JAZRTR010000039.1, forward strand.
GCCCCCCCTTTTCAAGCCTAAATCATGCCTTTGCCGCAAGAAAACACACCCAACTTCATCAGCAGCTGTAGCCGAGCTCATTTTTACAGCATTTTCTTCTTGGCTTAATGCTGAAATACTGATAAGATACGGCTATGGTAAGGATACTCGCAGCTACTGATTTTTCAGAAGAAGGCCGCCCTGTTCTCGATTTCACGGCGGATATGGTGAAGAAGTGCGGAGGAAAGATGTACCTACTGCATGCTGTAGAACCATGCATGATGGACGCCGCCGGCTGCATGGCTGCGGAGGACATGCTGGGAGGCTTTACTGCCATTTCTCCCATGGAATGTGCTGACAAGACTACTACTGTTCTCGCGATGGCTGACAAGCGCGCGCATCTGGTGGCTGAGCAGATTAGCAGGGACTGGGACATCCCCATCTATGGCAAAGCTGAGGAGGCAGACGACATCGTGGAGTGCGTTCATAACTTCTGTGATCGCCACAAGATTGACATTCTGGTTATCGGTAATCGCCATCACTCCATCCTCTCCTCCATTCTGTTGGGTAACACGGCAGAAAAACTGGTACGGGCAGCCAAGATTCCCGTAACCGTTGTTCCCTGTGGACCTAAAGTGAACATATGAGGCTGATTTTTCTCGGAGATGTTGTAGGGGAGCCCGGCAGGCTTGCCCTCTACAGGGCCGTACACGAATTGAGAGCAGAGTTTACCCCCACCCTCATCGTGGTGAACGGCGAAAATGCTGCTGCGGGAAGAGGCATCACACCACGTCTCTGCGAAGAGTTCTTTACCAATGGTGTGGATGTCATCACGCTTGGAGACCACGCATGGGACCAGCAAGATCTTGTGAACTGGATTGACAGCGAGCCACGCGTCCTGCGCCCTCACAATCTCCAGCTCGGCACTCCCGGCAAAGGCAGTATTCTGGTGGACACACCGGAAGGGAAAGTGGGCATTCTTTGTCTCCGCGGGCGCACGTTCATGTCCCCGGGCCCGGAAAATCCATTCACGACAGGCATGGACGAGGCCCAACGGCTCCGCGCGGAGGGTGCCTGTGCCATATTGGTGGACATGCACGCTGAAACCACGAGCGAGAAAATCGCCATGGCACATAGGCTGGACGGCGTAGCAAGCGCGGTACTTGGCACACACACACACGTACAGACGGCTGACGCTCGCATTCTGCCGGGAGGCACTGCCGCGATGACGGACGTGGGCATGTGCGGCTCGCGAGATGGCATCATCGGGCGAGATACGGAAGCCGTGCTTTCTGCCTGCATTAACTGCATGCCATGCAAGCTGCCCGTGGGAGGCTGGCCCGCAGTAGTCAGCGGCGCCATGGTGGAAATTGATTCTACAACAGGAAAAGCTATTTGCATACAAGCTATTAACAGAGTTTATGATAGATGAAGAACGCTTCGGCGGCATTGCCCGCCTATACGGACTGAAAGGAGCTGAGCGACTGGCTGCCGCCAGAGTAGCAGTGGTGGGTATCGGTGGAGTGGGTTCCTGGGCTGCAGAGGCGCTCGCACGCAGCGGAGTGGGCACCATTATCCTGCAGGATATGGATGACCTCTGCATCACGAACACGAACCGCCAAATTCACGCCATGCAAGGCACATACGGCCAGATGAAGGTGGAAGTCATGGCTGAGCGCCTCCGCCTCATTAATCCTGCGGTACAAGTGGAACAGCTCATCTCGTTCTACACAGTTTCAGCACCGGAACGGCTTTTTGACACTCAGCCGGATGTCGTTATTGATGCCATTGATTCCATGCGCCCCAAAACACACCTTATCGCTGAGTGCCACAGACGAAACATCCCCATCGTCACCTGCGGCGGTGCCGGTGGACGCACGGATGCCTCACTCATCACCATGGCGGATTTGGCACGCACCCATGGCGACAACATGCTCTCTCAGTTGCGTAAAAATCTCAGGAAAGACCACAATTTTCCGCTCTATGACCGCTGCCCGGAAGTGGGTATTCCCTGCGTTTACTCTCCGGAAAAGCCCAAGTTCCCCAAGTGTGACGGCAGCGTCAGCACGGAGCGGGATGCGGGGCAGAAAGGCGGCATAGGCTGCGCCTCCGGCTTCGGTTCAGCCACCCATGTAACCGGCACATTCGGCTTCATGATGGCAGGCAAAGCGCTGGAATTGATATGCGCTGCTGATACAGTCCAGCCTTGACAAAACATCCCTTCAATACTAGAATATCACGCGGTTACATATGAAAATCAGGGCGCTAATATCGGTTATTCTGCTGGCGCTTCCTCTACCCGGAATGGCAGAGGCCGCAGATACCGTGCAAGCCGGTGCCACAGCAAGCCCCACGGATGACATATGTAAACAACTGATAGAGACCACAGAAGGCATCGAAACGCTTCTAAAACGCATCACGGATAGAGAAACGGCGGATGCCGCAGCCCCTCAGGTACTGGCCCTGCAGACGCAGGTGCGCCAACTACTCATCCGCTTGGAAGACGCCCCCACGGATGCTGCCACGAACCGCCGCATCATGCAGGCAATGATGACAATAACCCACATTGCCCAGCGTTACCTTCCCACCGTGACCCGTCTGACCACAGAACAGGCATATGGTTCCGAAGCGCTCTTATCCGCTCTCGCAACCCTGAACTCTGACGCACCCTATAGTGAACCGCCCGCTCCTGTACCCGTCCCGGCACAAGAGCACTCCCGCCTTATCAGCAGCATGTGCAGCACCTTGGGAGATGTTCTCTACGAGCTCAGAAAAACAACGGATTCTGCCACAGCCCGTGCAGCAACTACCATTCTGAGGCGAGCCATTGCCACACAGAAACAACTTTCCGCCAGCCTTGAAGCGCTCCCGTCCGAACCACCTGCCAACGAAGAGCAGCAATTTCGCACCGCTAATGAGCGCCTCGGAGTCCTCCGCAAAGAGCTATCCGAGGAGGCCGCCCGTTTATTACAAATCAACTGCTACGATGATCCTGACCTGCCCACGCTACTGGATCAATATATCCTCCTGCTGAATAGATGACAGCCATGCAACGCACGGATTATCACACACACACACCTCTCTGCCACCACGCTGAGGGAACTCCTCAGGCCTTTGTAAAACAAGCCCTCGCGCAAGGACTCACCACCTACGGCATAGCAGATCATGCCCCCATGCCCCCCAAGCAGGAGCCATATGATGACTGGCGCATGCTATACGCCGAGCTGCCAGAATACCTCAGCTGGATTCAACAAGCACAAACCGTGGCTCAGGGCACAGACCTCAGCATTATCTCCGGCTTGGAGTGTGACTGGCTACCCGGCATTGAACCGTGGATTCGTGAGCTGCGCAGAATCCACAACTGGGATTACCTTATCGGCTCCATCCATTATCTACCCGGCAACGGCTCCGTGGATGACGCGCTATATGCGAACAAATGCCTCACCGGCAGCGTGGAAGAGGACTGGCGCCAGTACTGGGAATCCATGACCGGCCTCATCCGCAGCGGGCTTTTCGATATCGTAGGGCATATGGACCTGGTGAAAATCTGGGGCCGAGTGCCGCAGGGCGACTTGCAGGCATATTACACCCCGGCTTTGGATGCGCTGCAGGAGAGCCGCATGGCCGTGGAAATCAACACCGCCGGCTGGCACAAACACTGCGCGGAACAGTACCCCTCTATTCCCCTGCTCCAGCAGCTGCTGGAGCGCCGCATCCCCATCGTCATTAACTCTGACGCTCACTACCCTGAGCATCTTTCCCGAGGGTGGAAGCAAGCCATATCTCTGCTTCAGGAGCTCACAGGTAATCGCTTGCAGCAATTTGACCACCCCGCCGCCAATAATCCCGATACCATACTCAAGGCTTATGGACCTCTTTGAATTTGCGGCTCAAAATACTCCTTCCCAGCAATCTCCTCTTGAGCGCTATAAGGAGCTTTGTGATGTCATCAACCATAATAACGAGCTCTACTACGCTCAGGCCACCCCAGAGATTACAGATGCCCAGTATGATGCGCTATACCGCGAGCTAGAAGCGCTGGAGGCAGCACACCCTGAGTTCATAACACCGGACTCTCCCACTCAGCGCGTGGGCAACGACCTCACGGAAGGTTTCCGCAAGGTGACTCACCCGCGCCCCATGCAGAGTATTGATGATATCTTCGAGCACAAACCCGGTCAGGGAGATACGGATGCCGAGCTCATTGATTTCTACAACCGCCTCAGCCGCAGTTTGGGGCAAGAGGCACCGCATGTCGTCATCGAGCCGAAAATTGACGGCTGCGCTGTCACCCTCATGTACCGCAACGGGCGCTTGGCCTACGCCGCTACCCGAGGAGATGGCACAACGGGAGACGACATTACGGCTAACATTCTCACCATCAAGAGCATTCCTCGCCAGCTTCCGGAAGGCGCCCCCAGCGTTCTGGAGGTGCGCGGTGAGGTCTACATGCCCTTTGCGGACTTCAACCGCCTGAACGAGCAGCGAGATGCCGAGGGCTTACCCGCCTTGGCCAACCCGCGCAATGCCACCGCCGGCACTATCAAACTGCTGGATGTGGAGGAGGTAGCTGCCCGCCCGCTTGCCTTCCTTGCTCACGGCATAGGTGAATACGAGGGCGAACCCATGCATTCCGCGGATGATTTTGAAGTCCTGCTCCAGCGCATGGGAATCCCCTGCAATGCCCCCATCATTCGTGCTGAAGGACTTGACGCCGTACGCCAAGCCGTGCAGGACATCAACACCCTGCGCCACAACCTCGGGTACGGTACCGATGGCGCCGTCATTAAGCTCTCGGACTTCGCCCTGCGAGAATCCCTCGGCTCCACCGCCCGCGCTCCCCGCTGGGCAGCCGCGTTCAAATACCTTCCGGAACAAAAGGAAACCATCCTGCGCGCCATCACCATTCAGGTGGGCCGCACCGGCGTGCTCACCCCCGTGGCTGAGCTGGAGCCCGTCCCCCTCTCCGGCACCACTGTATCACGCGCCACCCTGCACAATCAGGACGAAATCGCCCGCAAGGACATTCGCATTGGGGATACGGTGCTCGTGGAAAAATCCGGTGAAATCATACCCGCCGTCGTTCAGGTGAACAAGTCCAAGCGCCCCGCAGATTCTCAGCCCTACAGCCTCTACGATGCCGTAGGAGGCGTCTGCCCCTGCTGCGGAGAACCCATCTCTCAGGAAGAAGGGCAAGTAGCTTGGCGCTGCACGAACTTCACATGCACTGCACAAGCAGCCATGCGCACCACTTACTTCTGCAAGCGAGAAGCGCTGGATATTGAAAACCTCGGCGGCACCGTGGCAGAAGCTCTTGTTCGCAACGGCTACATCTCCACCCCTCTGGATCTCTTCTCCCTCTCGGTAGAAAAGCTCGGCGCCCTCAACCTCGGCACTGAAGAAGAGCCCCGCCGCTTCGGCGAGAAAAACGCAGCCAAAGCTCTTGAAGCGCTGAACAAAGCCCGCACGCTCCCACTTGAACGTTGGCTCACTGCCTTCGGTATCCCAACTATAGGGGTTACAACATCTCGCGAAGTTGCAAGATACCATCGTGACTTACAACATGTAGTAAACTCAGATTACCTGCGTTCTTTGCTAGAGTTGGAGGAAGGAGTTATTCAATACAACACCTTAAATCCGAAAGCACGTTCAAACAAAGGAGCAGACAAAGAACAACTTGTAAATCAGCGTTCTGCATTAAAGAGCGAGCTTCAGGAAAAAGCCCGTCTATTTGAAGAAAAAGGCTTCCTCTCCCTCCAAGCGGACGGAACTAACAAACTGAAACTCAGCAATCCTTTAGGTTCTGTATCTACCAGAAAACTCATCGCATGGGCTCAATCTGCAGCAGGACACCAAGTTATATCTACTCTTGATATTCTGGGCATTAATCCCACCTCTCCCTCATACTCAGAAACAGGAAACAAGGCCAACGGAGCACTTTCCGGACTCACTTTCGTGCTTACCGGGGCACTCAGTCGACCACGCCCCGAGTTTGAACGCCTCATTACAGAAGCAGGCGGCAAGGCAACAGGCTCTGTGACCGGAAAAACTTCATACCTTGTGGCAGGCGAAGGCGGTGGCAGCAAGAGAGATAAAGCAGTAAAGCTGAACGTCCCTATCATAGATGAAAATACACTTCTGGCTATGCTGAAAGGAGAAATCTCATGAGCGACAAAGCATTAATATACGGCACCATCGCCATTGATACCCTGATAACTCCGACCGGGCGCGCGAACTCGGTGTTGGGCGGTAGTGGCATCTATGCAGCGTTGGCTGCGAGGTTGGTAACGACAGATATGGCGCTCGTGGGCGTGGTGGGTACGGATTTTGATGAAAAGTACCGCCTTGCCATGGAGGCGCGTGGCGTCAGCATGGCACACGTGGCTCAGGAAGAGGGAGAAACCTTTGCCTGGACCGGCCAATATGAGGACGACATGAACAACCGCACCACCGTGAGCACCACGGAAGGTGTGCAGGAGCACTGGCGCATGGAGCTTAGCCCCGAGCTGCAGCAGTACACTCTGGCCGTAGCGACAAATGTAACACCACCCCTTCAATACCGCATGCTGGAACAGTGCCCGAATGCCACGTTCCGCATGGCTGATTTCATGAAGAGCTGGATTATCCGGGAAAGGGAGTATACCCACAAGCTGCTCAGCAAGGTAGATTTAGCGCTGATGAATGATGAGGAAGCCCGAGAATATGCAGGCACGAATGATAGCTTGGAGGCGGGCTACAAACTACTGGAAGCAGGGCCTCGTTATGTGATAGTAAAGCACGGCAGCGCCGGCTCCACACTATTCCACCGCACGGAATCAGGCGAGATACAGCTTTTCCGCTGCCCGGCTTGGCCGCTTGTGAACGCGGTTGACCCGACAGGCGCCGGAGATTCATTCATGGGAGCACTGGCCGGCTATCTGACTCATTGCCTGAATAATGGGCAACCAGCCTGGGAGGACATGAAACGCGGTGTAGCCATGGCCACGGTGGTGGCAGCCGCGGTGTGCGAGAAGTTCGGCACGGTATCACTCTTCTCCCTAACCCGCGCAGAGCTGGCCTCGCGTATGGAGAAGTTCAGGGAAATGACCTCGTGGAATTAAAACAAACGGCGCACTGTAGTGCGCCGTTCGAGTTTTAACAAATTGCTTAAGGAGGGCAGAGCTTCAGCTCCACTCATCGGTGGCCCACTCATCTTCAGAGAACATCTCATCTGCAGCCTCTTCATCCAAAACGTCAATCTCATCGGGAGTAGACGAATCATCATCTTCTACCCCACCGGGAGAGTCTTGCGCCGGGGCATCACCAGAAGAAGCGCCATCACCTTCCGACGGAGTATTTCCAGAGTTTTCCCCATCGTCTTCAGACGGCGTATCGCCAGAAGAAGCGCCATCATCAGAGGGAGTGAATGTTGGCATCGAAATCGGCTCACCGGAACCGGGTTTCATCACGAGATGGAAATCACGCACCCCATCACGAATGGTATCAGTGGCCTCAATATCGCCAATGGCTCCAGCAAAAGCAGCAGCCATACCTACAACCATTCCGGCAGAAGAATCAGCGGACGCGGCAAGAGAACCGGCAAGGGGCACAAGCGCCTGCGGGCGAATAGTATATACGGCACCAGCAAAAGGAGTGGTTCCGGTAGCTGTCCGCAGCACAAGACTATTCAGAGTCGGAATCGTACCGATGGCAATGTGGTTCTGAGTCAGTAAGATATTCGGCTTAATCTGATTCATGCCCTCAGGTGAACTGACCGTGACACTTGTTGCCCTGCTGCCGCGGCTAACTCTGTAACGATTACGGAGGTAGGTTCGCCCCTGCCCAAAGAGAGGTCCGACGGTAGCGGCAAAATTCTCGCCGGCTGCACTCAGTGCATTCCTGTCAGAGAAACTGTTAACATAAGAGAAATGCGGGAATCCCTCCACATTATAAATAACGAAGGCCGAGCTGTTACCCAAGGTCGCGGTAACGCGTTTAAGCGCATTCATTGACAAACGGAAACGCGCAGAAAAGTTTGCACCGCTTCCTTCCTCGGCCGTGGTAGCCTCCAAACCGCAATACAAAGCTACGCTGTGCGCCAAAATATCCGGCCATGTGACGGAATGTGGAGCCGTATACGGGGTCGTCTCAGTATAAAAAAGCGTATTCTTAGCCCGGCCCATTGTAGCCAGAGAAAGATTACCCTCTGCATATGTAGCCCCGCAAGCATCCACATTCAGACGAACGTGCGTAGCGCCGCTCAGAGTCTGCCACACACACAAAGTTAATGGCTTATCTGTCCGGTCAGGGAAATATGAGCAGATATTTCTAGTAAGCGTCTGTACACCGCGAACGGCGGAACTATAGAATGAAGATTGCTCAGCATTTGCCGAAGCCAACTTGCGGAAAACCGTGGCCACATAAGAGGAGACAAGATTTGTGTTTCGCTTGCAGTATGCAGCAAGTGTGGACGCCATCTCCGGAGAGGCATAAGCAATGACAAGGGGATTCTGGCGAAGAGTATAATCAGCGAATGCCAACTTGTTTCCACCAAGTACGGAAGCGGGAGTACCGGACGACAGCCTGATAGACTCAGGCTTCTCGCAGATAACCATCACCAGAGAAGTACCTACTACTTTGTAAAGTTGGTAGACGTATCTGTTCGTCAGTGAGGTCTTGATAATCTTGCCCAGGGTATCTCTGGGCTCCGGAGTAGGAAGCAGAGAAGCAATACTGTACTTCCAGCCACGAAAACCATTGATGGTAACAGACTCTGCGGAAGAATGAGAAGCCGCTTCTATGCAGGAGTTCATAATGCCAGATAATCTACGGCTGCTAGAAGACTTTACCGTAACTACCGCATATATAGGGGGCAAGGTGGTGCTTCTGAGCGCAGACAATGCGTTATTCGCCTCCGACTGATATGCAGTGAATTGGAAACTCCTGATAACCTCAGCCACCCCAGCAGTCGCACTCTCAGCCCAGCTCTCAGCCATTGAAGCCCCCTCACGTCGGGAGCTTACATATGAATAAATTGGCAGGTAGGCCGAGTACGCGCGGGCACTCCCCTTTCCCAGTCCAATCGCAAAACTCTCCACAATGCCGGCGACCTCCGGCTCATCAAAAGGCCCCGAAGCTCCATCCTCAGTATCTTCCCCAGTTGATGCTAAAGAGACGAGAGAACGCCCCAGAAGAGGAGCCAGTTTATCTGCAAAACGATTAGTAGACGCAACCGCTTCCACATCTGCCGGCATACGCACCAGCGCAGGAAAGGCCTCAGCTCTGACGGGAACACTCGCCGTAACAGGAGGAGGTGGTGAAGCAAGGCTTCTGTACGAAGCTCCAGTCTGCTGAGCTTCAACAGACAGCAAACTCAACACACTTACGCAAACTAACGATAGAGCAGTCTTCATGTTCATCCTTAATGTATTCTAACGAACAAAATATGATTTGTAAAGATAATTGTGAGTATACCCGGATAGAGAAAAAAAATCAGAAAGCTTCTTAACGGTAAAAGCTATGATTAAAAATCAAGGTCTATATCAATACCGAAGGCGGAGCTGAGAGATGTGGCATCAAATTGAGTTTCAGAAACAGACGGGGCACTCAGAGAATAAAGTCTATCCGGAGAAAGTGAACGGAGGGTGAACAAAAGCATCGGGTCTGAATCTATGAGGGTGCCCGCTGCATACACCGCAGCAGCTGCATGAGCGCAGGGTTCCGACCATTCCGGGCAGCTGCATGACATGTGCCAATCAGGAGGCTCGGGCAACAGGCCCCCTTCAGGAGCACAAAGCACATCAAGAACAGCCGCATCTACTTTACCCTCCAGTAGTGAGACGAGGGAGTCAATTTTTCCACTGCAGGCCTCACGCAAAGCCTCCAGCTTCTCATCCTCGAGCGGACTAATACGAAGTGATACTTCATACAACTCCTCAGCACTAACCTTAGCAGATATCAGCCCCGGCGCAATGCGTAAATCTAGCACACAACCATGGCGCAGCAAAGAGCGCCCGGGAGCGAGGCAAAGCCCGCCAGCCTCACAGCGGGCCAGATGGCGCATCCAAGCGCTGCCCCAAAAGTTCGAAGCGAGCTTGCGAGTGGTATTCACGACAGGACGGAGTTCCTCACCATCTGCCTGCAAGGCTTTCAGGCGTTCGGCTGCAATCCTCCCTAGCTCTTTGACGCTCAGGCGCGGCGTGAAATCATCGCACATAACAAGCTACCAAAAAGCACCGCAGAGCAGCCAAAGCATGCTCTGCGGTGCCCAAATAAAGCAAATTACTTAGTTACACTCTTGAAGTACTCAAGGGTAGTCTTCAGACCTTCCTCAAGAGTATACTTGGGCTCCCAACCGGCATTGCGCAGCTTATCAGCGCAGGAGCGGCTGTGCTTCACATCACCGGGACGCTCAGGAAGGTGGACCACCTTGGAGGAGGAGCCGGCGGCCTTGATGATAATCTCAGCAAGGTCATTGATGGTAATCTGACCACCGTAACCCACGTTATTCACGCCGGTCACCTCAGGATGCTCAGCCACATAGGCCAGAGCGCCCACGATGTCCTTCACGTAGATGAAGTCACGGGTCTGTTCGCCATCACCGTACACGGTGATATCCTCGCCCTTGATGGCCTTCTCCATGAAAATCGGCACGGCGGCGGCATATGCACCCTTGGGATCCTGGCGGGGACCGAACACGTTGAAGAATCGGCAGCAGCCGGTGTTAATCTGACCGGTCGTGCGGAACATGTCCATGTAGTACTCGCCGTCAAGCTTGGTAATACCGTAGGGGCTCTTGGGCTCAGGATACATGGTCTCCACCTTGGGCACGATGGGATTGTCACCGTAGATGGCAGCGGAAGAAGCAAGAACCACCTTCTTGCAACCAGCCTTGCTAGCCTCTTCAAGAACTACAAGCAGACCATTTACGTTCAGGTCAATGCACTCGCGAATCTTGCTCATGGATTCCGGTACGGACACCAGAGCAGCCATGTGGAAAATGTAATCCACGCCTTCCACAGCCTTAGCCACGAGCTCACGATCCGTGATGGAGCCCTCGATGAAAGTAACGTTCAGGCCATCCAGATTCTTCTTGTAGCCGGTACGCAGATTGTCCAGCACACGAATTTCTTCAGCCACACCCTGATAGTGCTCAGCAATGTGGGAACCGATGAAGCCGGCACCGCCGGTAATAAGGATTTTCATGGTTAGAAAATAGTTTGTTAACAGCATTATGTTACCCCATCCCGCAGGAGATTGCAAGCAAAGAATACACTTCAGGGTAAAAAAGAGTCAGCAAAGAGCTGCACAAGCAAGCACATCATTGGGATTTAGTAATCCTGCACGGGAGAACCGGGGGCTGCCCCGGAAAGAGCGGGAACTTGCTCATTGAAGGCACGCAGGTCAGCCAAATACTCACGCCACTGAATGAATGGCATAGGCTGACGGGTGTGAAGCCCCATGCGGAAGCGTTCGATGCGTTTCTCCGCAGCCTCCAGAATATTCTTTGGCATGCCAGCAATCATCTCAGCAGCGGCCTCCAGATGCTCACAGGCATCATGGCAAATAAGAGGCAAGTCGCAGCCGGCTTTCAGCGCAAGCGCTGCAGATTCCGCCGGGCTGTAACGCTTGGCAATGGCACCCATGCAGAGGTCATCAGTAAACACCACGCCTTCATAACCGAGCTGGTCACGCAGGAAGCCCTGTACCAAGGCGGGAGACAGAGACGTAGGCAGCTCTGCATCAATTTCCGGTATGAGCAGATGCGCTATCATCATGGATGGCAGTTCTGGCATCAGCGCGTTGAAGGGTATAGCGGCATCCTGTAAAAATGAATCGCGCGTGCCATGCAATACCGGCAAATCGTAGTGCGGATCACACTCAGCTGCCCCCATGCCGGGAAAATGCTTACCACAAGTAGCAATCCCAGCGCGCACATGAGCGCGGTTCCACACACCAGCGTGAGTGGTGACAGCCTGAGAATGATAACCCCAGCAACGGCTAGGAAGTGCGTTGGCTCGGGCTGAACCTATATCCAGCACCGGAGCAAAGTTCGTATTCACCCCCAGCGTATAAAGGCATTGGGCATTGTACCATGCCGCCTGAGTGATAAGGTGGCTGCTTCCTGTAGCCGCGAGCTCAGCAGCTGAGGGGTGCTTTACATAAATATCAGCCGTGCGCACCACGCGCCCACCCTCCTGATCAATAGCAATAACGGGCACATCCGGCCCGACCGTGAGCGCCCGCAGCTCATCCGTAAGCTCGCGGGTCAACTCGTGGTCTATAATATTGCGGGTAAAGAGTATATAACCAGCCGGCTGAAGGCGCGAAAAGAGTTCTCGCTCGCGCGCCGTCAGCACGGCACCCTCAATACCTGCAATAATCGGCAACATCTAGCTTTTTACTTATCACCGAAGATGCTGGAACGCGTGAACATGGGGAACACGGGAATGCCGCGACCCTCGATTGCTTCACGTCCACCTTCCTCACGGTCCACAAGCACCAGAGCGGCTACTACCTTACCGCCCTCGGCCTCAATAGCATCAATAGCCTTCAGCGTGGAGCCGCCGGTGGTAATCACATCATCTACCACGATAACCTGCTGACCAGCAGCAAAGTTACCCTCAATGCGCTTACCACGGCCGTGATCCTTAGCTTCCTTGCGCACAGTGAACACGCAGAGGGGCTTCTCGGCAGAGGCAGAGTACATACCAATAGCCAGAGAAATGGGGTCAGCACCCATGGTCATACCACCAATGGAGCAGGCCTCGGGGAACTTCGGAAGAATCTCTTCCTGCACCATCTGCCAGCCCACCTCACCGATGAGATTAGCACCGCGGGCATCCAGAGCGGTAATGCGGCAGTCGCAGTAAAGATCACTTTCCTTACCGGAAGCGAGAATGAAATGACCGGTCTTGATGGACTTAGCCAGCAAGATTTGCAGAAGTTCGGATTTGGCGTTACTCATGACGCCTGTATTCTAGCGCAAATGGGTAGATAAATCAAGCCAGAAGAGAAGCCAAATCTTCAGGAAGTGGCGATTTCACCTCAATTTCCTGTCCACCGAACTGAAAACGCAGCGAGCACGCATGCAGCGCATGGCGGCGTATATGAAGCCTCTCTGCAAGTTCAGGAGTCCACCCTTGCGTGATGAAATCCAAGTAGTTCTGCTCATTACCGCCATAAATCTTATCACCCAGCAGCGGAAAGCCCAGATAAGCAGCGTGCACACGAATCTGATGCAGCCTCCCGGTATGAGGAATGCAGCGCAGCAGGGTCAGCGCAGGAAAACCACGGCGGGCAGGCACTCGCTGTAACACCTCAAACTCCGTGCAGCAGGGCTTCCCTTGCGGGTGGCAACACTGGCGCACGTGAATGCGCGTGAGCTGTACATCCTCCATGCGGAGTATAGGTTCATCACAGCAGGCACTTTCCCAGAGTGGGATACCCTGCACCACAGCAAAATACTCTTTCTGAAACAAGCGCTGTTGCATGGCTTTTCCCAGTTCCCGCGCGGCTGCAGATGTTTTGGCTACAAGTGTGATACCACTCGTCTCGCGGTCCAAGCGATTTATAAAAGACACCTGCCCACCGCACGCCAGCTCGTAAGCAAGCAGCTCTTTCACCCCATGCCAAAGCGTCGGTTCATTCTTATCACCTGTAGGGTGCATGAGAAGAGGCGCCGCCTTATCTACAGCCAGCACATCCGCATCCTCATACAGCACACGAAAATCCGCATGCACCTCAATGGGCATGTCAAAACTCATGAGAACAGAGCTGGGTCTATAGCGCACCATTCACCGGGAGCCAGATTAAGGTCCGCAAGGCGCAGCGGGCCAATGGCCACGCGAGTGAGAACCTGCACAGGGGCCCCTACTGCGGCCATCATTCGGCGCACCTGATGATAACGTCCCTCATGCAGAGTGAGCCGCCCGGTATTCTCCCCAGTAATCTGTAACTCTGCCGGAAAACAGGGAGTCGTTTCACCATGAAGCATCAACTCTCCGGAAGCAAAGATGTTCACAGCTTCAGCAGGAATTGGCGCAGAACACTCAAACTCATACACCTTAGGCACATGCTTCTTCGGGCTGGTGAGCGCATGCAGAAAAGCGCCATCATCCGTCAGCAGCAGCAGGCCAGAGGTCTCCTTATCCAGACGCCCCACCGTGCTCACACCATCACCGCGGTTCATCCATTGCTCGGGAAGAAAATCATACACCAAAGCCCCTTCCTCTCGGTGGCTACATGTGCAGCCAAGCGGCTTATTCATCGCCACATATAGGCCATCAGGAAACGGTATCGGCTTACCATCCACCAGCACATCAACGGGCTCCGCTTTTGCTGAAGGAGATTTCGCAGCAGCCCCCTTCACCGTCACTCGCCCACGCTTTACCCACTGCTCGGCTTCACGCCGTGAGCAGTACCCGTAGCGGCTCAGTATGGCATCTAATCTCATGTCTGCGTCATTTTGCCATATTTTTTTCAAAAAACAAGAAAAACAAGGTTGAAATCGCGTGTATTTTATGATAGTCTACTCAAAACAGCACATGCACGGCTGCTTTCCGTTTGCCGTGCCCAGAATATTTCTTACACACGCATATGATTACCATTATCACTGACCGACAGTTACCGCAGGCTGAAGCAGGGCTCTGGCTCAAGGCCCAGCAGGCCGTAGCTGCTAAGAATTACAAGTATGCCGTCAGCATTCTCAAGACTCTCATTAAGCGCCAGCCCGGTTTCCTGGAAGGCCGCAAAATGCTGCGCGCCTGTGAGGTGAAGTCCACTCCGGATGCCGGCCGTCGTTCCTCCCTCTTCGGCGGCATGCGAATGACATCATCCCGTAAGGATCCTGCCGCCACCATCGTATCCGTGGAGGATGATTTGGAGAAAGATCCCTACTCTGTTACAGCAAACGAAGCTCTCTTCGCAGCTGCAAATGAGCTGAACCTGCCCGAACTGGCAGCATTTGCTCTGGAAACCATCTGTCAGGGCCAGCCGAATGCTAAGAAGCACATGCACATGCTGGCCAACCACTACATCAAGAACGAGAACTTCGCCGAGGCCGCTGAGACATACCGCCGCATTCTCAACATCGACCGCACAGACGCTATTGCTCAGCGCGGTGAGAAAGACTGCGCCGCCCGTGCTACCATGAAGCAGGGTAACTGGGAAGGCAAGGGTGACTTCCGTACCAAGATGAAGAACAAGAGCGCTACCACTGATTTGGAAAGCGCTGATAAGATGGGCCTCACTCGTGCAGAAATGGAGCAGCGCCTTGCTCAGCTTTCTGAGCAGTATGCTGCTGATAACACCAATCTTCAGGTTGTACGTGACATCGCCTCCATCTACGAGCAGATGGAGGACTACGCCAACTCCTACTCCTTCTATGCCTATGCTTACGAGCTCAGCGGTGGTGCTGACCTTTCCATCAACGACAAGGCCATGGAAATGCGTGAGAAGGCTATGAAGGCTGAAATCGAGTACTACGAGCAGGTACTGGCCGCCGACCCCGAGAACGAAGAGGCAAAGGCCACTCTCGCTGCCCGTAAGAAAGAAATCGCCGAAAGCGCCGTGGCTGACGCCGCAGCCCGCGTGGAAGCCAACCCGACGGATGCCCAGCTTCAGTACAAGTACGGACAGGCTCTCTTTGATGCCGAGATGTACACCGAGGCTATTCCCCCGCTCCAGCGTGCCCGCACGAACCCGAACCTGCGCATTAAGGCTATGCTTATGCTCGGCAAGTGTTACGCCTCCAAGAATATGACGGATATGGCTATCCGTCAGCTTGAAGACGCCGACAAGGAGATTCTCACCATGGACGACACCAAGAAGGAGATTCTCTACATGATTGGCTGCCTGTATGAGAAGAGCGGCAACATGCCCAAGGCTCTCGAGAGCTTCAAGGTCATTTACGAAGTGGACTACGGCTACCGCGACGTGGCTCAGAAGGTGGAATCCGCCTATTCGTAAAACCCCTGCTCTTACCACATATTTTCAGACACCCCGCAGCGCAAGCTCGCGGGGTGTTTTTCATTCCTCACGCGTGAGTGAGGTGGAGCCATCTGCGTTCAAGGAAAGCACGTGGCGAGCCGAACCTTCTCTGGAATGCCGCTTTTCATAACAATCAGCCGGATACCCCTGAGCATCCCAGAAATACTCACGCAGCAATGAACCATCCGCTGCATATTCACATACACGCTCCGCATATCCATAAGCCGGATTATCGCAGGGAAGACCGTCCGCTGCATTGAAACACTCCCACTCAACCTGCCCCTGAGGAGTAGCCCGCACCAAATGCTCGGCCCATACACGCATATCGTTACGCATCACACCATTTTCGCCGCAATAGCGGGTACGCACCAGTTTCTCATCAGGCCTGCTCTCCTTCAGCACGGATGAAGCACCGCAGTCCGCGTGCTGCACAGGCTCACCAGCGGCATTTCTCCAGAAGGTGTGGGAAGTCAGGCCATTCCGGGTATAGCACACTCGCTCCTGAGCCACCCCTGCAACATTATCCGCTATCATCCCGTTCACTGTATTCGTGCGGAGTATCTCTTGTCGCGTATCATCATAAGTGAATGTAATGCAGCTTTCACCCTTTGCATTTACAATCGCCTTACCCTCGCCATCAAGGTATTGTATCATCACCGGTCGACCCTCTGAGTCATAAGTGATACGTTCCTCAGCAAAACCGGGCATCCGAGGTACGATTTTACGACCTATAGCGTCACGAAATACCCGCCCTGAAAGGCGCCCCTGTTCATTGTATGAAAACTCGCGCACCGCCACTCCGGCAGCATCCGGAGCGAGATTCCCATCAGCATCATAATTCCGGCGTGAAATCAATCTCCCGGCGTCATCATACTCCATGCGCTGCTCAGCCACTTTACTGCCAGACATAAGAGAAAGCTCACCACGCTCATTTACATGAAAAAAGCGCTTCATTCGGCCATTCGGCTCATACTCAAACACAAGGCATTCCCCATTCTCCCCTCCTGATACAATCTCACCCAGTCCGCGTGGCAGCTGAGCCTCAGCTGGATTGAGCACTCCATTAAAGTATTTATATGTCAACGCACTTTCTACTGGCGTGAGAACATGATAAATTCCCATCCCCAGTACACCTAGAAATAGCCCCATGGCGGAAATCGTCCCCATGTACTGCCACATATATGATAAAACGCTCCGGATGGAGCCTGTTACCCTAAGCCATAAATCACCCATGCAGGAAGCGACACCGCCAGCACCCCTCATGTGCGATAATAGTTAGATGACTCAGCATCGGTATATATCATAACACACTCTCGAAGAAAGCATTCAAACCTATCCACATCCTCAGAGTTCATCGCGTAAGGCCAGCTCAGCAAATCAAGAGGAACAGATTGAGTGTCAGCATGAAATGCGGCCTGTACATGTGGATAAGGGAGGCGAACAAAACCACAGCTTTCATAGAATTTCAAGCGCCCGCGTGTCCGCTCATCCACCTGAGGCTCAATCTCAAGCACCACAGGGAGTTTCTTCCCCTGAAGCCATTTCAGCGCCATACGTCCGCCGCCCTGCCTGCGATACTCCGGGGCTATAGCCAGGTGCTCCAGAAAAACGCAATGCTCCATCTTCCAGAAAAAAACCAATCCAACAACACGCTCAGCCACACACATTTTCACACAGAAAAACGATGGCTGCTCCATCATGGCACGGACATGCTGAACAAGGCTACGCCTCTCACAGCGAGGAAATGAGTTTTCGTAAAGTGACCAGAGTTCAGGCTCACTTTCCACCTCTGTCACCCTAATGAACTGCCACATGCCAGCATGTTATCTTCCATATGCCGGTAAGACAAGATTTTTTCACGTATTTAGGACTGATTTTTCATTATTTAGTGGACGTCAGGCCCAGACTGCGCTAATATAAAGGGCGTGAGCACGAAATGGAATGTCGTCGAGTTAAAGGAGTGCGAGTCTACTTTTAATGAGGCCCGTAAGGAGAAGCCGTGGACAGTCGTGAGCGCAGAACGCCAGCTCAAGGGCCGTGGGCGCTTTAACCGCACTTGGTTTGGAGAACCGGGCGGACTCTGGGCCACATACAATCTTCCGCTGGATCCCCGAGTAAACCGCCACTGGGGCTTGCTGCCGCTGGTAGCGGGCGTAGCTATCATTAAGGCTCTGGACGCATATAACATTAAAGGCCTCCGCCTTCGCTGGCCGAATGATGTATTAGTTGGCCGCGATAAGCTGGCCGGCATCCTTGTGGAGCGCCCGTCCTCCACGATGGCTTCTATTGGCATAGGGCTCAACATTGCTAACGATATTGAAAGCATTGTGCGCACCACCACAGACCGCCCCACTCGCCTACAGGATTTGCTCTACGCCTGCCCCAAACCGGCTAAACTTCGCACCCTTATCGGCGAGGCACTTGAAACCACGTTCAATCGCTTTGTTGAACACGGGCTGGAAGCGCTGCGTGATGATTTGGAGGAAGCATGGGTCGGCTCCCGTCCTGTGGTAGCTATTACGGACACAGAGCGTGTGCGCGGCCACTTCGTCGGAGTAGAACACGATGGTTCCCCCATTCTGCGTACCGCAGACGGCACCACCATCACCGTGCCCGGCATTACCGTCAATCGCCTGAAGGAACTCATCTGATGACTGCTGCTGCCATGTCTGTCCCGCAAAATACAATTGCGCTCATTTTTGACTTCGATCATACGCTCAGTCCTCATAACATGCAGGAAGACACCATCTTCCCTGAGTTCGGCATTAATGCTGAACTTTTCTGGAAAAGGTGCAACGAGCGGAGCCGTGAAGAAGGATGGGACGGCGAGCTCAGCTATCTCAAAGAACTACTGGATACGCTTAGTATTGATGGCGTGAGCAATGAAACCCTTAAACAGCTTGGCAAAAAGCTTACATTCTTCCGCGGCATCCCGGAATTCTTCGAGAAGTTTGAGGAAAGAGCTCTCACGCCAGAGCACCGCTTCTCCGGCATCCATGTAGAGTTTTACATCATCTCCAGCGGCATCAAATCCATCATTGATGGTTCTGTTATCCGCCCATACATGAAGGAGGTTTTCGCCTGCGAGTTCAGTGAGAGCAATGGCTGCATTGGCTTCCCTAAGCGCGTCATCTCTCATACCACCAAGACGCAATACCTTTTCCGCATTAACAAAGGGCTCATCAAATATACGGAGGATGTAAATGACCACATGGACAGCGCTCTGCGCCCCGTGCCCTTCAAACACATGATTTATCTGGGTGATGGCCCTACGGATGTTCCTTGCTTCACGGTAATGCGCCAACAGGGTGGATTAAGTGTCGCGGTGTATAATCCGGATGATAACACTCGCTCCAGCTTCCGCAAGTGTTATAATCTGAAAACTGACCAGCATCGCGTGGATTTCTTCGCTCCGGCAGACTTCCGCCCCGGAAGCCACCTGAGTAACATTCTTGAAGAAACAGTTCGTAACATGGCGGACAATATCATGCACGGCATGCGCTCTAGCACACGATAAAAGACTTTTCACTTTATGAGAAACGGCAGAAGCCCATTAAGGCTTCTGCCGTTTGCTATTTAGATATATCTTACACCGGATTACTCAATCGTCCAAGCAATCGTGCGCTGATAAGTTTGACCCGGGCGCAATTCAATAGAGGGGAAATGCGGCTGATGAGGAGAATCCGGATAATTCTGAGCCTCCAGAGCCACACCGCCGCGCTTCAGCGGCAAATAATCACCGGTATACACCTGAAGGCCAGGAGCATTCGTAGAGAGACGCAACGTGTACTTACCGTTTGTCAGTACAGCCGCCGCCTTAACACCGGGGGTAGTAGCCAGCACATAATTGTCATCATACCCACCGGCAATGGCAGTGGGCGCATTCCGCTCACCCAGCACGGCAGGTGTTGTCAAATCATACAAAGTGCCGACCACCGGAAGAATAGCACCAGTCGGAATATTTGCCACCATAGGAGTGTACGCAGAGGCATGCACCTGCAAGAGGTGATTATCCATAGTACCGCAACCATCGAGATTCCAGTATGCATGGTTGGTGAGATTCAAGAGGGTCGGAGCATCAGTCGTGGCCGTCATCTCCAGAGTAAGAGTCTGCCCATCCAGAGTATAAGTGGCCCGAACCGTTACACAGCCGGGATAGCCCTCATCACCATCAGGGGATACCAAGGAGAGCACTATACGAGTGGGAGATACCTCATCCACCTTCCAAGCAAGGTCTGAAAACCCAACAAGACCGCCATGAAGGTGATTCGGTCCATTATTCACGGCCAGAGTGTAACCACGGCCATCAAGTTCAAACCGCCCTCCAGCAATGCGATTTGCCACTCGGCCGCAGATTGCACCACAATAACAGGTGTCTTCACGCAATTCATTCGCGTTTTTCGGGCCATAGAGCATATCCACTCCGTCATATACAAAACTGAGCAAACGCGCACCTATATTAGAGATACACACGCTCAGTTTCCCGGAATTCAGAGTATAAAACTCCTCATTTCTGCTATTATCACTTTCTGTCATTGGCATAAAATCATTCAGTAAGAGCTCCGTTAGGTGAATCACTCTGGCGGGACCACGCAGTCACCTTACCATTCACAAACTCCACCCATGCAACATTGCGGGGCACATAAGCTGTGCTGATGGAAGGGTAAGCATACGGATACCACCCATAGGGCCCACAGTAAGGATACATACCTTCGTTCATAACAGTAACAGGCTCATACCCATTATATACCCAGCGCGTAACCTTGCGGCCGTTTTGCTGAGACTCCACCACAGGGCCATTCGGTTTTCCCCAAGCTAAAAATACAGCATCCGGCCTCATCCCTTCACATATTCTACCCTGTCGCACAAGCGCCTGCTGCTCAGCGGGCAAACTGGTGAACATAGCCGGATTTTCCGCAATACGGCTGGAGGGTGTAGGAACTTGGCACGAAACCATCAGTATGGCCAGCACCACGCTGACAATAAGCAACGACTGCATTCTTTTAAGCTCGGCCTTCATACGTTCATGACAGTATCATGAAACTTCATGCTTGCCAAGTAAAAAAAACAGTGATAGATTATCAGGCGTAAGTATGAAAGCTATTCTCCCCATTCTCGCACTTCTGGCTGCGCCTGTGGTAATGACCCAGACCTGCATTGCCGAAAACGCCGGAGCCCTGCAGGGCTACCTTCCTACTGATGGCACCTTAAAGGCCGGTTATGCTGTCACGCCTGAGTTCACACAGGAATTTGCTCAAATGCAGCAGGCTCTTGTAACCCGCCTACAGGCTCTTCCTGCAGAAAGACAGCAGGCATTCATGGAGAGTTACGACCCGATGGTTCTTATCTCGTATTCTGAGGATTTATGGCCCACTCGCGCTGATTATGATGCTTACAAGGAAGAATGGAAAAAATCCCGCATTAAGGCCCTGCGTGAGGTAGGTGTAGGCCTCCGCTCCGGCGCTAATAACATCTGGACGGTTCTTTCTGTGACCTCTGACCCGCAGTCTGGCCGCTCCGCGCCTCTCACCATCAGCGCTCTCCGATATGATAGCGGACGCAACGTATGGATTTCCAACAACGGTGAGCTCACCGCAAAGGATTTCCAAGCTACGGAAGATCACGTATATGGTGCACAGACCGGCACTGAATGGACTCTGACTAAAGAGGATAGCCTTTCCCGAATGACAGAAACCATTCGCATCACTCGCGGTACAGATGGCAAGGCAGTGTTCCTTTATTACGCCTTCTCCGAGCGCTCCGCAATTTCCAATTCCGTAATTGCTCAGGGCGGTTATGTACTTATGTTCCCGGTGCGAGCCGCTGCAGTTAATGCAGGAACTCCCGGCAGCAGATAACAGCCGAAATACAGTTACTCAGAGTAAAAGCCGTAGCATTCAGCTGCGGCTTTTGCCTATCTTTTCAGAGAAGCAATCACTTTTCCTACTTGTCAAAGTTCAGGACGCGTGATAGAATAAGAGTTGTAGCTCATGAAATCCCTCTTTCTTACTCTCTCCGTCATCTCACTTCCTGCGCTCATCAGCACGGCAGATTGTGCTGAAGTGCCCGCCGCTCTCATGGATTTCCCTGGCAATGGCATGCGCATCACAGGTGAAACAGTCTCACCTACACCGGCTCAGGAGTTCATTCAGATGCAGCAGGCGCTCCTTGCTCGCCTGCAGACGCTTCCACCGCAGAGACAGCAAGAGTTCTTTGCTGCGTATGATAGCACTCAGCTTATCCCATACTCAGAAGAGCTCTGGCCCGATCGCGCCGCGTACGAGGCCTACTGCAACGAATGGAAAAAAATTGAGCTCAAAGCTCAACAAGTCGTACAACTGGGCGCCTTTGACAAGGGTAATAATCAGTGGTCTCTTCACGGCATTAGCGTCAACACTTTCACCAGACAAACATCACATCTGGCAATCAGCGGCTTCGTATACCATGCAGACAGGAACGTATGGACCTCAAGCAATGGTGAGTTGACTGCCACGCCTTTCTCTTGCAATTCAGATAACCTCTACGGGGCAAGAACTGGCACGACATGGTCTCTCAACAAGTCTGATGCAATGTCCAGAATTTCGGAGTCTCTCACCATCAGTCGACGCACAAATGGCGAGTTCCTCTACCTCACATACCATTTTTCTGAAAGGGCCCAGGGCAGCGGAAATATGCTTGCTCAGGGTAACTACACTATGCGTTTCAGAGTAGGCCCCCCTGCACCGGATCCCGAAGAAGCCAGACCAGCAGCAACGGAGGCGGAGCAACCACAAGCCCAGCCATCGCAGCCCACGGCACGGCCTGACAGACCTTCCAGACGAAACCAGCGCCGAAATAACCGCCGCAGACGCAGAAGATAACACCTTCTTATATGAGAATCATTGCAGGAAAAGCAAAGGGATACAATATCCGAGTGCCGCAGGGCGAAGTGCGCCCCACGCAGGACAGAGTGCGAGAAGCCCTCTTTAACATCATCGGCCCCATTATTGATGGCGCCCGCGTGCTGGATTTGTACTGCGGCTCCGGGTCAGTAGGACTTGAAGCGCTGAGCCGTGGAGCAGCGTCCGCGCGCATGGTAGATGCAGCAAGGCATTCATGCGCCATGGCCCGCACTAACATGGAGAACAGCCGACTGACCGGGGGAAGCGTGGTACAAAGCGATTGTCTCCAGTTCGTGAAGCGTGACATGGGGCGTTACGATATCATCTTCGCGGATCCTCCCTATGCTAAAGCAATAGGCGACCGCGATATGATAGCAGAGCTCATGACGGACCGACTGCATGAACTGCTGGAAGACGATGGATACTTCATCGCAGAAGCACAGTTGGGCTACGGCGTGGGTGATATCCACACGCGTGAGTTCCCCGGCTGGAAGCTCATAGATGAACGCACCTACGGCAAAAACACCATTCTCTTCTACAGAAAAGACATATGAAACGCTTTATTTTTCTGCTGATATATAATCTTTTTCTGCCGGTATTCCTCATTCTCTCCATACCGGGCTACCTGATAAAGATGAAAAAACGCGGCGGCTTTGGCACAGGCCTCCGGGAGCGCTTCGGACTGTATAAAGTAAAAAGCGAGGATGAGCCAAAAGGCGGCCTGTATGTGCATGCTGTAAGTGTGGGTGAAGTGTTCATCGCCCTGAAGTTTATTCGTGAGTGGATTAAAACACATAAAGAACCCGTTGTACTGGCTACTAGTACCGCCACCGGTCATCAGGTGGTGCGAGATGCCGCCCTGCCCGGAGTACGTGCTCTGTACTCACCGCTGGATGTCCCCGGCCTCTCAGGCCGCTGCCTGAAGCGCTTTCAGCCGAAAGCCGTGGTGCTCATAGAAGCTGAGCTTTGGCCGAACTTTGCAGAGGCCTGCCACCGCCGCCGCATTCCGATGCTGATGCTGAATGCCCGTCTTTCTCCCCGTAGCGAAGGCCGTTACCGCAAGGTGCGAGGCATCACCTCCCTCCTGTTCTCCCGCCTTACCGCCCTCGGTTCCCAGAACGAGCGAGATAAAGGCAGGTTCGGCGGCATTGGCGTACGGGAGGAAATCATCACCGTCACCGGCAGCATTAAGTTTGATGTGATGGGAGACACTCCCTCGGAGCCCCGCGCTGAGTTCCGAGACCTGCTGAGCACTATCAGTAGAGGAAAACCTGTAGTACTGGCAGCCAGCACCCATGCCGGAGAAGAAGTCCTTATCGCTACCGCTGTGCGTGAAGCCGGCGCCTTCCCCCTCATCGTACCGCGCCATGCAGAACGCAGAGCAGATGTGGTGAAGGATTTGACCGCAGCTGGCTTCAGCCCCGTACTACGTACAGCCGCCACCCTGCCCAGCCCGCTCCCGGAAAATCTCTGCTATGTGGCAGATACAACGGGTGAGCTGAGAGACTGGACAGCTCTGGCTGACGTTGCAGTCATCGGCAAGAGCTTCCTTGCTCGTGGCGGGCAGAACCCTGTGGAAGCTATCGCTGCCAAGGTACCCGTCATCTTCGGCCCGGATATGACCAATTTCGCAGACCTAGTTACTCTCCTGAACGCGGAAAAAGGCGTCTGGCAGTGTGAAAAGGAAGCGCTGAAAGACACGCTTGTTCAGGTGCTCTCAGACAAGGAGGAGACTGCCGCTCGCTGCGAGCGCGCGTATAACGCCTTGCATGTGCATTCCGGCGCTACACGCCGTAGTGTGGAGCTGGTAGAGACTCTCTATTAAATACGTTTACGGCTTGACTATATGGCCTCATTGGTGATATAGTCACGCCCGGCGCCGCCGTATCCTCTCCCATTTTACTGAATCATGACCGCGATTTTCGTATTCTGCCTTCTTTCCGTGCTACTGGTAATCGGAAAGATTCTCCGTACGCTCATCCCTTTGCTTCAGCGCTGTTACCTGCCTAGTTCCGTTATCGGCGGCTTCGTGGGCTTGCTTATTTTTCAGTGCTTTCCGGAGATTCTTCCGGAGGATGTCATTAAGACTGTAGGACAGCTTCCCGGCTTCATGATTAACGTTGTGTTTGCTACACTCTTTTTGGGCGTAGTGACACCGCCGCTGAAGAAAGTAGTGCGCGTGGCATTCCCCCAGCTGTGTTTCGGGCAAATTCTGGCATGGGGGCAGTACGTTATCGGCTTTGCTGCAGTGGGCTTCCTGCTGATGCCGTTTTTTGGAACGAATGAGGGTTTTGGCAACCTCCTCGAGATTGGTTTCCAAGGCGGTCATGGTACAGTAAGCGGTATGGCCGAGAGTTTTGAATCCTTCGGCTGGGAGGATGGCGTAGCCCTCGGTTACACCATGGCCACAGCAGGCATGCTGCTGGCCGTCATCATCGGCATCATCCTCGTGAACTGGGCCGCCCGCAAGGGCTACATCCAGAACGTGCGCCGCTTTAGCGAACAGGATGACCTTCAGAAGAAAGGCATCTACGGCAAAGAATCCCAGCCCGCTGCCGGTGTGCAGACAGTGTACTGCGATTCCATTGATTCCCTCGCCTGGCACATCTCGCTGGTAGGCCTCGCCATACTCATTGGCTTCGGCATGCGTTTCGGGCTGCAGGAGCTGGAGGGAGCATGCCGCTCGGATGGCACTATCACCCTGCTCAAAGGCTTCCCGCTCTTCCCGTTCTGCATGATTGGCGGTCTGCTCATGCAGAAAATGGCTCAGAAGGTGCGTGTACACAGTCTCATTGATCACGGGCAGATGCAGCGCATCTCCGGTGCTGCGCTGGATTTCCTCGTTGTCTCAGCTATGGCCACCATCAAACTGCAGGTCGTGCTGGATAACTGGGTGGGCCTTCTGGTGCTCATCGTGCTGGGCACCCTGCTCTCCCTCTTCATGGTGGTAGTGGTAGCCCGCCGCCTCTTCCGCGAGTCCTGGTTTGAATGCGCGATTGCAGAATTCGGCCAGTCCTTGGGCGTCACGGCCACCGGCTTGCTGCTTCTGCGCGCCGCGGACCCCGAAAGCAAGACCTGTGCCACTCAGGCATTCGGTTACAAGCAGTTGCTCCACGAGCCCATCATGGGCGGCGGCCTATGGACAGCCCTTGCGCTTACCCTCCTTTACAAACTGGGCTGGGCTATCATGCTGGGAATCTCTGCGGCAGCCCTTCTCATCTGGATTGGTGCTGCAATCCTCTTCATAAAGAAGCGTGATTGTTGATGCATGCCATCATCAGCTCCGCTATAAACAAACAATGATTTCTCGTTATGAAGGCTCAGAGGAATAAACGTACTCGGTTCCTCTTCTGTTTGTTGTTTGCTGTTTTGGTATTGATAGGCGTAGGCTTTATTCTGGCTGATAATTACAAGCAAGAGCAAGATGTTGAAACTATCTGCAAATTGTTTAACGTACCACGCGAGAACATATCAGTCCCATCCGTAAAAATTATCCTCAGCCATACCGGCGAAGAACTGAGCAGTTTCGAACTTCCTTATCAAGATGCAGACCTCTACGCGGTGGGCTGTTTCCGCCTTCCCCCGCAAACGCTCTCTGAGGTGAAGGGAGCGGCCCACACCCCGGCAGACTACCAGCAATACACCGGAGAAACAGTCAAAGACTGGACGAGGGACGACACTTTTAAAGCAAGCATACTGAAGCTTCAGATTGAAGGAGAGGTTTTATTCTCTCCCGAAACCGGCTGGGTATACTTCAACTTAGACATTTAAGCTTCTGCGCGGAACGACACAGCACATCAGTCTAACGCCCTTGTGAAGGACTTTCCTCTTTCTTTATATGCACCGTACCGTGCATAT
This sequence comes from Akkermansia sp., assembly GCA_045652085.1. Taxonomy (GTDB): domain Bacteria; phylum Verrucomicrobiota; class Verrucomicrobiia; order Verrucomicrobiales; family Akkermansiaceae; genus Akkermansia. The sequence goes on from JAZRTR010000039.1 coordinate 275,940, forward strand.
TGCGGTACTCACGCGGGCTCATGCTACTATCATCCAACCAAAGACCACGGCGAGCCTCTCGGGCTTCTCGCTCCGCAGCAACCAAATCAGCATTACTGAGAGCGTCCGCGTGGTGGCTATAAAACCACGCAAGGCCGGCTCTCAGCATCTCCTCATTCACATACGTACCCCCTACATACACCTTTGCCACGTAGCGCCCGTAGCGGTCCACATCCTGCACCTCCACGCGTAAACGCTTTCGGCGAGTAAGCTTTACCAGCAACTGGCGAGACTGCCCCGCAAAGTCCTGCCCCTTCTCCGGAGCATCAATACCATAAAGACGCGTGCGCACGCTTTCAGCGGCCCCATCAGGAAGGAAACGCAGGGAATCACCATCCTGCACATACTCACACTTTCCCCATAACGTACGCGGATACATACGGGGAGAATCTGAGGCAGATGGAGGACGCGAAAAGCCCAGCAGCCTGAGAAAAAAGACAATAAGAGATTTCATAACGGTAGCTAATTGTTATAACGCACACCAGCATAACAAACTACAACTATTTTGCAAGTCTTTTTTGCTTGCCCGGAAGAGAACTTCATGCTAATCTTCATGAAGCAAATCTCCATCATCATGAAAGCTCTCCTTATTAATGGCAGTCCGAACGCCGCAGGCAACACCTTCCATGCCCTCTCCATGGTGGCGGAAGGTCTCCGCGCCGGCGGTGCAGAAGCAGAAATCGTCCAACTGGGCACCAAGCCCGTACAAGGCTGCATCGGCTGCCGCCGCTGCCTGAAAACCGGCCGCTGCGGTATGAACGATGAGCTTTACAACACCATTTACGACATGCTCGATGAGGTGGACGCCATCGTCATCGGCAGCCCCACTTACTTCGCCGGCCCCAATGGCTCGCTGTGCGCCCTGCTCGATCGCCTGTACTACTCCGCCGGCAGCAAGCTGGCATACAAGCCCGGTGCCACTATCGCCGTCGCACGCCGTGGCGGTGCTTCCACCACCCTTGACAGGCTGAACAAGTACATCACCTATAACAACCAGCCCCTCGTCAGCTCCTTTTACTGGAACATGATTTACGGCATGCGCCCCGGTGAAGTTCAGATGGACCCGGAAGGCAGCCAGACCATGCGAAACCTCGGCAGAAACCTCGCATGGATAATGCAGTGCATCGCCAATGGCCCGGCACACCCCACACTCGATGAGCCCCGCGCCTGGACTCACTTTGTGCGCTGATTATCGCGCATTTACTCTTCCAACTCTGCTGCGCTCTTTGCCCCCAGGGAGCGCAGCAGTTGTTTTATCTCGTTGAGCTCTTTCCATTCATTCGGGTGAACGGATTGAGCATTCTGCAGCCTGCGCTCAATATCAAGCACATAGTCCATCAGGGTCATACCATAGGAGTCGCGGTGATTGATGTTCAACCCGCCCCGCACCAACACCCGTACCAGCTCCTGCGCCGCATGGGGGCACTGGTAGCGGAAACGTAGCATGAGCGCATTGCGCCCGTCAGCATTGGTAACATTCGGGTCAGCCCCGTGTTCCAGCAACAGAGTAAGAAGTTCGGGCGTGCAGCGATAATTCAGCAGCGGCACCAGCGCATCTTTCGTATTAATTCGGTTCGGGTCAGCGCCGGCAGCCAGTAGCAGGCGGGCGCATGCCACACCGTCACCATCGTAGTGACACTCGAAACCATCTATAGCTGTGTACAACAGGCTCTCACCGCAGGCAAAAGAATAGCGAGCTATCACTATACCATCCGCCGGAGCACCACAGGCCAACGCCCGCTCCACAAACTCAGGGTAACCATAAACCGCGCCGAACTCCAGCATCTGCCGGGCTTGCTCGGCACTCACCTCAGCACCTGCCAGGCTCAGTTCATAGCGCACGAACGCCCGCTGCATATCCCAGGATATATCATCCGCCAACTGCATGAGCGACTTGCCCTCATACACGGCATTAGGGTCTGCGCCACGCTTCAGCAGCTCGCGGATGTCAGCGGCATGGGTTCGCAGGTTATCCATGCCGTACACGACCTGTTTTACCAGCTGCACCAGTTGAGCATCGGCGGAGTTAACATCAGCAGGAGCGGCTGACAGCCCCCCGCAAACAGCCATACAGATAGCGGTGAAGATATGTTTCATATATATGAATACGTAATCGATGGCGACACTCTTTCAAAGAAAATTACTTAGCCCCCCTAGCCTTCACCTGTTTGAGCAGCTCGTCCGCATGAGCTGGAGCATGCGAGCGGAGCATCGTCAGGCGCTGAACCAGCCCCGTACAGGGCGACAGGTTCTGACTGATGGCGATAATGCGCTTAGTTAACTTGTAGTAAACCTCACTCTTCACTATAGTCGCCGCCTTGGGCGAGCCGGCACCATTTCCCGCGCGGAACCAATTTTCAAGACAATAGGGATGAATGGCCGAGAGAGAGGAAATCAACACTTCGGCCAATTCCGGCTTGTTCTGACGGCGAGCGGAAAGAATCCCGAGCACAAGCATAGCCTCCGGCTGTTGCGGGTTCAGGCCTCGCAATTCTTCAGCTATGGTATTCGCAGCCCCCTGTCGAACCCGGCCGCCCACCTTGGGGTTGAACTGATGGGCGAGGTGTGCGAATTCCTCCATTGACAGAGTTGCTTTTTGCGGCTCCGGCTGTTGCTCTGCGAACGGACTTTTGTCCACGGGTTCAGCCTGCATCGGTTCCGCAAGTAGAAGTTCAGCGCTTCCGCGTTCTGCTTCACGCAGCAAACGCCAATCCTTCCACAAAGGCATAGTGCTGCCCCATGGGGTCAACAGACAATAACTCAGCACATCAGCCCGCTGCTCATGACCTCGGCTCCTGGCCTCCATACTATCCGCGAGTTCCCAATCCGCCACCAGCATGCACACATCTCTACCCAGACAACGCGCACCGTACACGGCATCGAGCATAGCGAATTCCGTCCGATACACCGTTTCAACACCTTCCCGGCGCACAACACGGCGGTCATCGAGCAGCTCCATCACCTCGCGGGAAACATGCCCACGCGACAGCACGGAATCAATGGAAATTTTATGCACTATCGGCAATAACGCCCCTCCCGGGTTCACAGCCTGAACATTCAGCAGAAAACGGTGCAGATACGGCGAGCGAAGGGCCGAAGATGTCAGCACCACATCCGTACAACTTAACCACTCAAGCAAAGATTGCTGCACCTCTTTCGCCAGTTTCTCACGCATCACGCGCCAATCACCCAGCTCCCCACTCTGGCGCAGCAAACAAGTGACATGGCTCGTTGGGTATACGGAAAGAGTTTCGGCCAACGCCGTGTCAGCCGTCAGAAAACGTACATTTGTTTCAGAGTCGAGGCCGCGTATGGCAATACGCCTGAACACACTGTCGGCGGAGATGTACATACCCTCCGGCATGCCTTTACGCGCATCCCGTTCTTCCGACAACTCCGCGGAGAGAAGATCGAAGAACTGAGGTTGTTCCTCCAGCAATCTCCGAGCCTGTACCGCCCCCGGATTTGAGGACTGGCGCTGCAGCTCATCCATGATAGTGCGGATAACTTTGACTCTCCTCCCGCCCGCCTGCAGGTATTTTCTCCCCTGCTCATTCATCAGGAAAGAAGTATCCACATAGGTATCAACAAGTTCATCTGCACTCATTACGCAGTCGTTATATCACATTCATAACCGAATGGCAAGTATGTGAATTACAAGATTAAATGCGACACAGCAGAATAAAAATGGCAGTTAAACGGAGATTCTGTTAAAATGGTAAGAATAAACCTTAGAAAGTTGCCATGCAGAGCTGCCATCATGCAACTTCGCGCAATGAACTAGCTCTATTAACGATAATAAGCCCCGCAAAATCAAGCAAAATAAACAATTAGCGCTATTAGCGGAGATTAAACAAATAGTCCCGGCGGGAATCGAACCCACATCTGCCCTTTAGGAGAGGGCCGTTCTATCCATTGAACTACGGGACCGTGTGCGAGATATTACACACTATGGATATGTTTTTGGCAAGCCGGAAGTGTGACTTCAGGCCTCAAAAACGTTACGCAGACGCAGAATCTGCGTATCGGAAAGATGCTTAGAAAGCTCGGGGAGCATGCGGGGGAAGTATTCCGCGCGAGACCATCCATGAAGGGGCTGAGGAGCCGGCTTAGCATAGGCCCAAGTGGGGATGGGCATCACGAGGTCTATGACCACTGTGGTGGCAGCTCCCATTCGGGCAAGCAAGTCCGTAATCTCTTCAGCAAGCGCGGGCTGAGCAGCGAGGGTCTTCAGCACCCATGAGTAACTAAGGTGATTCGGGGCCGGATTGATTGCAGTAATGAGAGCACGGAGACGCTCGGGAGACTGCTCACAAAGGGGCTCCAAGAAAGGCAGTACGCGCAAATCACTCAGAGAAAGGAGAGCTTCCAGAACAGTGGCGGGCGTGTTCTCGCGCTTCACCAGAAGGCGGGCGAGTTCAGCCACACCGGTGAGCTTATCATTCTCAGAAAGACCGGGCTGAGCAAGAGTGGCCAGCTGCATGGCTGCAGTACGGCTCAGCGCGGCATCCGGCTCAGAGAGAGTATACGGCAGCAGAGCACGCCAGCCATCACCTTTACGAGCGGTGACAAAGCGAACTAACTGGGCCAAGCTCCCCTTACGACCGGCAACGCCTACCTTGGCAGAGAAAATCTCGTACGCAGCAAGATTCTCAGGAAGACGGTCCGGGTCATTACTGGTGACAAGCCCGCTAGCAATCATGGCAAGAGGCCACTCTTCCGCACCTATTTCCTGCACTCGAGCCGGATCCTGCACCATGGCGGCGAGGCGTTCCAGCTCGGAGAGCATGGAGAAATTGTCCTGAAAAAGTCCCATTACGGTTAAGCGTTCGAGTTAAGCCTCAGCGGGAGCCTCAGCGGGAGCCTCAGCGGGAGCGGGCGTCTCGGCAGGAGCGGGAGCCTCAGCGGGAGCGGGAGCCTCAGCGGGAGCGGGAGCCTCAGCGGGAGCGGGAGTCTCAGCGGGAGCGGGAGTCTCGGCAGGAGCGGGAGTCTCAGCGGGAGCGGGAGTCTCGGCAGGAGCGGGCTCTTCAATATCCCAAGGAAGCGGCTCATCGGTAACAGCCGGAGCGGCAGGAGTTGCCGGAGCAGCAGGCGTCTCAGCTACATCCCAAGGAGCAGGCTGAGCAGGCACCGTGGAAGGAGCCGCCGGAATAGTGGAAGGAGCTGCGGGGATAGTGGAAGGAACCGTGCTTTCCGCAGGTGCTGAAGGCATGGTACCGAAGGGATTATTGGTATCAATACCAAAGAGAGAAGCCCCGGCAGAAGGAGTCTGAGTGGAAGGAGCAGCGGGAGCCGCAGGAGCAGACGGCTGAGGGGCGGGTGTCTCCACAGGCTTGGGAGCATCTACATCCAGCAAAGAAAGACGAATATTAGCCACCTGCTCTCTCACGATAGAGCTGTAAGGACAAACGGCTGCAACCTGATTGTAGTAATTTCTGGCAGCTTCGATGTCACCACGTTCTTTAGCAATGTCACCGAGAGAAATATAAGCGATGGCCGTGTAGGGATTTGCAGAAAGAGAGGTTATCTGCTGCCAGTAGCCGGAGGCCTTCTCGTTCTGACCTTCAGCCATATAGTAGGCAGCAAGAGCAGAAAGAGCACGTGCCCGCACAAGCTCATTCTGAGTCTGGGCAGCAACGCCTTCGAGCTGAGCGGCACCGGTCTCAGCCTTGGCGCTGTCACTCATGAGAGAGAGCGCCTCCATGAGCATAGCAGTCTCAGCAGAGGGAGTATCCGGATATTCAGCGGAGATGCGGGAAAGAGCAGCAGAATCATAAGCAGAAGGCTCAACAGGACCGGAGGGGGTAGCCGTCTTCATGGCATCAACCACGAGAGCCGCAGCCTGCTGCTCCATCTCACTCTTGTAGGAGTAATAGCCGATGCCAGCACTGGCAGCCACCATGAAAGCGATACCGCCGATAATGAGTTTCTTATAATGCTTATTAAGGAAGATTTCATGCTTAGCCGGCCCGAGTTCAATCTCACCGATGGCTTTGATTTCCTCAGAGGAGAGCGGCATTTCGTCCGGATTCGTGGTAATGGTGCTTTTCTTTTCCATGGTTCAGGATTTGTAAATGTTGCTGAGCATGTGGATACGATCCACATCAAAATAGTTGTTAATACCGAGATTGTGGTAAATTTCAAGTGTTGCCTTGGAGCGGTTCAGCGTGTAGAAGTGAATACCATCCACATCCGCATCCAGAAGCTCAGAGCACTGGTTACTGGCGTAATTAATACCGATGCGCTCAATACTTGCCTTATCACCACCTGCGCGCAGCATAGCCTTCAGCAGTCGAGCAGGGAAATTCGTACCAGCTGAAAGTTCAGCCATACGATTCATGCTGGAGATGGAGGTAACGGGCATAATGCCGGCAATGATGGGCACATCTATTCCCAGCAAACGGCAGCGGTCACGGTAATCAAAGAAGGCGTGATTATCAAAGAAGAGCTGCGTGCAGATGTAATCCGCGCCTTCATCCAGCTTTGCCTTAAGATAATCCATTTCGCGGATACGATTGCGGGTATCCGGGTGACCTTCACAGAAGCCAGCCACGCCGATGGTAAGGCGCTTAGAAGGGCGATTCCTATCCTCCCACTCACGAATGAAGCGCACGAGTTCGGAAGCATGGCGGAAAGCGTCCTTGGAGGGGTCATAGTCCATGTTGCGCGGAGGGTCTCCACGCAGCGCAAGAATGGCGCTAGCTCCAGCGTGAGCATAGCCCTCCAGAATATTCTCAATTTCCTCAGCGGTGTGGCCCACGCATGTGAGGTGCGGCACTGTGGGAATTCCACGCTGCTGGATATCATGCACCACGGAGCGAGTCAGTTCTCGAGAACTACCGCCAGCACCATAGGTGACGCTCACAAAGCTAGGCCGAAACTCCTGAAGCCTTACCACGGTTTCCAGCAGAGAGCGAGCGCCCTCCTCTGTTTTTGGGGGGAAGAACTCGAATGAAAACGTGGGCGTGTTATCAAACAGCGATGACTTGGAGCGTGAAGGCATAGCTATCAGTCAAATAAAATCAGGGCTGAGGAACGGAAGCTGCATCCGCTGCAGGCTCAGGCTGGGGCGCTGCACCATCATTGGAAGGAGCAACAGCCGGCTGCGGATTCAAGAAGGTGTTATCACGGCGAAGGTCACGAGAGGAAGCATACGGAGAATAAATCACCTCATCGCCGGGAATGGGGAGAATGGCATCCTCATTCACATCTACCTGCGTGCTGCCGAATTCCTGAGGCTTGAGAGTAGCACCAATCTCACCGGATTCATCATCCTTCCAGTCCACTACCGCCTCACAGAGCACGACGCCATCACGGCGCACAGCAATGATTAGCCCCTCATTAAGAGGGTCCTGCACTGCCGGCTTAAAACGAATAGAAACCCACTCGCGGTTAAAGTTCGTCACGAGGCCAATAGCACCATCCGTACGAGAACCGGTCTGAGTGGCAGCTTGGGCGGCGGCTTCCGCCTCAGCACGGCGGCGGGCCTCAGCAAGAACAGCCTGTTCTTCAGCGTTAGACACATTGCGCACAGCCTCACGGTCTGCAGCTTCTGCCCCAGCATAAGCAGAGGAAAGCTCATTATGCTCAGCGGCTTCACCAAAAGCGCTGACGCGCTCACGATGAGAGGCTGATTCTCTTTCATTCTGAGCGACTTGCTGGGAAATCTGATAGATATTGTAATCAGCTTGCCTTCCGGGAAGCGTTACAAAAACAACGTAAAACATAAGCCCAACCACAAGAACAAGCAAGGCCAGGATGGTAATACGAAAACCGTTCATGGCGCAAAGTATAGCACATCCACCCCCTCTTGCAAGCTCATAATATGTCAGAAATGCCACACGATGATTCTTTTTTACCGGGCTTATGTCATACAGGGGCGTCAGCATGCCGAAAAAAAACACATTCTCCAGCGTGTAGACACGCTTTTGGCTTGCAAGAAGCTTCTCGCGGGCGTATAAGAGGGGCGTACCATGTTAAACCTCCCGAACACCATTACGCTGGTCCGTATCATTCTAGTCATCGTATTCGCCATTGCTCTGGCTATAGGTGGCGTGGATCCCTTCATCAAAGGAGTCAGCCCAATGGAAACCATGGAGAACAAAGGCTGGTTCGTGCCCGTTTCCATAGGGAACAGCATCGCCCTTTGGGCCTTCGTGGCTGGTGCCATCAGCGATTTTCTTGATGGATATCTGGCCCGCAAATATAACTTGGTAACAAACTTCGGGAAACTGATTGACCCTCTTGCTGACAAAATTCTTGTCAGTGCCGCGTTCATTTATCTGACGTACGTGGGCATGTGCCCGTTCTGGATTACCATTCTCATCATCTTCCGTGAGTTCCTCGTTACCGGCCTGCGCCAGCTTGCCGTGGAAAAAGGTGTGGTGATGGCAGCCGATAAAAGCGGCAAATGGAAGACCGGCATGCAGCTTGCTTACTGCATCGCATGCTTAGTGCACCTTGCGTATGCCGCCAGCCTGCCTGAGCCCCTGCACAGCCTCTCCGTGGGGCCCATTGCGGAGTATATGCGTGACATTTTCCTGTGGGCAAGTGTCATACTTACTCTCTGGAGCGGGCTACACTACTGTATCTCCGGCCGTAGTTTTCTGCGTGGCTGATTTTTGGCTGGATATGCGCGGAAAAATATGCTAGAGTGTCGGAAGTATCACCGCCATTCGCATATGAAGTTCATCCTTTCCGCCTTAACCGCGATTGCTGCGGCCGCGCTCTGCAGCTGCCAGTCCCAGAAAGCCTATCCCGTATACTTCCTTGTACAGGATTCCAATACTGTGACAAGTGCAGCAGAAAGCACCAGCTCACGCATGATTGTAAACTTTAACGGTGTAACATATACCCGTATGCCTATCATGTCACTGGATCACTTCGAGCGCTTCCGCTCCCACCTGAACCCGGATGGTTCATACGGCGTAACTCTCTACGCCAAGAATGAATGGCGTAATCGTCTTTACTACAACACCGTAGAAAAGAGCGGCATGCTTATGCTCCCCGTTGTGAACGGCTTGGCAATGGAACCCATGCGCATCACCCCCGTGAATGATGGCGTGCTGGTCATCTGGAACGGCCTGAATGGTTACGACCTTAAGATGATAGCCAACACCGTGGAGCCCATTGATCCCGAACTGGAAGAGGCGCGCTTCAAGGATGAAAATCCGCGCCCGATTCCGCAGAGGCCCCAAGGTGTGCAAAACCAGACGCGTGACTTCACGGGCCGTACAGTAGGCGAGATATTCAATTAACGTATGAGAGCACGCGCCCTGCTCCAGTTACTGCTTTTTCTTATGCTGCCATGCCTCTGCGTGGCAGCAGAGGATTTGGTGTTTCACCTGCCCACGGATAATCGAGCCCTGTACACGACAGGCGGTGATGACTACTTCATGTATGTGGACCGCACGTTCGAGGGCGAAACAACACGCCCATGGCAAGGTGGCACTTGGGGCATGGTGCGTAATCCTTTCCGGGATGGTAATCGGGAGCTGAGATTCAGCCGCATGCATGAGGGGATTGATGTAAAGCCCCTGCGCCGGGATGAGAACGGAGAGCCGCTTGATGTGGTACGCCCGGTAGCTCCCGGCATTGTGGCGTATGTAAATTCTGATGCAAGAAAAAGCAATTACGGGCGTTATATCGTCATAGCTCATAGTATTAAAGAAGGTACTATTTACAGCTTATACGCACACTTAGCCTCAGTAAGTTGCGAGCAGGGACAGCGCGTCACCCCAAGAACAGAGATAGGCGTACTGGGGTACAGCGGAGTGGGGCTGAATAAACGCAGAGCCCACCTGCATCTGGAAATCTGCCTGATGATAAACTCATCATACGATCTCATCGTTTCACCTCCCACAAATGAACACGGCCTCTTCAACGGCCTTAATCTCATTGGCTTGAATGCGGCTGACGTACTTCTAGCCTGCAAGAACGGCCGCCCCTTCTCCCTTTCCCGTTACTTTGGGCAGCTTACAGAGCATTACAGGGTGCGCGTACCGCGTATCGGTACCATGGATTTGCTGCGCCGCCATCCCTTCCTCTACAAAGGTCGCTGGGGGCAGACTCCGCCATCACTTGAAATCGCCTTCACACAGGAGGGTATCCCCATCGCCATATACCCTTCCCAGCAAGCTGTAAGTACTCCCACCATCGTAAGTTGCCGCCCCATGCCGACCCTGCAGCAGAACTGCACGGTAAACAGGGTGAAAGGCAACAGCCGCACTGCAGAACTCACTTCTTCAGGTATGCGCTATGTAAACCAATTCCTGTGGACACAAGGCATATACCCGCCTCCGGCACAGACAGAAACTGAAGCCAGACAATGAAAACGCCCCACATTCTCACCGCCCTACTCTACATGGGGCTCCTCCTTCCAGCTAAGGCTGACGTAGCCCAGGCTGAACAACTGCTCAGAGAAGGAAAGCCTGCGGAAGCTCTTTCAGCGCTGGAACTCACACCTCATTCCCCAGCTGTGCTGTACTGGAAAGGTCGTGCACTTGTTGAGCTGAACCGCCCCTTTCAGGCAGTTAATCTATTCAGAGAAATTCCGGTAGAGAGTAGTTTCTATCCCTATGCGGCGAAAGCCATCATGTACTGTGCATGGCAAAGCCCGCATCTAGACTTTGTAGAATATGTCGCGCCACTAACGGCAAGCCCGAACCAAGAAATTGCTACTCTGGCCCAAGCCGCGCTTGCAGAACACCAGTTGCGCTACACGTCTGATGGAGATGCTTCCACGATGGATCCTCTGCGCGAGCTGGCAAGAACTCAAACCGAGCTGCAGCCGATGGTGGCTCTGCTAAACATAGAAGAATTACGCCGAGGCCGTCAGTTTGAACAAGCTCTGAATGCCTGCAGAGCCATGGAAGCAAATAATAGCATTCCCCTCATCATCAGGCAACGCGTGCGTCTGGCAATAGCAGAGCTCTATTACGACAAAGCAGCAGCTGAGCCACAACAAGCAGAACACGACGACAGCCAGAGCGAAAACAATGAGGGTAAAGGCGAAGAAACCTTGCTACAATTTATCTCCGCCAATCCTGATTCCGTTCTTCTCGAAGAGGCATTCCGACGCCTCGAAACACACAACGCATTCAACACAAGTGAATACGCACGTCAGCGTCTGCAGGAATGGGCCCAAGAGTTAAGTAATCCTCATAGAGCAGCGCTTGCACTCGCCGTACAGCAGCGCCTCCAGTTCGCGGGGCCGGAATATAATTCCAATAACGCTACCATAGCGAATACTGCGGCCACCCAATTGCCCAACGAGCCGCTCACCCAACATATATTGGGAGAACAAGTTCGTTATTTGGTGGAAAGAGGTAGAATTTCCGAGGCCGCGCTCTATCAGAACATGATGCAGCCGGATGAAACCAATCCGCGCTACCTCTTCTACAAAGCATGTTGCATGCCCAGCAATGAGAGAGCAACAGCTGAGCTGTTTTTGCAGTGTGCGGAAATCGCCTCCTATGATCTGCAGACAGCCGCAATCTGTAACGCGATGTACTGTGCAGTACTCAGCGGCAGCCAAGATATCATTGATACCCTACTGTCCAAGGAAGCGCTTCCCCAGCAGACAAGGCGCAGCTTACTGCTGACGCACGCTGGCCTCATTCTTCACACAAATCCGGCGGAAGCTGAAGCTGAGTTACTCTCTGCTTCCATGCTTTCCCCCACAGAGGCAGAGCGTGTAGAAATCATGCTCCAACGCGCCGAGATTGAGCTGAGGTCTAATCCGGAAGGGGCAATGAACCGTCTTAGTGAGTGCAGCCCTAATCAGCATAGTGACTGGTCAGATGAACAGATTCTACGCTTCTATTCTCTGCAACTTCAGGCTATCGAAAAACTGAACTCCACAGGGAGCACCTATCGTGACCCCATTGCCTTACTTCAGGAAGCTCTCGCAAACACTCGTAAGACAGAGGTACGGACCATTCTTATAGTGCACCTTGCACACCGCCTCTCACAAGCAAAGCGTCATGAAGAGGCTCTCAATCTACTGCTCCAGCTGGCAGAAAGCACTACCGACAGAGAAACAAGAGCGCGTGCTTACCTGCTGGCAGCCAGACAGGCAGAACAACTGAAATCACTTGAACAGCTTACTCACGCCGTTGAGCTTTTTGCAGCAGCTGCTGAGCATAACACCCGCTACAGGAACCATGCACTCATGCTCCAAGCGCGAGTACTCGCGTGGATTAATAGAGGGGCTGAAGCACGCAGAATTCTCAGTGAGCTACTGCGCAAAACGGACCTTACACCATCAGAACAAGCTCTTGCCCTGAGTATTCAGGCCCACGAACAATCGCTCAGAGGTACACCGGAAGGCCTTAGTGAAGCCCTGCTGACAAACAATCGTATCTTCGAAGTACAGAACCTTTCACCGGCATGGATAACCCGTTCCCGAATTCAGCGTGCGTCGCTTCTTGCGCGTAATGGTCTGACGGAAGAGGCCATAGCGCAATATATGCAGCTCATAGAAAGTGTCACCGCTGCACCTGACAGCGAAATGACTGAGGAAAAATGGTTTGTACTGTACTTCGCCGGTGCGGGAGTAGTATCTCAGTATCTCTCTCAGAACAAGCACGCTGAGGCTGCAGCCATGGCTGACAGGATAGCTGCTTGGCCACAAGAGCCGGACCCACACCGCCCAGTGATTGGACCTGGCCACAGAGCTCAGCAGTTTGCAGACTGGGCGGACAATATCCGCAAGTATAATTTCCAGTCGCGTGCGCACCTACCGGAAAGCTGATAGCCCTCTCATCAGCGCAGTTCACACCAGATAGCCCGGTGATCACTCGCCTTGGCCGCACTGTCAATATCTACAATACCGCATTGGCTGCGGCGCCCTCGACGGCGCCGCATAGCAGCATTCACATACATCTGGTCAAATGCATAATACGTTTGACCAGCCTCGTAATAGTGAGTCCAGCTATGCCCGCGGGAATCTTCCGGCTTAATCCTTGTAAGGGCAGAAACCTCACTAATCCCAGTCTTTATGACGGCAAGAGAGGTATCAGATGGGCCATCATTCCAATCCCCGAAAACCAGTAAAGGGATAGAGGGATTGCGCCTCATGAGCCCATGCAAATAAAACGCAAGAGTGCGGGATTCCTCTATACGCTGATGTTCAGCCGCTCGAGCATCACTCGCCATGCGAGATTTGAAATGCACACCTACTAGGCGAAACTGCCGCCCGTCATCAAGTTCCACCGTCACATCCAGCACACCGCGAAGCATTAGGCGGCGCTGCCTGCCACGCAAAGGCATATCTGCCACGGAATCATTCCTTACGATGGGATGCTGAGATAATATCCCCAGCGCGCGGTCCTCCCCCTGGCGGATCAAAACATACGCATGAGAATACTCCAAACCTCGTGCTGCAAGCCGCTCTCGCAAATCAGCCAAAGCCCGCTCTCCACCTATCTCAATGAGCCCCACTATCTCCGGTGCCGCCTCCGCTATGACATCTGCCACCGCATTACGAGCAGCCACGGATTTAGGGCGGGAAACATAACGCGAGCGACTCGTTTCACCGGCGACAAAGTAATTCTGAACATTATACATCAGAAAGCGAACCGGTCTACCGGCAGGGAGTGCCTCCTGCTCCACAGGAGGCTCCTCATCAGAAGGAATGAGAGCCTCCGCCGGGGCACCACTTTCCACCTGCAGACTGAGTTCACTAGGTCTCAGCCATACCAGCGTAAGTGCAGAACAGGCAAGGACAAGAAGAATCAGCCATACATCCACCCGCACATTCAGCAGGCGAATGCCCTGACGACGTTCCTCTCGGGTCCTTATCATGAATGCGGTGGCAGGCTACGATGAGCACTTTATGCTTTATTTCTCCTCTCTGAGCCATTCAGCTACCTGAGGAGCAGCATAGGTAAGAATCATATCCGCACCGGCACGACGAATGGAGAGGAGCGCCTCCAGCATGCAGCTGCGTTCATCTAACCATCCGGAAGCGGCAGCGGCTTTCAACATGAGATACTCACCACTCACATGATATGCAGCAATCGGCAGCTGTGTGTGGCGGCGCAGTTCACTGACGACATCCAAATACAGCGTAGCCGGTTTCACCATGAGCATATCAGCACCTTCCGCGGCATCCAGCAGAGCCTCACGCACGGCTTCACGTACATTTGCCGGGTCCATCTGGTACGTTTTTTTGTCGCCAAACTTGGGAGCACTGCCAAGAGCACCACGGAATGGGCCGTAATAAGCTGAAGCATACTTAGCCGTATAACTCAGCAATGATACGCCGGTGAAGCCCTCAGCGTCCAGCGCTGCACGTAGAGCCGCAATACGCCCATCCATCATATCACTGGGTGAGATAACATCCGCTCCGGCGCGGGCATGGCAAAGAGCCTGACGACATAATGCCTCCACCGTCTCATCATTCAAGATTTCGTAACCGCCATCCTCATATTCTCTCACGATACCATCCTGACCATAGGTATTAAACGGGTCAAGCGCCACGTCGGTCATGACCAGCATCTCGGGCACCTCAGCTTTGATGGCAGCAATGGCACGCGGCACCACCCCCTGCGGATTCCAGGCCTCTGTCCCCTGTGCATCTTTCTTATGTTCCGGCACCACCGCGAAAAGATCCACACAAGGAATACCCAACTCATAGAGGCGGCGGCACTCAGCGGCGATATCCGCCACGCACCACCTCGTACAGCCGGGGAGGGATTCAATGGGGGTATTCTCCTCCCCTTCCTGCACAAACATGGGGTAAATGAGATTAGCAGCACTGAGTGTCGTTTCACGCATCAGGCCGCGCATGGCAGCAGACTTCCTATTCCGGCGGGGACGTACAGGCAGATTCATCATGACGCCCATGAGCATATCATCTTTCCGCCTCTTTGTAAAGCAGCTTCGTCACCGCACGATGGAAGCCACGTTTTCACCCATGAACAATCACCACACTTGTCACGCAGCCATCACCGAGAACAGCATTCAGTGAGCGAATAATGCCGGCCTTCTGGCGCGTAAGCTCATACCGCACCGCAGGGTGCGATGTTCGGATGCGAGCCTGCTTATTCGCGATGGATAGTAACTCCGCCTTAGTAGCAAGGAATGGCCCCACCGCGCGCAGCCAAGCCTCAGACATAACTTCCGGAGCATGCTCCGCAACAGAGATATCCAGCTTGCTTATGAGTGAAGCCAGAACGGACTCCATACTACGCACATTAGCCGCAGGATTCAACTGAGGCGTGACACCAAAAAAATCAGAAAGCGCCTGCCCGGCCTCGCGTTCAGAGCGGCACATGTTCCGCACAGGGCGAGTGGAGCCATCAGCAAACACTTCCTCATGGTACAGACCGGCAGACTCACGGCGAGGAAGCGGAGCCGGAGCAGGCACCGGCTCTATGGGAGCTGATTTCCGTTTTCTACTGCGTGGAGCGGCCATATAAAAAAGCGGCCCGGGCGGTAATTACCGCCGGGGCCGATTGATTGGTTAAAAGGAGAATATCGGGTAATCCCGGGGTGGGGCTTTACTCGCCGTCGTCACCGATGGAATCGACGGGGCAGCCGTCCTTAGCCTCGGTGCAGAGCTCAATCTCCTCATCCGTCTCCGGCTGCTTGCAGACGTAGGACACGCCCTCATCTTCGTCAAGAGCGAAGAAATCACCGGCTACCTCACGGCAAAGCCCGCAGTCGATGCAGTTGCTGTCGACATAGAACTTACCGGGAACATTCTTTTCGTTTTTTTCGTCAATATCGGCCATAATGTGTAAGGGGCTTAGTTGCCCACCCCTATTTTTACCATTTTTCTCAGGAATGCAATCTTTTTTTATTGCAACAAAGCACTTTTCAGTACAAAATGTGTGCATGCAGGAGGAAAATGAAAAAAAGAAACAGGGAATCCTGAAAAAAATCGGGTGGAAGAACATTATCTTCCTGACTCTGTTTGGAGGAATGGTCATGGCAGTACTAGCTGTTGTACTATACAGCTACAAGGATATCCCAACCGCCCATTGGAGAAATAGCGGGATGGATTTTCCTATCAAACGAGCTGGAGTAGAGATTACCGGTATTGATGCTCAGTGGAAAAGCGCCGCGGGTAATGCGAGATTGGAACTGCGCACATCCTACTATCCCACAGCAACCATCACAACTGGAGAGCTTTCCGGAAGCGGTATTATCGTTTTCAAATTTATAGATAACCACCGATTACAGCAAGGCCCCCAGCTGGCACTCCGCTACAGAGACGGCCAGTTTGTTAAACGCAATGAAGCCAACATAACAGCAGAAGGCAATACTGCAACCATCTTGCTGGAAGGCGGATATAGTAATAGTTCGGATTACCAACTCCACAGGCTCAGGGAGGAAGAAGCCCTGTGGCGCCTGCAGGTATGGGTGCGTCCTGATGGACAGGACGTAGCGTACTACGTCGGATACACCACAATCACCCCCACAGCAGAATGAGCAAAACACGCCTTATCCAATACAAGGAGACTCCGGAAGCCGAACGCGAAAGCAAGTGGTGGCACTGGTTGCTTAGCCCTGCTGCCGGTGTTATCATGGCACTTGCCTTCGTGCCCTATGACTGCTCACAGCTGGTGTGGATAGCCCTGCTGCCGCTGCTGTACGTGCTGTGGAGCGGTCCGGCGAAGTGGTGGAGAGCGTTCCGCCTTGGCTGGCTGTACGGCATGGGGTATTACTGCATGAGCTTCTCATGGATACCGGAAGTGGGTTACACCTTTGGCATCCCCCTGCCCGTGTTCCTAGCTGTGGCCTTCATCCCGCTCATGGCTGTATATTCCACGCTTATCGGTGCTTGGGCCGCACTTGCTGCCACGCTGCTGCGCCCTGCTCTCACCCAAGGGCCTGTCACGGAAGGGATGACCGCTGATGAAAAAAAATCTACTTGGGGGAAATGGGCTTGGATGGATATGGCCGCCACCCTGCGCTCTGCTGCCGGCTGTGCTGCACTGTGGGTCTGCATTGAATGGCTGAGGGCGCACGGCACACTTGGCTTCAGCTGGAATAGCTTGGGCATGGCACTCTACGATGGGCTGGCTTTCGCCCAGTGGGCGGAGTTTGTGGGCACAAGCGCGCTTTCTTTCTTGCCGGTGTTCACCTCTGTCATCATCTATTGCTCCGTACGCCGCTGCGTACACCACTTCAAAGGAGCGGGCAGAGCCGGCCGCCCATGGGATTTTTACGGCACCGTCGTCATTCTTATCCTACTCTTCACCGGTGGTCTTACCCTGAGCCGCCTTTACTCCCCGCTTCAGCTCATGAAGAAGGAGAGCACGCTGCAGCTGCCGGTAATGGCCGTACAGATTAATAAGGACCAGAGTGAACATATCGCGGAGATGAATGCCATAGACCGCATGTCAAACGGCATCTCCCAGTATGGTGTTTACCTGCGAGCCACGATGGCCGCCTTCAATGAGATTCAGCGTGACACCGTGCGCAAGGCCATGGAGAACCCGGAATTAGGTATCATACAGCAGCTGCCGCTGTGGGTAGTCTGGCCGGAAAGCGCCATGGGATGCCCCATCTGGAGAAATATCACCACCGGCGCTCTGGAAAGGGACGCCTACACCGCTGACATCTTTATGGGTGAAGAAGGCCTGCCGATGGTGCGTAAGCTCGTACAGGATATGGGTGGCCAGAGCTTCACGCTCTTCACCGGTGTGGATGAGCAACGCCTCATTACGGAAGATAATCACCTCATTCGCCGTGGCATGTATAACTCCATGGCCTGTATCACGGGGGATTTTGACAGCATTACCACCGTTTCCAAGCAGCATCTCATGCCCTTCGGTGAGTATATTCCGCTGGCAGATTCCGTAGAATGGATTTCACAGTCCTACTCCGAAATTACTGGCACTCAGGTAGGTGACGGGATTCACCCCGGCACCGGTGATGAGCCTATTGAAGTAACGCTCCCGGGCACGGACGAAAAAGTAGGCGTCATACCGGCCATCTGCTATGAAGACACGGTGGGCGATTTGCTGACCAAGTTTGTGCGCAAGGGGCCTCAGGTGATTGTGAACGTAAGCAATGACGCATGGTTCCGGAACTCCGCATGCGGTGCCCAGCAAGCAAGAAACGCAGCCTTCCGCTGCATTGAGCTGCGCCGCTGCATGGTACGTGCCGCAAACCGCGGCGTAACCTGCGCCATCGCACCGAATGGTGCTTTCATTGATGCTCTGCTGAAGGCAGACGGTACCCCTCACCTGCCCGGTTACAGTTACGCCGTGCTGCCGGTGGACCGCAATGCCGGCTTTACTCTGTACGCCATGCTGGGTGACTGGGCTGTAATAGCCTGCTTGCTGCTGGTGCTTTTGTGCTCAGCGCCCCCCATCATCAACCGCTACTTCGCAGGTAAGTAAAAACTAGACAACTCTAGTAGTAGGTCATTCCATATCACCGGGAGCCTCACCAAATGGGGGAGGTTTCCGGAATATGCTTCCAGCTGGTCGTATAGGCGGGGCTGACGTAGGAGCGGTTCCAGAGCGTGGTGTTCCCTTGGTTCGCGAAGTGAATATCATGCCCGGTCTGCTGGAGCTTGTCCAGCACGGCCATTAGCTTGCTGGGGGCTACATTCGGGTGTTCAAACGTGGGCTGTACGTGCTCACACTTCTGAAGCTCGGTAAGTAACACGCCGACTTTCTTATATTCAAAGCCGGGGCGATACAGATTCTCCAGCAAAGCCGCAGCATAACGAGTAAAAATCCGGGTATCATCCGTAGGGAACGGCAGAGCCACGCCCTGATTCGCCGCGTACAGATTCTCAGCGTCTCGGAATCGTGAGGTTCGCAGCACCACATACAGAGAAGAAGCCATCATCCCCTCCTCTCGCAGAATACGGGCGGCTTTTTCCACAAAACGGCACAGCACCTCACGCAGGGAAACAAACTCGGATACGCCTTCTTTCAACGAGCGGGAAACCATTACCTGCTGTCTTTCCGGTGCTAGCTCCGCGTCCAGACAAGAAGTACCATTCAGCTCCAGAGCAAGGCGCTCGCCATGCACACCGAAGTGCTTTCGCAAGTAATGCAGTCCACTTGCAGCCAGCCCGGCTGCCGTTCGAATACCTAACGCATGCATGCGCGGGGCCAGCCGACGCCCTACCCCCCACACATCTCCCACCGGTGTGTCAGCCAGCAGCGGGCGCCAGACTTCCGGGGAGTTAAGAGCCAGCACGCCATCCAGCTCCGAGCGATGTTTGGCTGTTTCATTAGCCAGCTTGCAGAGCGTACGAGTGGGCGCAATACCCACGCTTACTGTCACGCCGGTTCCGCGGCGAATAGATGCCCGAAGCTCGCGACAGAAACTCTCCCAATCACGCTCGTTGTCAACGCGAGCAAATGCTTCATCTATGCTGTACTGCTGCACGGAGGGCAAAGCCTCCTCCAGCATGCACATAATGCGGTCCGACAAATCCGCGTACAGCGGAAAGTTTGCCGAGCAGATAACAGCATTCGCCGCCTCCAAGCGCTCACGGCATTTGAAGAGTGGCTCTCCCATGGCAATACCCAGCGCCTTAGCCTCCGGGCTGCGGGAGATAACGCAGCCATCATTATTAGAAAGCACTACGAGCGGGCGCCGCCGCCAATCCGGGCGGAACACCTGCTCGCAGCTTGCAAAAAAGTTATTGCAGTCAAAAAGGAGATACACAGACTTTACAGACCAAGCTTGGCCATGAGGATTTCTGTGACCAGCTTAGGATTCGGCTTGGGATTACTGATTTTCATCACCTGACCGGTAAGAGCATTAATAAGCTTGGTATTACCGCCTTTCACGCGCTCCACCATATCCGGATTCTCAGCGATGACTTTCTCCACCAGAGCCTCGAGCGCACCGCTATCAGCCTTCTTGTAGCCCAGACTTGCGGCGGCAGCAGCGGCCGTCTGCTCCGGGGCATTCCAGAGAACCTCCAGCACCTCACGGGCCTGGCTCACGGAGCAGATACCTTCCTCTACCACATCCACCAGCCCGGCAAGTGTAGCGGGAGCCACAGGGCAGTCTTCAATGACGCACTCCTTCTCAGCAAGAACGGAGGGGAAGATGTTGATAAGCCAGTTCGCCACCTTGCGCGGAGCCTTTGTAGCAGCTGCCGCAGCTTCAAAATAGGCGCAGAGCTGAGCATCAGCCACGAGAGTATTGGCATCCGCCACGGGCAGGCTGTACTGGTTCATCAGGCGCTGCTGACGGGCATCCGGAAGCTCGGGCATTTCCAGCTGCATCTTCTCCACGTACTCAGCGGTATGCACAGGAATCAAATCCGGGCAAGTGTGATAACGATAATCGTGAGCATTCTCCTTAGTTCGCATCACGATGCTTTCACCCAAATCATCATCCCAGCGGCGAGTTGACTGCACCTGAGCAATGCCACGGTCCAGCTCATCAGCCTGACGAGCTATTTCATAAATAAGAGCGCGGCGAGCGGCGGACATGGAGTTGATGTTCTTCATCTCAATCTTGGCGCCGAGCTCCTGCTGGCCCTTAGGACGCAGAGAAACGTTCACGTCACAGCGCATCTGGCCCTTCTCCATATCAGCATCAGAAATGCCACCGCAGATGAGAATCTGCTGCAAGCTCTTCAGGTATGCATATGTTTCTTCCGGGCTGGTAAGATCCGGAGCAGACACAATCTCCATGAGCGGAGTACCGCCACGGTTGTAATCCACCAGTGAATATGAGCCATAGTGAGTGAGCTTAGCGGCGTCCTCCTCCAAGTGGATGTGGTCAAGCTTCACAGTACGCACCACAGCGCCCTCAGATTTCACCTTGGCATCAGCCGGGTATGCCCAGAAGTACAGCGGCACTTCACCCCCAATGCAGAGCGGCAAATCCAGCTGGCTGGTCTGGTAATTCTTGGGCATGTCAGCGTAGAAGTAGTTCTTACGGTCCCACTTGGAAACGGGGGGCATGCTGCAGCCCAGCATCAAACCGGTGAGGACGGTACGCTCAATGGCAAACTTATTAAGCACAGGCAGTGCGCCGGGCATGCCAAGGCAAGTCGGGCACACGTTGGTATTCGGCTCATATCCGAAGCCGGCCTTACAGGAACAGAACATCTTAGTGGCGGTCTTAATCTGGCAATGAACTTCCAGACCAATTGTCACAAGGTAATCAGAAACAGGCATTGTGCTGAGGGGGTTATTGTCTATTATAATATTTAATTTGAAGTAGTAGCATTCTCACGAAGAGCCTCGTGCAAATCAGCCCGGAAACATTCATCGAACACGGAGATGAACCATTGGCTGTGAGTGGCACCCAGACTTTCATACAGAAGGTCCAAGGCATCAGAAAACTTATCGTACGAAGAATCCTCGTACCCGGGCAGAGAGGCAATACGCACAATCTCAGAGCGGATGTTCCAGAGAAGTGGCTCTATGGGAGCATATGCATCCTGAGCCCTGCGCTCAGAAGCGGGAGAAAATGAACGATTAACTAACGAGTCATCCGGCCTGAGCTCATTCAGACGATTCGACAAAGCGAGAATCCTCTCCACAACATTATCCGCCGTGCGGGAATCCTGCACACTCTGCAGCACTTCCACGACTTCGCGGTCAGGCTCCTCAAGATTTTTGAAACGGGCCAGCTCCAAACGGGCTTC
The DNA here is from genome assembly GCA_045652085.1 of Akkermansia sp. Taxonomy (GTDB): domain Bacteria; phylum Verrucomicrobiota; class Verrucomicrobiia; order Verrucomicrobiales; family Akkermansiaceae; genus Akkermansia. The sequence continues at coordinate 297,571 of JAZRTR010000039.1, forward strand.
TCGCTCTGTGAGAGGCGGGCCGGGTACAGTTAGACCCTCCACCACATCGGCATCAATCAGCCCTGCTTCTACCGCGCGATGAAAGCAAGCTATCATCTGTGCTGAGCCATAACAACGAGCACGAGTCAAGCTCACAAACTCCGCATGCAGCTCCTCCAATGATTCTGCAATTCGATAGTGAAGCATATCCAGAGCCTCTAAATCCTGCCCAAGGCCATCAGAGGCAAAAAGGCTGTTACTGATAATCTCAGATTTAGTTATGAGCTCATCAAAGCGAGCAACGGCAGCATCCGCACTACTGCGATCCGTGATAGCGGAAAGAAGGAACCACATTTCATTGGTTACCCGCAGCAACTCATTACCTACACTTTCAGGCCTATTATCAGTCACCCCTACAGTGTCCGCATTCACTTCGGCATTCTCGGCAACTGCTGTGGGCACATTAAATCCCAGCAGAAGAGCAGAACTGGCGGTAAAGAGCGGATGCTTCATTGTCGCGGCTATTATACTCATCTCGTCAAATTTTTCAAGCCGCGAATGCACAAACAAGTAAAAAACTTCAGTAATGTACTCATACCGACATGATTTTGACTTGTCATGCCCCCCCCCATGAGCTAGAATACACGCGCTCTCATAATTTTTTTCGTCTATGGATTTCAGAACATATCTCCGGCACCACCCGGACAAGAATGGTTTTTACGGACGCTTTGGCGGCGCCTATTTGCCGGCCGAGCTTGAGCCTGCCTTCAAGGAAATCACGGAAGCGTACAACAGCATCTGCCACTCTGCTCAGTTCATCAATGAGCTGCGCCGCATCCGCAAACAGTTCCAAGGCCGCCCCACTCCCGTATATCACTGCGAACGCCTTTCCCGCCTCAATGGAGGTGCCCAGATTTATCTGAAACGCGAAGACCTGAACCACACCGGCGCACACAAGCTGAACCACTGTATGGGTGAAGGCCTGCTGGCCAAGTTCATGGGCAAGAAGAAGATTATTGCTGAAACCGGTGCCGGTCAGCACGGTGTAGCATTGGCCACGGCCGCAGCCTACTTCGGGCTGGAGTGTGAGATTCACATGGGCGAAGTTGATATCGCCAAGCAGGCCCCGAACGTCACCCGCATGAAGATGCTGGGCGCAAACGTGGTATGCGTGAAGCACGGGCTGCGTACTCTCAAGGAAGCTGTAGACTCCGCCTTTGAAGCTTACCAGAGAGATTACAAGACGGCTATCTACTGCATCGGTTCCGTGCTCGGCCCGCACCCCTTCCCGATGATGGTGAGAGACTTCCAGATGGTGGTAGGCGCTGAAGCCAGAGAACAGTTTATCGAGATGACCGGCATTCTTCCGGATGTGGTATGCGCCTGCGTAGGCGGTGGCTCCAACGCCATGGGCATGTTCCCTGCCTTCTTGGATGACCCGGTGGACATCTACGGTATCGAACCCATGGGCAAGGGCGAAAAGCTCGGTGACCATGCGGCTTCCATGAAGTATGGTGAGGAAGGCATCATGCATGGCTTCAACAGCATCATGCTTAAGGGCGAGGATAACGAACCTGCACCTGTATACTCCATCGCAAGTGGTCTGGATTACCCCTCCGTGGGCCCTGAGCACGCATACCTGCGAGATATCGGCCGCGTGAAATACGATGGCGTATCTGACGCTGAGGCCGTGGACGCCTTCTTCAAGCTGAGCCGTTATGAGGGCATCATTCCCGCTCTGGAAAGCTCCCACGCTGTGGCTTTCGCCATGCGCAAGGCCCGCGAGATGGGTACAGGCGCTATTCTGGCAAACTGCTCCGGCCGCGGTGACAAGGACGTTGATTACATCGCCGAGCACTACGGCTACGGTGAGCAGTACAAGTTCTGATAACCAAGACTCTTTACAAGAAAAACCCCTGCTGCGTAACTCGCAGCAGGGGTTTTGGGTTTATCAAACTTACTCCAAAGGTGATTTACTCACCAAGCACGCTGGCCAGCATGGAAGCAACGCCTTGGAAAGCGGCGGAAACCATGCTCTGCCCCGGGTCCTTCAGAGCCACGGGAGCACCTTCATCACCGCAGGCGCGGGTCTCCATATCCAGCGGAATACGGCCAAGCAAGGGCACACCAAGCTTCTGAGCTTCACGCTCACCGCCACCTTCACCGAAGATGTTATATACAAGACCATCACTCGGGCAGACGAAGTAACTCATATTCTCGATAATGCCCAGAATGGGAGTCTCCACACGCTGGAACAAGCCAACAGCCTTACGGGCATCAATGAGAGCCACTTCCTGCGGAGTTGTAACCACCACCACACCGGTGAGATCCACCGTCTGTACGATGGTAAGCTGAATATCACCCGTACCGGGAGGCATATCAAGAATAAGGAAATCAAGGCCACCCCACTCCACATCACGCAGGAACTGCTGCACGTATCGTGTAGCCAGAGGGCCGCGTACGGCCACGGGGGAAGCCTCATCAATCATGAGACCCATGGAAAGAATCTTCACACCGTGAGCCTCCACAGGCAGGAACTGCTCCTTATCAGAGCAACCCGGGCGCTCTTTGGTGCCGAACATCAGCGCCATGGAGGGGCCATAGATATCCAAATCCAGAAGGCCTGTCTTATACCCCAAGCGAGAAAGGGCTACTGCCAGATTAGCAGATACCGTGCTCTTACCCACACCGCCCTTACCAGAGGAAACGGCAATCACGTGCTTCACGCCGGGCACGCTGGACTTCCAGTCCGAGGGGTCATCATTAGAGGCCACCCTGTTGGTCTTGGGCGCATGGTGCTCAATGTTAACATCCAGCTTCTTTACGCCAGGAAGCTCTTTAACTGTGGCCATCACGTTCTCATAGATGAAGCGAGGCACATCAGCATTCTTACTCTCAATCAGCAGCTCAATAACCACAGCACCCTCCGGAGAAACGGTGATATCCTTCACCAGACCAAAGGACACAATGTCTCGGCTAAAGCCGGGATACTTCACCGTGGTAAGAGCAGCACGTACAAGTGCGGGAGATAATTCAGGTTGACTCATGTCAGTAATCTTATGCGTTTTTCTTAAAAAGCTTCCAAGGAGTAATAATGGCGTGTACCGTCACAGCAAAGGCAGTGCAAAGGGAGCGGAACACTACCACAGCCGGACGCAGCACGGCATGTACAGCTCGATACTTTTCGTACACAATACTCAGGGCAACAATTGCCACGATAATGATGAACTTGGGTCCCACAGACATGTGCCAATGGATATCCCAGGCGCTCTCCAGAACCAGAGATACCGTCATCACAAAACCTACGAAGCCCACCAGCACGAAGGCAACATGCCCCAGCACAGGATGACGGGCTATGATATCAATGCACCAGCCAGCCACGATTCGCAGCGCGGCAATACCGATGAACACACCCAAGCAAACTACCCAAATGTGCAGCTCCTCCGGAATACCCTTAGAACCGGCCACCACACCCACGGCCGCCACCACATTATCAAGAGAAAGGGAAAGGTCCATGAGCTCAATACTGCAAATTGTAGCAATAAAGCCCTTACCGGCAGTCTTGGCAGCAGCAGTTGCGGCATCCTCCACGTGGACAGTCTTCTTAAACTGCAAATGGTCACAAGCAAGATATATCAGGTAAATGGCACCAAACCACTTCACCCACTCATTGTGCATGAGCCAGGAAACAAGGGCAAGCGCAATACCACGGAACAAGTAGGCACCAATCAACCCCCAACGCAGAGCAGCCTTCTGCTGGTGCTTAGGAAGGTGAGATGCCATGGCGGCAATACCAAGAGCATTATCAACGGAAAGGAGACCTTCAATAAGCACAAGGCTCACAATCACCATTCCGGCATCCATAAGGAATAAACTCCAGTTCTGAGATACCAGCTCAAAGGCAGAACTTAAATCAGCGATAGGCATGCGCCGAGCCTACCACATCAGCCTTGCATTTGCAAGCCAAACATCTGACTTCTCATCTCTTTTTGACTGAAAACATAACTTAAGCTTGCCTGTGGATTCTATTTCTGATAGGATGAAGCGAGCATGAAAACCATACTCGTCACAGGTGGAACTGGCTTTATCGGCACAAACCTCTGCCATAGACTCATCAACGAAGGTCACCGCGTCATCTGCCTTGATAACAACTACACAGGTTCTATTAAGAACGTAGAAGATTTGCTCTCTCACCCGAATTTCAGCTTCGTGGAGCATGATGTCATCGAGCCTTGGGATTGTGAAGAGTCGCTGGACTATATCTACAATCTCGCATGCCCGGCCTCCCCGCCCTTCTATCAGGGGAACCGCTCCATCTTCACCACTAAGACCTGTGTACTCGGTGCTCTTAACATGCTAGAACTGGCAAAACGGAAGGGTGCACGTATTCTGCAAAGCTCCACATCCGAGGTGTATGGTGACCCCATTGAACACCCGCAGCCGGAATCCTACCGTGGCAACGTGAACCCCATTGGCATTCGTGCCTGCTATGATGAGGGCAAACGCTGCGCTGAAAGCCTTTTCTTTGATTACAACCGCCATGAGGGGGTGGACATCCGCGTTATCCGTATTTTCAACACCTACGGCCCCTACATGAACCCCGAGGACGGCCGCGTGGTCTCCAACTTCATTTGTCAAGCCCTGCGTGGTGAAGATATCACCATTTACGGCGAAGGCCAACAAACGCGCTCCTTCCAGTATATCGATGACCTCATCGAGGGTATGGTGCGCATGATGGAAAATGAGGTCGGTTTCATCGGCCCGGTAAACATCGGCAACCCTGGAGAGTTCACCATCCGCCAACTGGCTGAAAAGGTGCTGGAAAAAATTCCCACGGGAGGCAAGCTTGTGTTCCGCCCGCTTCCAGCGGACGATCCCACTCAGCGCAAGCCGGATATCTCCGTAGCAAAGGAAAAACTCGGCTGGGAACCCACCATTGCGCTGAACGAAGGGCTGGATAAGACCATTGCCTACTTCCGAAAAGCCATCGGCAAATAATCCTGCAAGTTCATAAGTAAAAGGGCACCATCGGCTGATTTGCATTGACAAAAGGAGCCGATGGTGCTAGTCTCTGCACATGTCAAACGCAGATTTGATTCAGCAGATTGAGCAGCTCAGAAAAGAACGCAATGCCATCATCCTTGCCCACAGCTACCAGCGCCCTGAAATCCAAGATTTAGCCGACTTTGTGGGCGATTCCCTCGCGCTGGCACGCAAAGCGCAGGAAACAGAATGTGAAGTTATCGTGTTCTGTGGCGTTCATTTCATGGCTGAGACGGCCTGTATTCTGAATCCTTCCCGCAAGGTGCTCCTGCCGGATTTGGATGCAGCCTGCTCCTTGGAGCAATCCTGCCCTGCTGAGGAACTTGCTGCCTATCTGGAGGCAAACAAAGAAAAGAATTACTACGTGGTGGCATATGTAAACTGCTCCATCGGAGTAAAAGCTCTGGCGGACGTCATCGTTACCAGCGGTAACTCTCAGCGCATTATTGAAACTGCCCCCGCTGACCGGCCCATCCTTTTCGTGCCGGATCAGAACCTCGGCGCATGGACAGCCCGCCGCGTAGGCCGCGAAATGACGCTGTGGAATGGAGCCTGCCATGTACACCAGCGTTTCACTCGTGATCAGGTGCTCGCTATGAAGGAGCAATATCCTGATGCAGAAGTTGTATGCCATCCGGAATGCCAGGAGGTTATCCGCCTGCTTGCAGACCATATCTGCTCCACCGAGAAAATGATTCCCTACTGCAGAGAAAGCGCAGCTCAGCGTTTCATTATTGTGACGGAGAGCGGCATCCTGCACCGCCTGCGCAAGCTGGTGCCCGAGAAAGAGTTCATTGGCGTTGCGGCAGACAAATGCTCCTGCGCAGAATGCGAGTACATGAAGCTGAACACGCTGGAGAAGATTCGCAATTGCCTGCGTGATATGAGCCCTGAGGTACGCGTGCCGGAAGAGCTTCGCCTGCGTGCTGAAAAGCCGCTTCTGCGCATGCTGGAGCTTTCCAAATAAGGCCCTTAGTATGGACATTGCCCCTTACATCATTGCACACGGGAACTGGATATCCATGGCGGAGTTCATGGAGCTGGCTCTCTATGACAGCAGCGGGGGCTATTACAGCAAGAACATCCATAATATAGGCTACCGAGGGGATTTCTCCACCTCAGCCACCATGTGTGACCTGCTTGCACGGCGCATCGTGCAGCAATGGAGAGAAAGCTGCAAAGCACACAGCGTCCGCCTCCCTCTCATTGAGATAGGCGGAGGCAATGGTGATTTAGCCATGGCCATCTGCCGGAACATGACGCTGTGGGAACGGATTATCTCCCACTATCTCATGGTAGACCGCTCTCAGGCCCTACGCAATCTGCAAGGCATGGTGGGCGGTCACTCCGTCTCCGTGATGGATTCCGTAGAAAAAGCGCTAAAGAAAACGGATGGCAAGGCCTTCATTTTCAGCAACGAACTACCGGATGCCTTCCCGGCCCGGCAGTTTGTGTACCAGGGCGGAGAATGGCTCGAGCTCGGACTTGCGGTAGAGAATGGCCGTGTAATTCGCCAGGCAGACAAGCGCCCGCTGCCCGCCTCATCAGCCTTCAACACATGGGCTCAGGAAGGCCAGATTATTGAAGTACATGAGAGTTACTTTGAGTGGTACGCAAGCTGGCAAAAGCTCTGGAAGATGGGCAGCATGCTAACGATTGACTACGGACAGCTTAACGAAAAGTTATACTACCGTCGACCGCAGGGAAGCTTACGCGGCTATAAAGCCCATACCCTTCTGAGTGCGGATGAACTGCCTGCCCTCGCCGGACACTGCGATATTACATGCGATGTAAACTTTACAGACCTGATTACACTTGCTCAGGGCAGCCAGAATGACGTTGTGCAGTACATGAGCCAGCGGGAGTTCCTGTTACCGCTGGCGGATGTAAATGTGCCGGAAGAAGCGCATCTCATCGCCGTCCCCGGCGCCGGCAACTACTTTAATGTTCTACTCCAGCACCGCTTCGATGCTTGAGCAGCTTCACATTAATGGAGAGGCAATCAATGCCGATACTCTTTCAGCCTGGAGAGTAGGGAAAAGCGGCATCGCCGCAGAACTGGCGGATTTTCTGAGCAAATGGTTCTCACCGGAAAGCACGGTGACACTTCACACCAGTGGCTCTACCGGCAAGCCCAAGCTCATTCATGCTTCAAAAGAGGCCATGCGAGCCAGCGCAAAACTGAGCTGTGAAGCATTTGACCTCAAAAGCGGCAGCAAGGCTCTCCTCTGCCTCCCCCTGCGTTATATTGCCGGAAAAATGATGGTGGTACGCGCTCTTGTAAGCGGTGCTGAACTCGTACTACAAGAGCCCTGCTCCACCCCCTTGGAACAACTCGATAAGCCGGTAGATTTTGCTCCGCTTGTTCCCATGCAAGCCGCGACAACTCTTCAACAGCCAAACGGCAAGGAGCAGCTGGAGCGTGCTAAGTGCATCCTCCTCGGTGGTGGCTTCATCAACGCTTCTCTGGAAGAAGAGCTACAAAATATAAACTCCCGCATTTATGCCTCCTATGGCATGACTGAAACACTCTCTCATATCGCGCTCCGTCGCGTAAACGGCCCGGGGCGTTCAGAGTGGTATACACCCCTGCGCGGAATACACATCAGCCTCACGCCGGAAGGCACGCTCTCTTTATCCGCACCTCATCTCGGCATTACTCAACTCAGCACCAATGACCTAGCCGAACTCAGCCCGGATGGAAGATTCCGCATCTGCGGCAGAAAGGATGCCGTCATTAACAGCGGTGGTATCAAAATTCAGGCAGAGGACGTAGAACTGGCACTTACCGCAGCAACCCATCTCACCCTAATGGTAATTCCTGCGCCGGATGCGGTTCTGGGCCAATGCGTGGCGCTGCTCTGGGAAGGCCCTCTTTCAGTGGAAGCTCAACTACACGCGGCTATTTCCGCCCTTCCCGCTTATCACCGCCCTCGCATTATCCGGCATGTTCCGTCACTCCCGCGCACGGCTACTGGCAAGCTGAGCAGGAGCGATGCCTCGACTCTGATATCTTGAAAAAATAAGGCCCGAAGCTGATAAGCTTCGGGCCTCTGCATTAAGACTAAACTTAGGGCATGGGGAAAGACTTATTGAAAGCACTTACTTCTGCGCGCAGAGCGTCATAAGCGCCTTCAGTCTCATGCACCTTCTGACCTGCAAGGATGGCAAGGCAGCGGGCGATATACTCTGCCACCTGGCGCACATCCTCCTCCTTCATACCACGAGTGGTAACAGCAGGAGTACCGATGCGGATACCGGAAGGCTTAGCAGTAGAGCCCTTATCATAAGGAATGGCGTTCTTGTTCACGGTGATACCCACCTTATCAAGAGCAACCTGAGCTTCGGCGCCGTTCAGGCCCTTCACACTGAGGTCCACAAGGAAGCAGTGATTATCCGTGCCACCGGCCACGATGCGGAAACCACGCTTGGCCAGCTCAGCAGCCATAGCCTTAGAGTTCTTCACCACCTGAGCAGCATACTCCTTGAACTCGGGCTTAAGAGCTTCACCAAGGCAAGCAGCCTTAGCAGCGATAACGTGCATCAACGGGCCACCCTGCAGACCGGGGAACGTGGCGCTGTTCAGCTTCTTAGCCCACTTTTCCTTGCAGAGCACCATACCGCCACGCGGGCCACGGAGGCTCTTATGAGTGGTGGTGGACACGAAGTCTGCGTAGGGAACGGGGGACGGATGAGCGCCACCGGCTACAAGACCGGCAATGTGGGCCATATCCACGAACATGATAGCGCCTACCTCATCACAGATTTCACGAATACGCTTGAAGTCAATCGTACGGGAGTAAGCAGAAGCACCGGCAAGAATAAGAGCAGGCTTGCACTCACGAGCCTTGTCGGCCATATCATCGTAATCGATGCACTCAGTCTCGGGGTTCACACCGTAGTGAACGACGTTGTACTGCTTACCGGAGAAGTTAGCGAAGAAGCCGTGGGAAAGGTGGCCACCGCAAGCAAGGTCCATGGTAAGAATGGTATCACCGGGATTGATACAGGCGTGATACACGCTCATATTAGCCTGGGAACCGGAGTGAGCCTGCACATTGGCGAAATCACAGCCGAAGAGCACGCAAGCACGATCAATAGCAAGCTGCTCAACCTTATCCACCACCTCACAGCCACCATACCAGCGCTTGGAGGGATAACCTTCAGCATACTTGTTGGTCAACACGGACCCCTGAGCCTCCATAACGGCCGGAGAAGCGAAGTTCTCGGAAGCGATGAGCTCAATGTTGTTGCGCTGGCGGTCATGCTCCTCCTCAATGTAGGCAGCAAGTTCAGGGTCAGAAGAAGCCAATGTGGAGCCGGAAGCCTTAGCCAGACGGCGTGTATGACGGCCACCTTCAAACTCAGCATCAAGCCAGGTGTGCAGAAGATCATCCAAATCATCAGGTGTGACGAAAGCAGATGCGATGCACATGACGTTGGAATCATTATGCTGGCGAGCCAGAGCAGCCACCTGCGGGGTGCGGGTCAACGTAGCGCGGATACCCTGCCAGCGGTTAGCTGCAATGCTCATACCAAGACCGGAGAAACAAATCAGAATACCACGATCGGCACGGCCGTCCACCACGCGCTTACAGACAGCGTTGGCATAATCAGAATAATCGCAGGCTTCCTTGGTCTCAGGGCCTACGTCCTCTACAGTATAGCCCCAGTTCGTGAGGATTTCCACGGCTACTTCCTTCAGATCCACACCCTTGTGGTCTGAACCGATTGCGATGCGAAGGTTGGTGTTCATATGCTGTTGAATACAACGCCTGTTGCGTGGGCATTCTACCACAGGCCTCCGACAATAGCAAGCGCAAAGTAGGGAAAAAGAACACCGCCGCCCCCCCGTAATGAGGAGCGACGGTAAATTCTCAATCGTAGCTTAAGCTACTGACGCCTTAGTTGAACTTGGCGATGAGAGCCTGACGCTGAGCCTCGAGCTCGGCGGGAAGCTTGTCACCAACCATGTTGAACAGCTCGGTCTGAGACTCAAGCTCAGCCTTCCACTCGGACTCGGAAAGAGCCATGTTGGTGTTGAAGGCGGCTTCATCGTAGCCATTAAGACCCTCGGTGTCGAGCTCGGAGTAGGCGGGGGAGATACCAAGAGCGGTCTCCACACCGTCAACCTCACCGCGGCAGCGGCGAAGCACCCAGTCAAGAACGCGCATGTTGTCGCCGAAGCCGGGCCATACGAAGTTGCCCTCAGCATCCTTACGGAACCAGTTCACGTTGAAAATCTTGGGAAGCTTGCAAGCGCAGGTCTTGGTGCCCATGTCGAGCCAGTGCTGCCAGTAGTCACCCACATTGTAGCCAATGAAGGGCTTCATGGCCATCGGGTCGCGACGCACCTGGCCAATCTGGCCGAAGGCAGCGGCAGTCATCTCAGAGCCCATGGTAGCACCCACGTACACGCCGTGG
>JAZRTR010000040.1:0-17535 GCA_045652085.1 Akkermansia sp.
TTCCACCGAAAAATGAAATTAATTCAACGCCGGGCCTATGGCTATCGCAACTTTCAGAACTATCGGTTAAGAGTGTTAATTGAATGTGGGCACATCGTGATATGAAAATTCAAATTCCACAATGTTTGGGCTTGACCCAAATGATGCGGATAATGTCAATTACCTGCCAGATGCCGAAACAGCCTGCTGTGATTAGCTGCAGGATACCTGTAAACCATTTTCCGGCATAGAAGCGGTGCAGGCCGCATATGCCGAAAAGAATGAAGAAAGAGAGCAGAAGTGTAGCCGTGCGGCTGCATGGAGAAATGGTGTTTTGCATATGTTTTAGGGCTTGGTGATGATTATCTGGCAAGTACAGCGGGGATGCCGCTGTTACCGCAGGCGGAGATGGGGCGGATGGCTATACGATTAGCGGAACCGATGAGGCTTGCCGGAAGAGTGACCCTGTTCTGGCCGCCGGGGAGAATGCAGACCGTGTGCCATGTGCGGCCGTCACCTGCCTGAATGACCCACTTGCGGGCAGCTGTGTCCACAGGTGTCCATGCGAGGCGGATGGTATTGCCGCGATCCTGGGCCTGAGCGGCGGGGCGGCCGGGGCGTACGTTACCACACCAAGGCATGGCCGGAGGTACAGCGTACGTGGTGTAGCGGCGTGCAAGGTAATTCTGGATGCCTCCGGCGTTGTTACCGATGGAGCGCCAGCTCCAGAAGAGCTGACCGGCACTCTGGCGGGCAAGGCGGCGGGAATAGTCAATCTGAGCATCAATTTCCGAGGCGGGGCGGCCGGGGTCCTCCCGGCTGTTGATACGAGCGGAGGCGATACCCGGCCAGACGGGGCGGCTGGGATTGATGCTGACCCACCAGCGCATGAGTGCGGTGAAGCTCTGGTCGCTGTCAATACGCCAATACAGCTGGGGCGCGAGGTAATCCACCCAGCCACGGGAGAGCCACTTGCGGGCGTCACAGGCGAGGTGTTCGTAAGCATTTACCCCGGCTTGCACACCGGAGGGGTAGCCGGGCTGCCAGATGCCGAAGGGGCTGATGCCCACGCGTACCCAGGGTTTAATCTGCTTCACGCTGGAGTAAAGACGCTGAACGAAAGCATCAATGGCGGCGCGTCGCTGAGCAGGGCTGCGGCCATCACGAACATTGTGATGGGGAGGATAGGGATAGAAGTAGTCATCCAGATGCACGCCGTCGATGTCATAACGACGAACAACATCCATGATGACGTTCAGCACGTGCTGCTGGGCAGTATTGCTGGCGGGATTCAGAATGGTGGTGGAGCCTGCCTGCATGAGCAGACTCGGATTCCGGCGGGAGATGTGGTTTCGGCCAACGGGACGCCCGCTGATGGTGGCGCGGAAAGGGTTGAACCAAGCGTGCAGTTCCAGTCCGCGCTTATGGGCCTCCGTGATAGCGAAGGCGAGGGGGTCATAGCCGGGGTTGACACCGGGGCCGCTCAGCCAAGCACTCCAAGGCTCCAGATTGGAACGGTAAAAGGCATCACCGTTCGGGCGGATTTGTAGGATGATGGCGTTCAGTTTTAACTGAACGGCCTTATTCAGGATGGTGAGAAGCTCTTGTTTCTGCTGGGCTGCAGAGAGGCCTGCACGGGAGGGCCAGTCCAGATTATACACGGTGGAAACCCATACGGCGCGGAACTCACGGGGCGGCTCTGGTGCATTTTCATTCACCTGCTGCCATGCCTGAGCCAAGCTTATTGTGGTAAGGAGTAGTATGAGCTGCAGCAACTTCTTCATGCCCCGTATAGTACTATAGCTTAGAGAGATTAGCAAGTGTGTTCTATGGCATGATGTTAAACGAACTCACTGCTTATTTTCGTGCGAGTCGCAGGAGAGCTCGGTAGGCTTCCGGGTGATTTAGCGCGGCTGCTTTCCGGTACCAGTATGCAGCCAGTTCTGCGCTGCGAGGGGCTCCTACACCCTGCTCAAAACATTCGCCAAGGCGGTAGGTGGCAGCGGAGTGGCCGCAGAGGGCAGCTCTCTCTAGGCAGGATACGCCGCCGGAGGGATCTTTTCTGCAGCCGATGCCTTTCAGGTAGCACTTGCCGAGCTGGTAGAGGGCATCCGGTGCACCGCTGCGGGCGGCTTGGTCAAAGAGGGCCACTGCTGCTTCATAATCCCGTGCGCAGCCGCGGCCTCGCATCAGTCGTTTGGCTTGCTGGATACAGTCAGCTGGGCTGATAGGTGCTTCGTGTGACATGCGGAATGCTCCGGCTCAGGGGGTGGGAAGAAGGTTAGGGAGAGTTTTGATATATTCGGTGATGCCGTTAAGAATCATCTGCACGGAGAGCAGTACGAGGATAGTACCCATGAGGCGGGTGAGGGCTGTGGTGCCTTTTTCTCCAAGCAGTTTCAGTATTTTTCCGGAAAGGCAGAGCAGGGTGGCTGTTATGAACCATGCCAGCAGAATGGCGATGATGCCATCTATTTTTGCAGGTGTTGTGGTGCACATGGCTGCCTGCATCATCACGACGGAAATGGCTGCCGGCCCTACAATAAGAGGAACCGTGACCGGTACGATGAATATTTCCGTGCTGCTCAGGTTCAAGTGCGGGCTCCGCTTGGTGGGGAACACCATGCCGATGGCGATGATGAAGAGCATGATGCCGCCACTAAGATTTAGAGAACTGGTAGAGATGCCCATCCATCCCAATATCACTTTGCCCAGAAAGAAGAAAAAAAGCAGTAATATCAGCACGAAAAACAGTTCGCGGAGCAAAACGTGTTTGCGGCGTTTTTCTGGTAGCTGAAGTAGAAGACTCTGTACCAATGGGGCGGTGCCGGCGGGGTCCAACACGAGAAAAAGGGTGCCAGCGGAGGCGATAATGTGTTCCCAGCTCATGGCGAGTATTCGGGTGAATTAGAATTCTTTGTGAGCAAAAATCCAGGCGGAAATAAGGAGGTGCATCAGCATGTATGCCAGCGCAATGAGCGCTAAGCTGCCGAGCATGGCCCAGCTAAGAGCTACTCCGGAGGTAGCTGTGTCAGTCACGGAAAATAGACTGAAATCAGGCAGTAGCAGGCTTACAACCTGCTGAGTGTGCTGCATGACCGGGCTTGTGCCTTCAGTACCAGCTGCACTGATAACGCTGAAGAGCTGCCCCTGAAACATGCCGATGAAGTAGGCTCCGAGCCCGAAAATCATGCTTACAATAGTACCGCTGGTAAAGCAGGAAAAGAGCAGTGTGATGGTGGTCAGCACCCCATAGCCAAGGAACATAGCAATGATGGCTCGCTGGGTATCCCAAGTATTGCCGGCTGCGTGAATTTGTTCCAGATACGGCCCCATTTCGGAGGCAGGTATTCCCTTGTGTTGTAGTGCGAGGCGCATCTCTTCCACAAGGGTGCCTTCACGCAGCCACAGTACTGCGCTCATCAGACCATCCATTACCAGCAGCATTACCAGCAGTAGAAGCATGACCCCAGCTGCTTTACCGGCCAAATAATCAAAACGGGGTACTGGTTTGCAAAGGATGGTGTAGAGAATGCGGTCTTCTGTGTCTCGCGGGATGAGCAGGGCTGTGGCGCCCACACAGAAAATGAGGCCGAAAAGCTGCATGCAGCCCATGGCTACATCTTTGATAAGCTGCAGCTGTTCTATGCCTCGGAACTCAACGCCGAGCTTCCCCTGATACGGGAGGAACTGCAACGCCATGAAACCGATGCCGAATACTGCCAGCACCAGAAAAAGGCGCATGCGTACCAATTGGGTAAACGTGACGCCCGCTACCGCGGCTACGCGTGCGGGCGTTCGTACCAGGCTGCTCCGGGCTTCGGCCATGGTGCTTTTGAGGGCTTGTGGTTATTTGCGAGGGGCGCTTTCACCTGCCTCAATCAGGTTCCAGAAGGAACGGCTGGCACCCAGTGCATGATCCTCATTACCTCCCATGTTCGCGCGGAACATGAAGTCCTTCAGAGAATCCGCGTGCAGTACTCGCTGCACAACGACCGAGGCATTCTCGATAGTGAAGTAGATACGATAATCCTTTGAACGATAGCGGAAGATGCGGCGGCCGTCGCGCTCGACGACACCAAAGGCGGGGTCTTCCTTCTTACCGGTGAGAAAATCCTCATCAACCCGGAAACCGGAGATTAGCTCCAGCTGCTCCAAGGTAGGAATGGCCGAGACTTCGCTCGCGCTAATTTCATTGAATACGATCTGATGCATCAGCTGGAGTTTAGTCTAAAAAAGAGCGTTTGGCAAGTCTTAAGTTTGCCTTCTGCTCTATATTTATTGATAAAAAAAGCCGGGCAGCACGACTGCCCGGCTTGAAAATATAGTGGGAAAAAGGGAATCAGTTCTGTCTTGGAGCGCGGTTAGCGCGGTTGTTGCGCTCATCCTCACGGAGGATTTCCTGCCATTCCAGAATGATGCGGCCATGCCCCTGGCGGACGACTCTGCCGTGGTTATCTACGATGACGGCAGAGGGGAAGGCGCTGGGCGGCTGGTAGCCCGGAACGTTTGCCATGGCTGCGGGCATGGCAGCGGGGAAGCGTACCTGATGCTCGCGGACGTAGTTCTTAGCGGCATCTTCTGTGCGGTCCCCGGAGACAAGAATGATTTCCACCTTCTTGCGGCGCAGCTTGCGGTATTCATTTACAATCTGCGGCATGAGGGCGCGGCAGGGGCCGCACCAGCTGGCAGAGTGCAAGAAAATGTAGTAGCGAGCATTTTTTGCAGGGCGGCCACTAATGAAGTCTACATTGCTAAGGGCTTCTGATACGGTGGGACGCTCAGGCTCTGCATCGTCGCCTTCATTATTGGAACCCGGGATAGGTACATCCGGGGCGTCCTTGATGGTGTGCTCTCTCCACTGCATGACGGAAGAGCCATGCTGATTGGTTATCACGTTTCCATTAGCATCCATGAATATGGCCCACGGAATGCCGGGCGTCTGCGGCATATTCGGCAACTGAGGCATTTTATCCTTAGCGATGACGGGGAAGGTGCCGTTGTTGCTGGTTACGAACTGCACGGCCTGTTCAGGGGTGTTATCCTGACTGTGGAGAATGAGCTCTACCTGACCACTGCGGCGAATATTGGCGTACTCAGCAGCGATGCGGGGCATCTCGTTGCGGCAGGGACCGCACCAGCTGGCCGAGCGGAGGATGATGAAGAACTTGGCATTCAGATTCGGACGTGCGCTTGTGAGGTATTCCGCATCCCTCAGTGCGGTGGCTACAACGGAAAGCTCTTGTTCTTGTGCGGGTGCTTCATCCTGAGCAGTAGTGCTGCGTTCGCCACGGCGTGTGGTCTGGCGGGTAGTACTCTGGCGAGTATTCTGACGAGTAGCACTCTGGCGGGTGGCCTGCCGCGCACCTGTACGAGCGGTGCGGCTCGTCTGGCGGGTGGGCGTAGCTTCGTCCTCTGCGGCTGCCTGCGGAACGGCCCAGCTGCTGATGCCCAGTAACAGGGCAAATAAAAGGAGTGTGTGTTTCATGACATTCCCATGCTAGCATATATGCTTCGTATGTCAATCGTAAAAAGGTATTTCATGCCTGAAAAGTCGGAATAACAGAGCTTGGGGGTATAAAAAAGCGGAATGCTTGGGGCATTCCGCTTTTTGGTGTGGGTAGGTTAGGCTTCGTCGAATACGAGGGTCTTGCTCCAGCCGTCCTTCGGTGTGTGCGTGTTCGGGAAGATTGCTCTTGCCACGTCAAGATAATCCTCGGGATAAGGCATGGAGGGGCTGTAGTGAGTGAGCCAGAGCTCTTTCACACCACCAGCCTGTGCTGCCATCTGTGCGGCCTCGGAGAAGAGCATGTGCTTGTTCTGCTCTGCCTTGTCCAGCTTCTCGTCGTCTCCGTACATGCCTTCGCAGATGAAGAGGTCAGAGCCTGCTGCAGCTGCTGCAATGGAAGGAAGAGGACGCGAATCTGTGCAGTAGGTAACCTTTAAGCCGCGGCGGGGTGCGCCCATCACCATGTCCGGTGTGTAGGTGCGGCCGTCCTGCTCGATGGTTTCGCCCTTCTGTAGCCGCTTCCATAGAGGCATGGGTACACCCAGTTCTTTCGCCCGGGCTGCATCAAACTTACCTGCACGGGGCAGGGTGAAGCTGTAGCCGAGGCAGGGCAAATCGTGCTCTACAGCAAAGGCCTTTAGCTCGCAGTTCTGGAAGCTGAGAAGGGTTTCCTCAGCGTCCAGCTCGCGTACGGTTAGCTCAAAGGTGAGGAAAGGCGCGATGCAGCGGAGGCTGTTGACGATGTGCTCTGTGCCCACGGGACCGATGATGGTAACGGGCTCAGTGCGGCCCATTTTGCCCATGGTGAGCAGAAGGCCGGGGAGACCGCTGATGTGGTCTGCGTGGATGTGGGTGATGAGGATGATGTCTATGGGGCTAAGATTCTGGCCTGCTTTCTGAAGGGCTATCTGAGTGCCTTCGCCGCAATCAATGAGTGCAGCATGGCCGTTACAGCGAACCATCAGAGAGGTGAGCCACCTGTCTGTTTGCGGCAGGGTGCCGCCAGTACCTGATAAGCAAATGTCTAGCATAATTAGGATTGTTAGGTTAGTTATTGTAATGAATTATTACTTCAAGTATGCCGACATGAAGGAGCGGGTGGTTTTCTCCGTAATTCGGTTCAAAAGTGAACCTCCGGCAGAAATGGGCTGATTGATGGTAAACACCTGTTTTTCAGCCTGGCGGAAATCAAGCTTGCGCAGTAGGGCAATAGTCATCAGTGAATGATGGAGAGGAGTTGCTGCCCTGTTTTCCGTCTTCCGTTTTATACATGAAGATGGCAGTCCAAAAAGCCGGGGGTGTCTATCAACCCCGTGGGCTGTCGTATATAGTGACACCGAAATGTCGCTTTGTGTTGAATGAAATTGTAAAAAAATTAATTTTCTTCGAATGTGAGGCTTTTCTGCCAGCCGTCGCGGGGAGTATGAGTATTCGGGAAGATGGCGCGTGCTACATCCCGGAAGGCTTTGGGATTTGGCAGGGATGGGCTGTAGTGCGTAAGCCAGAGCTCTTTTACACCGCCGGCCTGAGCAGCCAGAGTGGCCGCCTCGGAGAAGAGCATGTGCTTGTTTTCCTTTGCCTTGGGAAGATTTTCATCCTCGCCGTACATGCCTTCGCAGATGAAGAGGTCAGAGTCCGCGGCGGCAGCTGCTATGGCTGGTACGGGACGGGAATCGGTGCAGTAGGTGAGTTTGAGGCCTCTGCGAGGCGGGCCGAGCACCATATCAGGCGTGAAAGTTTGCCCATCATGTTCAATAGTTTCCCCATTCTGGAGGCGTTTCCAGTATTCCAGCGGAATATTTTGTTCCTTCGCGCGTGCTACGTCAAACTTGCCGCTGCGGGGCAGGGTGAAGCTGTACCCATAACAGGGCATGCCATGCTGCACGGCAAAAGCGCGGATGTCACACTCCATGAAGTACATCAGCTCATCATCATACCCCAGTTCGCTGACTTGTACTTCAAAAGGAAGACTGGCCGCAATGATACGCAGGCCGTTTACGGCTCGCTCTGTTCCCACCGGACCTATAATGGAGACGGGCTCGGTACGTCCCATGTTACCCATGGTGAGTAGAAGTCCGGGAAGGCCGCTGATATGATCTGCATGCAAGTGGGTGATGAGGATTTTATCCACAGGCTTGAGGCTCATGCCGGCGTCCTGAGCGGCTATCTGAGTCCCTTCACCACAATCCACCAGAACAGAATGCCCCTTATAGCGCACCATGAGTGAGGTGAGCCAACGATTATTCAGAGGCTGGGTGCCACCAGTTCCTAGCAGGCAGATATCTAACATATATTTGAGGTTACCCTGAGCCACTCATTCCGGGCGGCTCAGGGCATACAGAATGGAATTATTCGCCCTTGAGGATGGCGATGCGTGCGGGATCAAGCTGCTCCCAAGGGAGGTCCGCCTTCGTGAAGTGGCCGTAGTTCGTGGAGCGAGCGAAGATGGGATTGCGGAGGCCCAGTACCTTCTCCATGTCGGCAGGTTTGAAGGAGAAAGCTTTAAGGACGCGTTTGATGATAGTATCTTCATCAACAGTAGCTGTGCCGAAGCTGTCCACATCCACCATGATGGAGACGGGGCTGGCCTTACCAATGGCGTAGGCTACTTGCAGCTCGCAACGCTCTGCAAGACCGGCGGCGACAATGTGCTTGGCTACCCAGCGGCACATGTAGGCACCGGAACGGTCCACCTTACTGCAGTCTTTGCCGGAGAATGCGCCACCGCCGTGGCGGCCCATACCACCGTAGGTGTCCACGATAATCTTACGGCCGGTGAGGCCGGAGTCTCCGTGGGGGCCACCGATAACGAAACGGCCTGTGGGATTGATGAAGAACTCGGTTTCAGGGGTAACGAGTTCAGCGGGGAGTACGCGGCGGATGAGCTCGGTGCAGAAGCTGCGGATGGTGGTGATATCCACCTCTTCCGTGTGCTGGGTGCTGAGTACGACGTTCAGGATGCGGGCGGGCTTGCCATCCTCACCATATTCCACAGCCACCTGGCTCTTGCTGTCCGGGCGCAGCCATGCCACTTCTCCGCTGTGGCGCACTCGTGCAAGCTCAATCATGATGCGGTGGGCAAACATGATGGGAGCCGGCATGAGCTCAGGAGTTTCATTAGCGGCATAACCGAACATGATGCCTTGGTCACCTGCGCCCTGTTCTGCGCCGTCTTTGCCTTCAGCCTCGCGAGCATCCACGCCCTGTGCAATATCCGGGCTCTGCGTGGAGAGCAGGTTTGTTACGGTGAGGGTTTCCGCATTGAAGACGGCATCATCAGCCGGAGTCGCATAACCGATGCTGCGCACGGTTTCTCGCACGAGGGCTTCATAATCAATCTTTGCCTGTGTGGTAATCTCACCGGCAAGTATGACGTGGCCGTCTTTCACCAGTGTTTCACAGGCTACGCGGCTGGCGGGATCCTGAGCGAGGCAGGCGTCCACCACGGTATCAGAGATGAGGTCTGCTACTTTGTCGGGGTGGCCTTCGCCTACGGATTCTGAGCTGAATATATGGAGTCTGTTCATAAAATTGTTATTCGTAATTGGTGAAGGAAAAGCTCTTGAGGCCGCTGGGGAGCTCGCCTTTAGGGGCTCCCATGGCGGACATGATGGAAGACGCGATGAGTGCGGTTTTATTAGAGATATCCGGTCTGGAATCGAGGATGCAGGTGAAGATGTCCCAGAGGAGGGTCATTTCATTGCGGAACTGGCTTGCCTGAATGATGAATGAGCGAAACCCTGCTGCGTAAAGAGCTGCGCTTTCGGTACGGGTGAGGTTACAGGAGGCTTTTTGGCGCAGGGCATCTTTGGATATGACATGCCAGTTATCACGTTCAGCGAGAGCGGTGCGGCGGCGGCATAAATCCATATCATAGGGAGTCTTGCGGATGTCAGCAAGGACTCTGAGGTGGTCGCGGCGCAGCGCACTGTTACGCGGGAGGGGATCGTTAATGATGATATCGAAGCGCTCCGGGTGGGTGATTGCGGTGAAGATGGCGGGGCGTGAGGCGTCTGCCGGGTGGAGACACACGCGGTCGTACTGTTCTGCCAGTTTATCGTACAGAGCAGGAGTGCGGCGGCTTTGCTCCATGATGAGGCGGTTCGGGTGGCAGAAGAGGGGGAGTTTGGGATGGCGGCTGCGGATGTGGGCTGCCAGCAGGTCACTCGCCACGCAGACGGCATTTCGGTGCACGCGGTCCCGCTTAACGAGCTCATTCAGCAGGGTGTTTGCATAACTGTCTGCCAGCATGTCCTCGCTGATGCAGGGATTATCAAAGGTAAGCAGTACGCCGATGCTATCCGCAGCGTATTTTTCCAGCCAATCAGTATACACGGGCAGCTGCATGGGGCGACGCTCCCTGTACCAGTCAAGAGACCAGCTGCAGGCAGGGCATCCGGCCACGCGGATGGGTTTGCGCTGAGGCAGGATATTGTTCAGCTGGGCAGTAATTGTGTGAAGGGTTTGGTCAAAACGCAGAGCTCCGCCGAAAGTCCAAACTGCTTCAGGCAGGTGGGACTCCAGAAGGAAATTCAGTTCCGAGGCTTTGACCGGTCTGATGATGGAGCTCATGAGTTATGATGTGGTAAGATGGATTCCCAGAAGCGCTGGCCGAGGCTGTGCATGGCGTTTTCATCCCGGTCATCATTGCGCAGGACGAGGCGCAGCAGGTCGAAGAGGATTCCTGAGGCGTTAGAGTGACCACGCCCCTGAAGTTTGAAGTGGCGGAATCCGAGTTCACGAAGGTGCGTGATTTCAGGTGTGTTTAGAGCCAGAACGCCATGTTTTTCATGCGTGAGCAGAGTGGCAGTATCCTGACAACCATTCGTTTTCTGCCTTTGTTCGAATTCCTGCGTATTGTAGCTGAGGAAGTTCAGCGCCAGTTTGGAGAGCTCGCTGTAATGGTATGGGCGCAGCGGACAGTGGCGGATGCAGTATTCATTCACCAAAAGAATGTAGCGCTCTTTGTCTTCCAGCTGTTCCAGAAGCTTGTCATTCAGAACATCATCCGGATGTACCATCACTTCATCGTGCTGTTCGGCCAAGCGCTTGTAGGCATCAATCTTACCTTTGCCTCCGCCATTAGTGATTTTGAGGATGCTGGAGACAGTGCGCAGCGTGGGGAAGTTCGCCTTTACGTGTTCACGAAGGTCATCAGATGCAAGAATAACGGCGTTTTTTCCGGTAGGGTTATGATTGGAAGCAAAGGTAAGCAGGGCATTGCTGAGCTCATCCGTAAGGTGCTCTTTTCCGAGGAGAAGATTGGTGAAGGTAAGATAAAGGGATATATTGCGCTTTTCGTATTCGAGACCAGCAGTGCGAATTTCTTTCGCATCCCTCAGAAGGTGCTTAAGCACGCGGCCGCTGTTCCATGCACAGAGCGGGGCACCGTGAACGATGCTGAACGGGGTGAAGCCCAGAAGCTGGGTACAGAAGTCATGGAATGCTATCAGTTCGCGGTCATTCACGAACGCGCCCGATACATCCCACACGGCATCCGGCCAGTTAGGGTTCAGGTATGGAGAAATCTCTGCCATGGTAAAACGTGCGCGTTAGTGTAGCAGATGAGTGCCTTTTTGGCAAGCGGAATATTTCGCGCACGTGTAATGCGCGCGACTGAAGAAGTGCACGGAATGGGAGCTCGCTTTATTTTTAGCTTGCAGGAGCTGAGGTTTTGTTGTAAATATTATGTGTGATGGATATATCTAAACTCTCTCTTGATTGGAAGCAGCTGGCTGACCTGCCGGATGCTGAAGGCTGGGCCGGTATGTATGCTGGTGTGACGAATGGTGCCCTTATCGTGGCCGGTGGTGCCAATTTCCCGGAGAAGCCTCTTTGGGAAGGTGGCCCCAAGCGCTGGACGGAGCGCGTCTTTGTGCTTACCTCCGTAGATGGTGCATGGCAGGAAGGAACGCCTCTTCCCAAGCCACTGGGCTATGGTGCTACTGCTTCACTGCCTCAGGGTGTGATGTTCATTGGTGGCAGTAATGCTGAAGGCGCTGTGGCTGATTGCTATATGCTTAGTTGGGATGGCTCCGCTGTGAGCTGCAAAGCGCTGGCACCCCTGCCTGTTACGCTGACTGGTCACGCAGCTACAGTGATGGGCGGTAAGGTGTATGTGCAGGGTGGTAGCATCGCTCCCGGTGAGCAGGATGCTGAAAGCCGCCTCTGGATTTATGACCCGGCTGCTGATGCTTGGACGGAGGGGCCCGCTATGCCGGCTCGTGGACGTTTCCTGCAGCAGATGGCTACTGTGGGTGATACCGTGTATGTGCTGGGCGGTATCGGCCTGAAGGATGGTGATGACGGCCGTAAGGTGCGCGATATGCTTACCGAGGCTTGGAGTTACACGGAGGCTACAGGCTGGGCACCGCTGGCTGATTTGCCCCATTTCTGCGCTGCTGGTCCGACTCCTGCTCCCGTGATTAACGGCTGTATTTACCTGTTGGGTGGTGATGATGCCACGGTGAAGGGCTATACTCCGCAGAATCACCCCGGCTTCCATAATTTCACGCTTTGCTATTGCCCGGGTTGCAATGAGTGGGCTCCTGCCGGCGAGATGGCAGTGGCTCGTGCCGTGCTGCCCTGCGCAGAGTGGAATGGCTTGGCTGTCATCGTGAACGGTGAACAGCGTCCCGGCAAGCGCTCCAATCAGGTGTGGGGTGCATGCATGGGTTAATCCCCTTTTCTGAACACTATGAAACGATCACTTTTTGCGTTGTTGGCGCTGTCTCTGTCTGTGCAGGCAGAAGTCAGCTCCGTTGCGTCCGAGTCAGGGCTGCAGATTAGTGACAGCGTGGGGCGTGCCGGTATGGCTGCAGTGCTGCTGGAGCAGCAGGGCGGTATCATTATGACCGGTGGTGCAAACTTCCCGAATGCTCTTCCCGGGGCTAAGACGCCCGCTGAGCGTGGAGCTAAGGCTTATTATGCTGATGTCACTTTCCTGAATCTTAGTCAGGGCTGTACTACGCCACAAGCTGTGGCTGTGGGTCAGCTGCCTGCCCCCATCGGTTATGCCGCCTTTACCGCATATGGTAACAGTATGGTCATTGCCGGTGGCTGTAATGACAGCGGCCACGTGTCCACCGTGACTTGCACTGAGCTGCGGAACGGTGAAGCTGTTACTTCCATGTGGCCGGAGCTTCCCATCACGATGGCATACCCGGCTTTCGCTGTGGTAGGTAGCAAGCTTTATGTGATGGGTGGTCAGGAAAAGGCTGACAGTGTGACGACTCTGTCCCGTTGCTTCGTGCTGGATATGGCTGCTCCCGGCGAGGGCTGGAAGGAGATTTCCCGCATGCCTGAGGCACGTATGCTGGCTGCAGCCGGTGTGGTGGATGGCCGCATTTATGTGATGGGTGGTTGCTCACTGCATCCGGACGCCAACGGTGCCGCTGAGCGTACCTATCTGTACAGTGTCATGTGCTATGACCCCGCAACGGATACTTGGAGCACCATGCCTTCCCCCATGCCTGAACCTCTTGTGGGCGCGGCAAACCCGCTGCCTTCTTATGAGGGTAAGCTTTATGTGGTGGCCGGTGACCCCGGTAACTTCTACCGTGCATCTCTCACCGGCAAGGCTCCCGCAGAGCATCCCGGCCAGAATTACACGGTGTATTCCTTTGCTCCTGCTGCCGCTCGCTGGACAAACGAAGGACGCAATGCCACCGGCGTGGCTACCTGTCCGGCAGTTCAGTGGGGTGACAGCATCTACATCATTTCCGGTGAGACGCATCCCGGAATTCGTACTCCTCTCATTTCCAATATTATACTTACTAAATAACCATACCAAATAATATGCCTGAACCAAATCCAATCCTGACGTTCCTTGCCGATCTTACCCCTTGGGTTGCCATCGGTATTGCTGTGCTTGCCATTATGGCGGCTTGCAAGAAAGGCCTCGCTAAGCCCTCCATTCCTCAAAACGCACCTGTGACCAAGCCCGGCAAGTGGGCCTGGATTGCAGTGGCTGTGCTTTGGGTGGTGGTGATGCTGAACTACTTTGACCGCCAGCTGCTTGCGGTGCTCAATAAGTCCATGACCGAAGGTTCGGGCAGCATTGAGATGACCCAGGCTCAGTTCGGTATCGTGACCTCCGCTTTCCTGATTGTGTATGCTGCACTTTCTCCGGTGGGTGGTTATCTGGCGGACCGCTACAGCCGTTCTTTCATCATCATGTGCTCACTGGTGGTGTGGTCCATCGTGACATGGATGACCGGTAAGTCTGAGACCTATGAAGAACTTATCTTCTGGCGTGCTATGATGGGTGTGAGCGAGGCTTTCTATATTCCCGCTGCTCTGGCTCTCATCACGGACTACCACCGCGGCAGCACTCGTTCCATGGCCACAGGTCTTCATATGAGCGGTATTTATGCCGGTCAGGTGCTGGCCGGTTATGGTGCTATGATGGCCGGTGATCCTTGCCAGATGGGCTGGCGCCTTACTTTCGAGCTCTTCGGCTTCATTGGTGTGGCATATGGCCTTATTGTACTCTTCTTCCTGCGTGATCCGAAGGCTGCTGAAGCTCCTGCTACTGAGGCCGCTGCCGAGGAGGTTGCTGCTCCCGCTGCTCCCAGCTTCACACTGGGCCAGATGCTTAAGAGCATCTTCACCGGCCGTGGCATGTACCTGCTGCTGCTCATGATTTCCTTCGCCGGCTTTGCTAACTGGTTCCTTCTGGGCTGGTATCCGCGCTTGCTGCAGGATATGTTCGGTATCTCTGAGGCCGAGGCCGGTCCTCAGGCTACCTTCTGGATTAATATCGCTAAGTACATCTCCGTGCTGGCTTGCGCTGTGATTGCTGACCGCTGGTACCTGAGCAACAAGAACGCCCGCGCCTACGTGCCCGGTATTGCTTTCTGCATCGCCGGTCCTTGTGTGCTTCTGGCCATGATTTTCGGCGCGGATATTGGTCTTGCTGCCGTGCTGGCTCTGGTGGCTATGCAGGGTGTGGCTCAGGGCTCCATGGATGCTACGCTCATGCCTGTGCTGCGCAGCACCATCGACGAGCGCTTCGCCGCTACCGGTTATGGCCTGTTGAACCTGACCTCCGTGGGCGCCGGTGCTCTGGTGTCCTGGCTGGGTGGCATGCTTAAGGACGCTGGTACTCCGCTCTCCATGGTGCTGAGCTTGGCCGGTATCCTCATGATGCTCTGCGGTGTTATCCTCTTCCTGCTTCCCAAGAAGGAGGCATAAACCGATTGATTCAGTTTGAATGAAAAAACGCCCTGCCTCAGTTGAGGCAGGGCGGTTTAGTTATTGTAGTAAACTGAGCTGCTGCTTAACGTGACTGCAGGAAGGTGAGCATCTCGGTATTTCCTTGGCGTGCGGCAATCTCCGGAAGGGTTTCGCCGGTAGCATGGGAATAAACGGCTGCAGGTGCGCCGTTCTTCAGCGCCATGCGGATGATGGTCCAGAGCTGCTCGTGAGCGGCCTCAGGGGCGCTTACGCGCTCTGCAAGGGTGGTCATGGCACTGGTGAGCTGTTCCATGGAAGCGGACTTCTCTACGAGGAGTTTCATGAGGGCAAAATGCTCCGCATTTTCTGCGAGGTACATGGGCTCCGCAAATGAGTAAAAGCTTGTGACCCACCATTCAAAGCAGCTGGCCTCGATACCTGGTGCCGCAGTTTCCAGCAGTACACGCAGGCATACGTCTTTGCTCTGGCAGAGGGAGGTGATGATGCCGTTGCGCAGGTTTGCACCTTTGGCAATGTAGGCGCACATGGATTCGATATCCTCGCTTTTTATGGCTCCGATGAGCTGCGGCACATAGGCGGAGGGCTTGCGCTCCTGCTGGGCGGAATAGCCGCGGTCCGCAGGAGCGCTGCGCTGGCTGTATTCCCGCACAGGAGAAGTATAGCGGGGGCGAGGCGCTGCGGTCGTGGGCTCCGAGAGCTTCAGGTAGCTCAGGTAGCCGTATTTATTGATAGTCATGAAGTCAATGAACGGGAAGCGGTCACACTTGGGGCGGCGGTTTCTCAGTTCATTGGCTCGGGCAACGTCATCCGTGACGAGAATTAGGCGTCCGGCGCCCATGTTGGCCGGGTTCAGATAAAGCTCGCCCAGCAGAGCGTCAGTTTCAGTGAGGGTTGGGTCTGTCTGCACCTGAAGCAGCAGGTCAGCATGCTCCTCGAGGATGGGGGTGAGCGTTTCCCTGAGCTCCGAGGAAAGAGAGTTGTTCACAATCTGAACCTTCTTTTCCTGAATTTGCATAGGAGCTGTAATATGTTCCAAGAAGAGGGGAAGGTTTTCATGAATCAGAGAGGAACTGTCCAGATAAATAGGGCTGTTACCCACCATTTCAGCCAAGCGGTTGCGGGCGATGCGGTCCTTGCGGTTCACCATTTCGGGGAAGGTGATGAGCTCGCCATCCGGCCAGAGGGTCATGACAGCCGTGCTACCAGTAGCATCATCTGTAGTATCCGAGCAGCAGTTCTTTATGTCGGTAGCGAGCTGTTGGTCATGAGTGATCAGAAGCTGGCTACGCTTGCGGTGATTAAAGAAGAAGAGGCGTACAAATTCGCCGTCTGCTGTTCCGGGACTTACTTCGCCTTCTTCTATGTTGATAAGGTGGGCGTATCGTTCTTTGATTTTCAGCGCTGTCTGAGCTGCGTATTTCAGAGTAGCGCAGTTTTCCAGTTCCTGCAATACGCTTGCAGTCATGGTGAGTTTTTTGTTCGCAGCATTAAGAAGATAGGCATTTTGCAGAAGGTAGCTCTCTATTTCCTCGGCCATCCAAGTGCATGCGTCTACGTAGATAATGTCGAACCGACTGTAAGGATTTCCCGTGTTTTGCTGCTCTGGTACGGGAAGGTTTTCAGGGGTTTGCATGATGTATATTTTGTTAAATATGAATGAATAATGTAGAGAGTGCAAATCTTGTCTTAAGATGTAAGATGGTATTTGCTTTGTCCTCTCCGTATGCTTCCCATTCTAGGCTCTAACTCCTGCTAAGTCAATCTGAAATTGTGTGTG
The DNA here is from genome assembly GCA_045652085.1 of Akkermansia sp. Lineage (GTDB taxonomy): Bacteria > Verrucomicrobiota > Verrucomicrobiia > Verrucomicrobiales > Akkermansiaceae > Akkermansia. The sequence continues at coordinate 16,464 of JAZRTR010000040.1, forward strand.
TATGCGGTATGGCTCACAACTGTTGGGCTTGTAAATGAAAAAGGGGCAGGCCACAGAGTGGCCTGCCCGCTGTAAGGAGAATGTGAAGGAAATCAGAGGCAGCTCTTCAGCTTAGCAATGATGTTATCCTTTGAAGTAGCACCAGTAATGCGGTCTACCTCTTCGCCGTTCTTGATGAAGATAAGCGTGGGGATGTTTTTCACGCCGTAGCGTACGGCGAGAGCTCCTGCCTCATCCACGTTAATTTTGCCCACCTTTGCCACACCGGCCATTTCCGTGGCTACCTGGTCAACGATGGGGGAAATCATGCGGCAGGGACCGCACCAAGTGGCCCAGAAGTCAATAAGCACCGGAACGGGTGAATTAATGACTTCTGCCTCGAAGTTGCTTTCAGTAATCTGTAATGCCATAATAGTTGTTGAGATTAGTTGTTTTGATGCGATCTCAATCAGAAGCGTTCAGTAGTCGTTACTCCTCGTCAGAGTAATCTTCTTCTTCTGCGCTGTCATCGTAAGAGCCTTCATCAGCGGAACCACCATCAGCGGTAGGATCGCCGAAGATTGCCTCAGCTACAGTAACGCGACCGGGTACCTGATCAGTTTGGTACTGCACGAAGCACATGAGCAGCATGACAACGATACTGAGTGCAGCAAGCACTACGAGAATCGGGCTGTCTTTCTTGGGCTCATCGTCCTCGTCGTCTTCTTCCTGATTCTTGTTGAAGCCAGTAGTTTTGTTAAAACCAGTGGGCTTAGTGAAGCCGGTGGGCTTGGAAAGCGGAGCCGTGGCAGCGGGCATGGCGGCTGTGCCGGAGGGCTTGGCAGCAGGAGCTGCGGGCTTGGGTGCAGCGGGAGCGGCAGGTTTGGGGGCGCCAGGGGCAGCCGGCTTGGTCGGGGCGGAAAGCGGTACCGTGGCGGCAGGAGCAGCCGGACGTGCAGGAGCTGTGGGCGGCACGGGGGCGCCGGGAGCAGCCGGACGTGCAGGAGCTGTGGGTGGCACGGGGGCGCCGGGAGCAGCCGGACGTGCAGGAGCTGTGGGTGGCACGGGGGCGCCGGGAGCAGCCGGACGTGCA
>JAZRTR010000041.1:0-36125 GCA_045652085.1 Akkermansia sp.
GGTAGTAGCCATGCGCATAAAGCATATTGCTACCACAGCAGGGGCATCTTGCTGCTTCTACTTCAACATACGTGGCATAGGCAAATTTGCCTTGACTATCCACGCCCTCTCCTGTAATCTTCAAGTACTTCAAGAACACAACACTGGGCATGGTAGGAGTTTTCTCCTCCATGCTCAATGTTTTTCTGCTTTTTACTAATACTTTTCTCCGGCTTCTCTTCTTCCTTGCGGGGATCATTCCACAATTATTGCAGAAGAGCCCAAATTTGCACAAAATAGGGCTAATAAGCTCCCTTTTCCGCTATTAAATGTCACTTTTACAACACATCAACTTACACCCGCCCCGCAGAACACGTCGAAAAAAGCGCCCGGCTCACAGGGTCGGAGCCGGGCGGTATGATAAAAACGCGGGAGGCCGAGGCGGCGTTACATCTTCTTATCCGAGGGATAGAGATTCTTGCGGCCTACGGAGTGATACTCGAAGCCGGCGTGGATGGCATTCTCGCCGTGGATGATGTTGCGGCCGTCAAAGATGATGGGGAGGCGCACAACCTCACGAAGCTTCACGAGGTTTGCCATAGCGAACTGCTTCCACTCGGTAGCCACCACGAGCACTTCAGCCCCGCGGGCGCACTCGTACATATCATCACAGATGGTGACGTTGTAACCGTCCAGAGCACGGGCGCCGGTCTCAGAGGCCTTGGGGTCATACGCGGTGACGATAGCGCCCTCATCACAGAGGCGCTTAATAAGCTTAACGGCTACGGACTCACGCACGTCATCCGTGTTCTGCTTGAAAGCGATACCCCACACGGCGATGCGCTTGTTGCGCAACACCCACATCTTCTTGCGGATGCGGCCGAGGAAGCGCTCCAGCTGGGCAGAGTTCACGCGCTCCACCTCTTTGAGGATTTCCATGGGAGAGCCGAGCTGTTCAGCCACATTGATAAAGCCCTTCACATCCTTGGGGAAGCAGGAACCGCCATAGCCCAGGCCGGCATTCAGGAAGTGGCGGGAAATGCGCTTATCCAAACCGATACCCATGGCGACCAGCTCAACGTCTGCCCCGGCCTTCTCACAGACGGCGGAAACAGCGTTAATGTAGGAAATTTTAAGTGCCAGGAAGGAGTTTGCCGCATGCTTAATGAGCTCGGCGGAAGCGAGGTCCACCTCCACGATGGGTGCATTGAAAGGCTGGTAGACGCGCTTCATCATGTCCATGGCCCGCTGGGAATCCGCACCGATGACGATACGATCAGGGTTCATCAGGTCATGTACGGCGCTGCCTTCGCGCAGGAACTCAGGGTTGGAAACCACATCCACCTTAACCCCCTTACAGGCATAACGCTCAATGACTTGATGCACCTTACTACCGGTACTTACAGGCACGGTAGACTTATCCACGATAATGCGGTACTCTAAATCCTCCGAAAGAGCATTGGCGATTTCTCGAGAAACGCTCTCAATGTATGAAAGGTCCACCGAGCCATCCTCGTGAGGAGGTGTAGGAACAGCAATGAAGATAATTTCACACCCCTTCACGGCTGATTCCAAATCCGTTGTGAAGCTAAGACGACCGGCAGAAACATTGGAAACGATCATTTCCTCCAGGTCCGGCTCGTAAATAGGCATCTTACCCAGCCTAAGGTTATTCACCTTGTCCTCATTATTATCCACACAAATGACGTTATGCCCCACCTCAGCAAAGCAAGTACCTGTGGTCAGGCCTACATAACCGGTTCCTATTATAGCAAGATTCATGTCTACAGAAAGCTTCCACGCACAGCCGCGCTCCGCGATGTTAGCACTAAAACTTCCTGAAAGCAAGTAGAAACTTCTCGCTGACTCACCTAAAGCTGTTTAAGCCGAAATATATGCGAACAATATAGTCCGGTTCGGTGTCAACAAAAGCAAAATAACGGACATTCATAAGGCGTTCATCATCTTTTTAACCTTCTTCCAACAGGCTGATATAATCTATTTTTCTGTCACTTCATTCCGGCTACTGAAAGGAATCTGCATATTCCCTCAAAAAACTCTGAGCGAACTCAATTTTCGCTGTACATGCAGCTAAGATTCCATTATACTCATAGCGGAGTGTGTTTCAGTCAACACTGCCGAAACTAACTGTTTCACTGGAGGATGAAAAAAAAGAATCGAGAAGTATCTGTTTTCTCAGTTTCCGCGCTGGACTTATTCTGTTCAGCGATGGGCGTTTTCATGATTCTCTTTTTCATCAACATGAGTCAGTCTGAAGACGCTCAGGATGAAGCCCCTCCTGCTCTTTCTCTTCACCTGTACTTGGAGACTACAGAAGAAGATGCTTCCATTCCAAACAGAAAATGGGACGCTGCGACGCAACACGACGTGGATATGATAATCACGGCACAGATTGCTGGTGAAAACAATTCTCACCAGTATTCCCCTGACAAGGAGAACCGGCAGCATGAAAACGCTCCTGCCCTGTATCTGACAGATGGCCACAACGGACAACCGGATATCTGGCTACACCCACAGATAACACCGGGCAACTACCGAACCACCTTCACCATAAGCCAGAGAAAAGCCCTGAGCAACAACGCGGGCCAAGAAAATGGCACAGCTTTCACCGAGGAGTATGTAAGAGTTTACGGGGCAATAAAAACCTCTGACAACGGTACAGTGCGAGGACAGCGCTCCGCCGCACGCGTCTACACCATACGAGGGTATCGCGTAAAACTCGTTGCAATTAAGAACGGAACTGTCATAGGAGCATGGGTCAGGGAAATGAGTCCCTCAGAGTTCCAAAACGGCGTATCAGCCCCTCTCGCAAATATATCTGTCACCCCCGAAAACCTCACGATAACTCCTGAGGAAGAAGCCACCGCGTTGGAATATCAGCAACAAACCTTCCTCCAATCATCCAGATTTTAACAACCTCTAAATCAATACAGAAATGCCAAAACAAGAACTCATCATCGGAAGAAAGGATTCCTCTATCCCTGCTGCACAGGCTCCGGACGTACCCATTACCGGCAAAAATAGTGATACCGTCAGCCGCCGCCATGCAAAACTCAGCCTTACAGAAAAACGAGGCGAATACATTCTCTCTGATTTAGGCTCATCCAATGGCACCCACTACAAGACAAATAATGGCTGGGAACAGGTAAATAACACCTTGGTAAAGCGAGACACTCAGGTGAGGCTTGGTAATGTCACAGCCACCATCAGTGAGCTCATTTACTGCTACAACAAGGAAAACCGCCCTTACCTTGACCGAGAAACCGGAGAAATTATTGATAACAGCTTTGATTATCAATAAATAACTAGCTTAAGCTCCGGAAGATTTCCTCACACTTCTGAATACGTCCCATGAGCTCAAAATTAAAAAGCTTACGCACCATGGCAGCCTTCATATCCTTTGTGTTGGCTATCCTGACCATTGTGCTGCTCAACATCTGCCTGCCGGACGAAGGTAGTGCGGCACCGTTTCTCATCAACAAGATTAACGGAAAGGTAGACTACATAGCTGTACAGAACCTGATGTGGGTTGTGTTCTATTTGGGGCTGGCGGAGCTGAGTGTCAGATACTTCTTTATCCGTTCGCAGGAAAAAGAAGACAAAAAAGTGAGGTATGCCTACGCCCATTCTCGCGAAAAAAATGAGGATGCAGACGCTTCCAATAGCGAGTCGGAAAGGCCCAGCCTGCTCATGAAACGAGACATGGCAGGAATTTACACAAAAGTGGCTCCATTCCAAGGGATTCTGGCAGAAATGCTCAAAAGCCTTGCGCTGCATTATCAGGCCGTGGGTAATCTTGGCACCACGCAGTCACTTCTGGAGGCAGAGCGTGAAATCACAGAAAACAACATTGAGCAAGGCTATAATTTTCTGCGATACGCTATCTGGTTGCTCCCCACGCTTGGTTTCATCGGCACCGTGTGGGGCATCCTCCTTGCGCTTCAAACGGCGGCTCAGGGTGGCGGGCAGATTAATATTCCTGCAGTAGTAGCAGATATGAGCATGGCTTTCTGGACAACACTACTGGCACTATTGATGTCCAGTGTGATTATGTTCCTCATGCACATTATTCAAGGGCGAGAGGAAATTTATCTCAACAATTGTTACAGATACTGCATCAAAAACTTTATCAGTTGTCTATATGTTCACAAGTAAATCAACCATTAAGATTGTTTTTCTTTGGGCATGCGCGTTGCTCATCAGTAGCACGTTGCTGGCAGAAGAGGAAAACAATCCTACGACTATAGATATTCTCTACGTTTTTGATGCAGGTGCCTGCGAAAAACTGGAGTCTATAGGACAAAGGCGTAATTTCGTTAACAGAAACTCTGCCACAATCGCTGAAGAATCTATTCAGCAGCTCAACCACCTCATGAGCAATTCCGGAATCGGGAACGATGTCAGATTCCGATGCTGCGGCATATTCCATGCAAACTACAGATCACAAACCGGCACAAACGGGGAAAATCTCGGAAGAGATCTGCGAGCCTTGATAACCGGCCAAGTTGACGCAGAAGGCACTCCGATGACAGGCGACCTAGTATCACGCAAGAATGGTGATTCCAGGACAATGACTCTTAAGGAAGCAGAAGATTTCAGCCATGCGGATTTGGTCATCATGCTGGTTGATTATAACCTTGTACGAGGTGCATGCTGCCTTGGACAAGCTGCCGTAGGACGATATAATTCCCTATACCTCAATACCGACCGCCAAAAGGGAAGATATTCTGCATTCCGAATGAACACAGAGAACAGTGGAGATTTCACCATAAGCCATGAAATCTGCCACCTGTTTGGCGCAGGCCACTCTGATTACCAAAGTTATCAGAGAGGCCCGCAGGCTGAAACGGATGCTGCCGGCACATATGCAGATGAGGATGGAACAACAATTGCCACGCTCATGAGTTATAACAACGCGGGGCTAGATCTCCGCGCGTCAACTCCAACCCGACTGAACGCAAGAAGCGAGTTAATACTCTCTAATCCTCGCCCTCGTACTGTTACTCGCAACGGCAGAAGAATAAGCTACAGTGTGGGAGATGAGAGCAGCCACAATAATGCAGCGGCGTTACTGCGTGCAGCCTCCACCATATCCATGTACTCCATCTGTGGCAATGAACGGGTGCTTAATGATAACTTCAGCCAAGCCATCCCTCTGCCGCCGCTCAAGCCGCTCGAAGAGAAGATAAGAATGGCACTCGAAGGCCAATTCTCTGACCACATCGAGGAAAGTGCACTTAACGACAGCTGGAACACGAGATGGGACAGAACTAGCAACATTTTCATACGTACAGCTCTTGCCTCAGGTGGAACCAGACTTATTTCCCCGGAGTTCAAACTGGAGAGCATATCAGGTTCTCACGTTTCCTGTGTGCTCGGCACCAATTTAACAGCAACAAGAGAAAATGGAGAGCCGGAAATGGAAGGTGGTATTGGCCAGACCGTATGGTACAGTGTCACCCCCACAGTTACCGGCAAAATGACGGTCGGCATACGCACGCTCTACTCATCCCATTCATTCAGCCCCGTGCTGGGTGTATTCCGGGGCGAGAGTGTGCAGACTCTGGAAGCCCTACCGCATACCGTTTACTCCGATGAACGCGACAATCGTTACTATAAGCATCGCATCCAAGTTGATGTACGCGAAGGAGAAAAACTGTATATCGCAGTTGACAGTCGCACGAATACCGGCAGAGGCTTTAACCTGCTCGTTAGCCTGAAGGAAGATACGACCATCGCAGCAGCTCTTCCCCCCATTACGCCCATAAACAATAATGGGACACAGCCCGACTCACGCGCCGCCATCGTCACAGACGAAGCCGAAACACCGGGACAAGCCAACGCGGCCCCTAATACAGATGCAACTCCCATATGCGAGGAGCAGGAGACCGCTGCTGACACGGCTTCTACCGAGGCAGCCACAGGCAATCAGGGTGAAACCACAACTGAGGAAGCAACTGATAATCAGGATGAAACTACTGCCGAGGCCGCAACTCCGGAATCCCCCGCTCAGAAAAAGAAAAAGTGGGACACGACAGACAGCATACTTCTCGCCGTCGCGGCAGGCTTCATGCTGGCTACTATCCTTACCTGCTTTAATCTGCTCTCCGCCAGTTTCTCGTCCACCACGAAAAACACCCCCGGAACGGATGATGAGCCGGAAGAGAATGAAAAGGAAGATACTGATGGCAATCTGGATGCATATGCCCCCGCTCCGGTCGCAGTAGCGACAAATGACATATTGAAACTCATCGGCAAGCTCTCTACAAACGAAAAGGTAGAATACACTATTAAAGTTCAGGATATAGTCACCAAAGGCAATTTCTATCTGGGACGAGCCGAGACATGTGATTTCGTCATTCCAGACTCAACGATTTCACGATGTCACGCCGTATTCAAAGTACGTGCAGCAGAATCCGGATATGTGCTTCTCATTGGAGACGCCGGTTCCACTAATGGTACAGTTGTCGATGGTATCAGACTTACCAAAAACCAGAGTCTCAAAGTGCAGAATGACACTCGCATAAACATTGGCAACTGCAGTTTCACCATCTCTATACTTTAACCTTTCGATTCAAGATTGCAATGAACAAAAAAACTCTTCTATCCGCGCTCATGGGCATATCCCTCGCGATCTGCATAGGTGCAACACTTATGCTCATCACGCGCCAGAACGTGTTTGATGCAGAAACCCTTCTGGGAGAACGCCCAGACTCTGACTCATCATCAGAATCCGGCACGTCAGCTGCCCCTTCTGAGTCATCAGAATCCGCTGAGGGTTCTGAAGCTACTACCACTACAGAGGGTACAGAGCCTACGGATACCAGCACCTCTGACAATACCGACATTGAAGGCGGACCTTATGCTGAAGATGAAGAAATCCGCACCTTTGACACAGGAATCAACGAAGTTGTAGAGAGCGAACAATTTCCGGAGTCCCCGGAGGGTTCAGTCATTGGCGCGTACCGAGTCACTCTTCATGAGCAGGCTTTGAACTGGAGCCAGAAGGCAAACATACCCAATATAGGTGACATTATCAGGGTGAAGGTACTTCCCGGAATCGTTTACCTCTTGGAAGTAACATCAAAAACCCAAGAAGAAGAGCCGGAATGGACAGTGACCATTACAAGCAACCTGACAGACAGAAGCGGTTATGCTACAGTATCACTGCTGGATGGAAAGATGCACATTAAAATCGTTGATTCCACAAATAATCGCACATATATACTCTACTACGACAGGGAAAAAGGTAGGGACGCTGCCAACAATGACCTATACATAGTACAGGAAATTGATACTTCGTTGGATGCTAGCCCCGTCTATACCCCCACATCAGACCCCTTTAATGAGCTGCCTGAAGCACCGGACGTGATTGAGCCTGATTACGATGATGTCCTGCCCCCCGACAGCGCCCAGAATACCGCAACTCCGGAAGAACCGAACTCAGTTGAGCAATCTCAGGATTAATTAAACAGAGTTAAAACATATAACCATATTAGAATAGCCGTGAAACATTGTTTAAACTTTAAAGCAAGCCTGAAGACATGTGGGTTCTGTCTCCTCTGCCTTACCTCGCTTTTTACCGCAGAGGCACAAAATGCAACGATTGATTCCTCGCTCCAGCCAAAGAATCAGCAACCCATAACTCTATTAGAAACAGTCTCAACTGAGGAAAATTCAGGCAGTGGCTCCCTGCACAGCGAAACCACCCCTCCCGTGACTTCTGCCCAGCAGTCACCCATGGAGTTTAGCAAGGAAAATCTCCTCAAAAACCTCCAGAATATTGATAAATGGGTAATATGGAGTGTCGGAGGTGTTCTGCTGCTTCTCATACTTATTGTGGCTCTCAGCAGAAAAAGCCCGGAGCGCAACAATGAGAAAAATGCAGACGTAAAGAGAACTCAGGAAGATTCCCAATTTGCTCATTCCAGACAATTTAAGGAACACGAGAACAACCATGAAGAACTTCCTACTTTACGTGTAGCCCCGTCTTCCGGTCGCACCCCTGAAGCTCGTCCTGTAAAACAAGTTCTGGCCATTCTGGAAGAACCGGCCACAGGACGCAGCTGGAACATTACGGAAACACGTACAGACATAGGTCGAGGAAGTAAAAATGACATCTGTCTGAATGACAACTCTGTCTCCAGTGTACACTGCGCCCTGAAACTGGATCAGGACGGTGTATGGACGCTTATCGACCTAAATTCCACTAACCATATATACGCCAACGGTCAAATCCTTACCTCGCTCGAGCTGAGGCACAACACAGAATTTGAGCTCGGCAAAATCAGGTTAAAATTCAAAATTTGTTGAACAAAAGTATAACTGAGCGAGTCACAACTCTGCGGTGTATTCATGAGCAAGAGTAATCCAGCACAATCCGATTTCCGGAAAGTCTCTACCATTGAGGTACAGAGACTCGCTCTTCCGGGAAGGGGGCGTGTCTCATCCGAAAGTTCTCCGCACTCTATCTCAGTTGTTACCGTTTTCGACAACCCGACCATCGCTCAAAGTGGGCAGCATGAGACTAAGCCCAAGAAGAAAGAACAGATTAGTACCGACATTGAAAAAACTCAGTATGTCCACAGACCGGAGGCCCATTCCGATGAACGCACCTGTTATGTACACCGACCTGAGGTAGACCGAGTCTTTAGAACTAGGCCTCATTCCCGCCACGAAACCCAGAGTAAAACTATTCCGATTATCCGTCACGGCAAGATTCACGAAAACAAGCGTTCAGAAAATTCAGCCGGTAATGTTCCTACCCCGAAAGACGAATGGCCTTTGGCTTGGCTTGTTGCGATTACCGGACCGATGAAAGGCAAGTTCTTTGTTATCACCGCAGGGGAAAACAATATCGGACAAACAAGTGATAACGCCATATGCCTGATAGATGATCCCGATGTATCAGCCAGACAAAACAGCATCCATTACGACGCAGAACATACCGCGTTTTATATTGACAAGTGTGAAAATGCACAGCAGGTGACAACGCTGAGTGATGGAGATACTGTAAACTCGCGCACCCCTCTTGAACACGGAGAAATACTCAAAGTGTCTCCGAATACGAAGTTGCGCTTCGTCCCCTTCTGTAGTGAGACATTTAACTGGTAACCCAAACACATAAATAGCATAGAGTCTCACTTCCTCCTATACAAAACAGTCCAGTAACCCCATCGCTATGGATTCCTTCATCAATTTTACTAATTTCAGCGTCTCTGCAGCAGCTGCCGCATGGGAGGGCTGCCGTGAATCTCAGGATGATACCGTCTGGCTGAGTGATGTCGAACAAGCAGCTGCCGCCGGAAGTTTCATGGCAGTGCTATCAGATGGCATGGGAAGCGAGGAAGGCGGACAAGGGGCCAGTAAACTTATCGTCTCTACCTATGTTAACAGTCACATTACGAGAGGCGGAGATAGTCTTGCATGCTTTCTGAACACAGCGAACGCTACTCTCAGGCGGGCAAAAGATGAAGGTGCCATCAAGCAAACTGCAGGTGCCACCCTTATTGCCGCAAGAGTAACAGAAAAAGGGATAGAATGGCAAAGCGTGGGTGACTCCCTGCTCTACCTGCAGCGTGATGGAGCAGTAAAAAAACTCAATACAGCTCACACTTGGGAACAAAATCATACCAGTGAAGTTGAACTCAATCAAATAACGGAAGAACATCCTCAGGCGCACGCTGAAAGCAAGTCGGCATATCCCCTCTATGAAGTCGTGAGTAGCGATGCCATTAATAATCACAATGAAGAAACGGCCGTCTGCCAACCAGGAGATCGTTACATCATGGTGTCAGACGACTTCACGCCCCTAATCGAAACAGCTTGGGAGGAACTCCTGAACTCCCCGGGAGTCCGACAAGCGCCCCCAACCGAAGCATGTGAAGTACTTCTCATGAAGTTAAAAAAAATGAATACCGAAGAGCAGAATAACGCCTCCATCATTATTTTTGACGTTGTAGAAAAACAGGAAAATACAGCGCTCCCTCCTACTCAAAATAGTGTCGAAGATAATATTGCGGAAAGCAACAACGAAGCAAAAGCAATTGAATTGCAACTTATCGGAGACCGAAGCTCTCAGCAGGACAGCGTCGGTCACTGGTACTCGGAAAAAGCTATCCTAGCTGTAGTGGCCGATGGTGCCGGCGGTCATGTAGGTGGTGCGCAGGCATCTCAGACGGCAGTTGCTACAATGGAGTACTATTGGCAGGAGAAGCTCTGCGCCGGAGTATCTGCCGCCGAAGCCGCTGAAATTCTGACTGAGGCTGTACAACAAGCCCATACCAATATCATTCAGCAAGCCGGAGGAAACGCCACCCTCAGCGGCAAGAGTGCCTTCGTAGCTGTATATCTCCATGATGGGTATTACACATGCATCAACGTGGGAGACTGCCGAGCCTATGTAACCCATCAAGGCAAATGGAAGCAGCTCTCTATTGACGATTCTCTGTTGCGCATACTTGTTGACAAGGGTGAAGTCACCCCGGCAGAGGCTAAAAACCATCCGGACCAAAACATTCTCACACAGGCACTTGGAACAGAGAGCAAGATTAAGCCTCACGTTAGCCATGGCACCTTCAGCAAGCAAGACTCCTTCCTGCTCTGCTGCGATGGCCTCTGGAACCAGTTACCGGAGGAGCAATGGCCACTTGCCAATTGGGATGCGACCAGCACCGCACAATACAAAAATGTGCTCACAATTATGGTTAATAAAGCATTCCTTGCAGCGAATGGCTCGTCTGACAATGTATCTGCTGTATGGATTTGTGCGGAAACTCCGGAGAAAGCAGCATTCATCCCGCCGATAGCGCCACAACAATCACCGCCTACGAACATACTTCAGCCCTCGGTTTCCAAAATTATTTGGACTGCGATTGGGCTCCTGTTGATTACCACCATATTATTGGTTCTGTGCAGCTCTCCGGATCAGCCCAGAAGAGACAGTGAACCAACCAGTAAGAGTGCACTTCCTGCTGAGGCTCAGGTTAAGAGCGCGGTTCCCCAGAATGGAGCTACCTCTACCACAACCGCCCCGAACATTGCGACTAGCACCCCCATGCCGCCCCCCGCAACCGCCAGCACGGCCGGATGTCCGTCAACCACGCAGAGTGCCCCCACGACCACCACTCCCCTTCCCGCTAACGGAGACGTGACCGGCGATACTCCCTCCTCACTAGATGAGCCCAAGTCTCCCACGCCGCTTCCCGCTAACGGAAACGTGGCCGGCGATACCCCCTCCTCACTAGATGAGCCAAAGTCCCCCACGCCGCTTCCCGCAAATGGAGACGTGGACGGCAATACACCCACCTCACTAGATGAGCCCAAGTCCCCCACTCTGATTCCCGCAAACGAAGACGAGCTCGGCGATACTCCCACCTCACTAGATGAGCCCAAGTTCCCCACGCCGCTTCCCGCTAACGAAGACGAGTTCGGAGAAACTCCCACCACGGATGATTTTACAAATGATACTCATTTACCTAATAACGGGACAAGCGAAGGAACGGAAAGCAAGCGGGAATCCCCCTCCGATCAGGACAAATTAAATAGTAGTTACACAACGACTATCTCTAGTGTCAGCTTTATATCCGGGAACCATTCTATCACCTACGTCTCCTACCGGTGCGACAACATTTACTCTTTTCGTTACTCCAGAAGAAGGCCTCAAAGACACTGTGAATATGTAGATTACCCAACACCTGAAGAATATGCAACAGAGGAAGTAAGCTTCGACATATTCTTCAAACATATTCTTCCAGACACACAAATGACTCTCTGGTAACACAGACTGACAGATATGTTACCCCGCCCGGAAACCACTCCGATGACAGCCCCGAAAACCGGGCTAATGTCACTTTCCCTGCCCGAAGGCTTCGAGCTGGGAAAATATTGCATTTTGAAGGTACTAGCACAGGGTGGATTTGGCATGACCTATCTGGCAACAGATACGGAAAGTGGAGACAAGGTCGTCATTAAGGAAAATCTTCCCCGCACCTATTCCTTCCGGCGTGAAACAACATATGAAGTATGCCCGGTTAGCAATGAAGGGCCCTTCAAAGAACGCTTTGACTGGTCCTTATCCCGCTTCATAGATGAAGCCAACACTCTTTCCAATCTGAGTCATCCCAATATCGTCAAAGTACTTCAGGCATTCAAGACGCTGGGTTCTGCATATTATGTAATGCCTTGGGTGGGAGGCAGCGAGCTTCATAAAGCAGTCCCATCAGCTGGAGTAGTTAATGAAACGTGGTTGGCTCCTATATTACAGCAGCTTTTAAATGCGCTAAATTACCTACACAGCTCCGGAGTAATACACCGGGATTTAAAGCCCTCAAACATTCTCATAACCAAGGAATGGATTCCTATTCTCATTGATTTCGGAACGGCGCGTTCACTAGTGGCCAAACATACAGGCACGATACTAGAATCCCCCGGCTACACTCCTATTGAGCAGTTACAAACTGAAGGCAATACGGGTCCATGGAGCGATATTTACGCACTTGGCGCCACATGCTACCGCCTCATCACCGGAGAAAAACCACCGACGGCCTTGGAACGCTTATCCGGCAACGAGGACTGTATTACGCTGTCCCAATCACCACAGTTCCAAAACAGATTCTCTCACAACTTCCTCCAAGCCATTGATAAGGCTCTAAAAATCCACCCAGAACAACGCTGGCAATCAGCTGAAGAATGGAAAAAGAGTCTAACTTCGCCCACATCTGAAGAGCAGATTGAGCTTCCTCACAATCAGGATACTCCGGCCAAAATAGCAGAGTCTACGCGTAAAAAGCCCAGGAGCATCATTCTGCAACCCAATAGGAATAAGAGTCTCAAACTCTGGCGCATATCGGCAGTGCTCACCTTTGCGGCAATCTGTCTCGTACTAGCAGCAGCATACAAAAAATATTCCCATCTTCTCACTCAGACTGAAGGAGAAGCGCCGGCAACCACACAACCGGCAGCCCCGGAAACGGCATCAGAACCTTCCTATCACCCCATAACTCAGAAACAATATCAGGAGTTTATCAACCTGTTCGATACTCCAAGGGCAAGTATGAGTCCCATGCTTCCGGGAGCCCTCCGAAAGGAGCTGGCCCACAGAGTGCAGGAAAATCCGGGACTCATTGAATACACTCGCCGACAGGCAGAAAGCACAAACACTCCCGCAATCTGGTACGCCTGGTCCTGCCTCCAGATGTTTGACATCATTCCGGAGGCAAACAAGGAAGAAGGCCTTCGCTGGCTCAGAAAAGCAGCTGAAGCCAACTATGCCCCTGCTCAGCTGGCCCTCGGATACAGAAATGAAAAAGGACTGGATATAGACCGGAATGAGCAACAGGCTATTTCTTGGTACGAAAGAGCAACGGCGCTGCCTGCAGCAAACTATCATCTGGGGCTCTGTCACCTGAGAAGCTCCGGCTCAGATACTGCAATCAGAACAGGTATTGACTACATTCGAAATGCTGCAGAGAGTGGATACCCGGAAGCAATGTATACATTAGGAGAATACTACCGCAGAGGGACACACTGCCAGCAGGATCAGTCAGCAGCTATACAATGGCTCAGAAAAGCAATTCAGGCGGGCAGCCCGGAAGCCATGATTCGTCTTGGTTGCATGCACCAAGAAGGAACAGGCATAAGCCGTAATGAAGCAGAAACACGGCGGCTGCACGGGATGGCCTTTACACACTGGAAAAATGCCGCAGAAGCAGGCGAGGTTTCAGCTATCATCCATCTGGCAGAGTGTTACACGCATGGCTGGGGAACTGAGGTGAATCACGAACAAGTGTTCCACTTATATACCCTTGCCGCTGAGCGCCGGGATGCAGAGGCTATCTGCAAACTGGCTATGTGCCATGCGCAGGAAATCGGGACAGTAAGCGATGACAGGCAAGCAATACACTTGATGACTGAAGCCGCTACCATGGGATTAGCCGAAGCGCAATACAGATTGGCAGAGCTTTACAAGGCCCAGACGCAGCAAGACGAACAAACTCAGGCCCGAATCTTCCGCTTCTACGAACTAGCAGCCCAACAAAACCTCGCCCCGGCACAATACGAACTGGCTCTCTGCTACGAGTTGGGCACAGGAACAGAGAAAAACCTAAACTTGGCCTTTGAGTGGTACCAGAAAGCCGCTGAAATGGGACATGCTCCGGCTATGCACCGTTTAGGCCTTTTCTATGAAAAAGGCGTTATCGGTACCCCCTCACCTCAGGAGGCCTTCAAATGGTATAATAGGGCCGCAGAAAGAGGATATGCCAATGGTATATTCTCATTAGGAGTATGCTATGACTGGGGTATCGGAACGTCACAGGATCATACCGCAGCCCTTGCTCAGTATACAAGAGCGGCCGAACTGGGCCATAGAGATGCCATGTATAATCTCGCGCTCTGTTATGAAGAGGGTACCGGCACAGCTGTAGATGAACATCAGGCCTTTATTTGGTTCGGGCGAGCCGCCGCAGCAGGCCAAACAGAAGCGCAGTTCAAACTGGGCACATATTACTACCTCGGCAGAGAAACAGAAAAAAACGAGAATACAGCTCTGGAATGGTTTAATAAAGCGGCAGAACAAAACCAGAATGAAGCTCAGTATTATCTTGGCCTCATTTATGAAAATGGTATTTCTGGGGAAAACGGAGCAGAACTGCGGCCGGATACTGCTATAGCCTTTGAATGGTACAGAAAAGCAGCACTTCAGGACAACACGGATGCCCTCGTTGCCCTTGGCCGTTGTTTCGAAAACGGAATCGGCACCGAGCGAGATTTAGAAAAGGCGTTTGAATGCTATTCTAAAGCAGCAGCAATGGAACACCCGGATGGTCTCTATCACGCAGCTCGATTCCTGCAACTGGGTATAAACAATATCACAGTAGATGTAGATATGGCCATCAGAATGTACAGAGAAGCCGCAGCTAAGGGACACGAAGAAGCCCAGCAGAAACTTGACGAACTGACGCGATAACAGCTTCTTTCAATAATAACAATTTTACAAATAACGACTTAAGATGTTAACTCAACGAATATACGATGACCGCCCCTCCAGAGGCAAGAATAGTCAAACATGGGTTCTCCCTGATGGCACGACACTGGGGCAATACACCATCATCAGCATGCTGAGGGAAGACAACTCCAGCATTACATACTTGGCCCGGAATACCTTCCTCGATTATGAGGTAGAGCTTTGTGAACACCTTCCAAAGGCATTCGCAGAGCGAAACAGTTATACCTTCGAAGTAATTCCCACCGCAGGAAATGAGCGCAACTACCAAGAGTCCCTGACGATTTTCTCTAATACTATCAGCACGCTCGCACGTCAACAAAACCCTAATGTAGCTGAAGTTTTAGCATCTTTTTCAGCACTAGGCACAACATATTGTGTATCTCCTCACTACACAGATTCCCCCCTCACTCAGGCCGCGCCGACTCCCGCCACCATTACCGAAGGCTGGATGCTCCCTGTACTCAGCAGTTTGCTCAAATCTCTCCATTACCTGAACAGGATTGGTATAGGGCATTCGGACAAGAACCTTAAGAGAATACTTATCACGGAGGCTGGTACAACAATTCTGACAAACGTAGCATTACAAAATGCTGACAATAAAGAGGGAAATACCATCCCGGCTCTGGGTGAACTTTGCTACCGACTCATCCGAGGCGAATCTTCCGGAGTACTAGGAGGTCTGTACTCATACAAGCCTCTCAGTACTGACTCATCACTTATCAGCAGATTCAATCCTGCCTTCCTCAAAAGTATAGATAAAGCACTAGCGGCTTATTCTGACAACCGATGGAAATCTGTGGAAGAATGGCTCGGAGAGTTGGAAATCTCAAATCTCACTAATATTACCAGTTCTAACCAGCGTTCTGGCGTAACCGTAGAAGAAGGTGTAGTACCCATCATTACAGTAACTCTACAGGATAACGACAGCGTTGAGCATCTTCACACGAATAACGAAACTATCCAAGATGAGGCTTCCATTCTAATAACACATATTGATCGAGAAGCTAAAGTATCCTATAGTGATGAACTTCCCGAGGATCCCGAAACTAGCCTCGGCGATAATCTTCCTGAAGTTCCCGTGATTGTGGACAATGCGGACATGCCCGAAACTATCCTCAGCTCAGAGTGGGGCCAAGAGCCCGGGGCTAAGGACAATGCCGACATGCCCGAAACTATCCTCAGCGATGAGCTCCCCGAAGTTCCCGTGGTTAAGGACAATGCTGACATGCCCGAAACTATCCTCAGCACAGAGTTGCCGGAAGTTCCTGCGGTTAAGGACAATGCCGACATGCCCGAAACTATCCTCAGCACAGAGTTGCCGGAAGTTCCTGCGGTTAAGGACAATGCCGACATGCCCGAAACCATCCTCAGCGATGAGCTCCCCGAAGTTCCCGTGGTTAAGGACAATGCTGACATGCCTGAAACTATCCGCAGCACAGAGTTGCCGGATGTTCCTGCGGTTAAGGATAATGCCGACATGCCTGAAACCATCCTCAGCGATGAGCTCCCCGAAGTTCCCGTGGCTAAGGACAATGCGGACATGCCCGAAACTATCCTCAGCACAGAGTTGCCGGAAGTTCCAGAGGTTAAGGAGAACGCAGACATGCCCGAAACTATCCTCAGCACGAAGTTGCCGGAAGTTCCTGCGGTTAAGGACAATGCCGACATGCCCGAAACTATCCTCAGCACAGAGTTGCCGGAAGTTCCTGCGGTTAAGGATAATGCCGACATGCCCGAAACAATCCTCAGCGACGAGCTCCCCGCAGTTCCCGTGGTTAAGGACAATGCCGACATGCCCGAAACCATCCTCAGCGATGAGCTCCCCGAAGTTCCCGTGGCTAAGGAGAATGCCGACATGCCCGAAACTATCCTCAGCGATGAGCTCCCCGAAGTTCCCGAGGCTAAGGACAATGCCGACATGCCTGAAACTATCCTCTGCACGGAGATGCCCGAGGAATCCGAGGAAATGGACAATGCGGACATGCCCGAAACTATCCTCAGCACAGAGTTGCCGGAAGTTCCTGCGGTTAAGGACAATGCCGACATGCCCGAAACAATCCTCAGCGACGAACTCCCCGAAGTTCCCGTGGTTAAGGACAATGCGGACATGCCTGAAACCATCCTCAGCACAGAGTTGCCGGAAGTTCCTGCGGTTAAGGACAATGCCGACATGCCCGAAACAATCCTTAGCGACGAGCTCCCCGAAGTTCCCGTGGCTAAGGAGAATGCCGACATGCCCGAAACCATCCTCAGCGATGAGCTCCCCGAAGTTCCCGTGGTTAAGGACAATGCCGACATGCCCGAAACCATCCTCAGCGACGAACTCCCCGAAGTTCCCGTGGTTAAGGACAATGCTGACATGCCTGAAACCATCCTCAGCACAGAGTTACCGGAAGTTCCTGCGGTTAAGGACAATGCTGACATGCCTGAAACCATCCTCAGCACAGAGTTGCCGGAAGTTCCTGCGGTTAAGGAGAACGCAGACATGCCCGAAACAATCCTTAGCAACGAGCTCCCCGAAGTTCCCGTGGCTAAGGAGAATGCCGACATGCCCGAAACCATCCTCAGCGATAAGCTCCCCGAAGTTCCCGTGGTTAAGGACAATGCTGACATGCCCGAAACAATCCTCAGCGATGAGCTCCCCGAAGTTCCCGTGGAAATGGACAACGCAGACATGCCTGAAACCATCCTCAGCGACGAACTCCCCGAAGTTCCCGAGGTTAAGGATAATGCCGACATGCCTGAAACCATCCTCAGCGACGAGCTCCCCGAAGTTCCCGAGGCTAAGGAGAATGCCGACATGCCCGAAACAATCCTCAGCGATGAGCTCCCCGAAGTTCCCGTGGAAATGGACAACGCAGACATGCCGAAACTTCCAGAGGTTCCAGCCGCGACGGACAATGCTGATTTACCTGAAACAGGGCTCCGCACCGAGCTTCCCGTGGTACCCGTGGTAATGGTCAATACAGACATGCCGAAACTTCCAGAGGAACCAACTGCGATGGACAATGCTAACATGCCTAAAGCAGGTCTCAGCATGGAAGAACTGCCGCCTTTACCCGTTCTACCCAAAAATCAACACGTAGACGTAAAGGAATTCTCTTTCACGCGCATGCCCATTGACGAAGACATGCCGACCATTATACCAATGCCTCATCCTGTGGCAGCAGATGAAGAGGACATCACCTTGACCCCACCCCCAGGTCAGGCATGCCCCCCCATCCCACATCCCCGGAAGCTGGAACAAGGGTACCCCAAAATCCCAGTAGAAGAATTTGGGATTAACCCAGCCACCATTCATCACCCCACACATGAACAGCAGGAAATAGCCCCCAAACCTGGTGTGAAGGTGATGATTGAAGACATTGGCATATCCTCCCCCGGTACGCCGCAGATTTATAATCCCCGGCCGGCAGGACTTTCGTCTGATTCAGTCATCATGGTAGATGAATTGCCCATAGGAAACAGTTATCATGTTCCTACTCAGCCCACAACACCAGTCACCCGCCCCACGCCGAAAAAGAAGAAAGGCTGTTTAAACCTTTTCTTGTTGATTGTGCTCCTGCTGCTGATAGCGCTCGGGGTCGTATACTTCGTAAAAGGTTCAGATTTCATCATCGAGCAGTTTAACTACCTGTACAGCGAGTTAGAAACCTGGCTGAATAGCTTATAAAGTTTCCTCATATTATTCCCACCCCGGCAGAGGAACTGCCGGGGTGGCTTTTATTTACGGACGGAAACTCCGAGAGTTTCTCCGAAGCCCCACTTTTCAAAACAAAAAAACACATTTTTCTTGTCAATACGCCTTTGACATGATAAAAAAGCTTCGTATACCATGGAAATCTACTACGTTATCTTCGGCATGTTGGCCTTACTCTCCGTCTTCGGATTGATAGTAGGTGTCAGTAACGACGCATGTAACTTCCTGAACTCCTCCATCGGCTGCCGAGCCGGCACGTACAACCAAGCTGTTTGCGTGGCCGCGGTAGGCGTACTGCTGGGAGCCTGCTTCTCTAGTGGTATGATGAGTGTGGCGCGTAATGGCGTTATCCAGCCAGAAATGTTCACCTTCCACGAGGTCATGCTCCTGTATCTTGCCGTCATGGTAGGTAACATTATCCTGCTGGATACTTTCAACACACTGGGGCTGCCGACCTCCACTACTGTTTCACTGGTATTCTCCCTTCTTGGTGCAGCCATTGGTATGGCTATATTCACGAGTGGACAATTGTTCACATGCCCGCTGGTTGACTATATCAACGAAGAAAAGTGCTTCAAAATGATTGTGGCCATCTTCGCCTCTGTGGCTATAGCCTTCACGGTGGGCTCCATCGTCATGTGGCTTGCACGCCTTATCTTCAGCTTCCGATACCACAAAACATATAAGGCCATAGGCCCGATTTGGTGTGCACTTGCTCTCACGGCCATCAGCTACTTCATTATCTTCAAAGGCCTTAAGGGCAGTGTATTCAAAGATGATATTGAGATGCTTGTGAAAGCCGGCTATACGCCTTATATCGTCATCGGTGCCAGCATATTCTGGGTGCTTGTTTCAGCCTTGCTGCAGTACGTGTGCAAGGTAAACACGCTGCGCATCGCAGTACTGGCCGGCACCGGCTCTCTGGCTCTGGCCTTCGCCGGTAATGACATGGTTAACTTCATCGGTGTCTTCATGGCCGCGAAGGATGCACTCTTTGACCCGGCCATTACGCCTGATAACGTCACGACAATGAAGATGGGTGAAATTCTGGCGGGAGACGGTGCAGCAGCCAGCATGATTTACCTCATCGGAGCCGGTCTTATCATGGTAGCAGCCCTGTTCTTCTCCAAGAAGGCCAGAAAGGTGACGGAAACAGAGCTGAAACTCTCATCCTCTAGCTCCGGCAAAGAGCGCTTCGGCTCCAGTCAGCCGGCACGTATCATCGTGCGTACCGCCATTAACACCGCTCGCTTCATCACCAGCATCACCCCTGCCCCCATCGCTCGCTTTATCAGCCGCCGCTTCACCCCGCTTACTCCGGAAGAAGAAACCGGCGCAAACTATGATATGATTCGCGGTTCGGTGAATCTTACCTTCGCCGCCCTGCTCATATCTCTGGGCACAGAAATGGAGCTTCCCCTTTCCACCACCTACGTTATCTTCATGGTATCCATGGGCTCCTCACTGGCAGACCGTGCTTGGGGCCGAGACAGCGCTGTATACCGTATTACGGGTGTGCTGACGGTCATTGCCGGCTGGTTGCTCACCGGCGTGGCAGCTTGCTTAGCCGCACTCGTGGTGGTGCTGATTATGGCATATGGCGGCACATGGGGCATGATTACCATGCTGATTATCGCCGGTGCCCTACTCATTAAGTCCACCTTCTTCACCCGTGAGGACAAGCAGGAAATCCGCCTCATTGATGTAAATAAGGACGCCTCCGTGCACGAGTTCGCTGCATCTGCCGCCGGCAGACTCGGCCGCATGGTGGGTATTTACAAGGCCATGGTCAAGGCACTTCTGGAAGAAGATCGTGATGACCTTAAGCGCCTGCGAAAGAAGGCCCGCACCATTAAGCGTGACTTGGAAGTCCTCAAAGAAAACGAGGTACTTCCTACCCTGCCCACTATTCCGGCAGAGCTTGCTGACCGTGGCCAGTTAATCTTCCGCATCACGGAAATTTCCCTCACCACCTGCGAGCGCCTTATCACTCTCGTGAAGGCTAGCTATAATCACATTGACAACTTCCATGCCGGCCTCACCCATGAGCAGGCAAATGATTTGCTGGCGCTCACTGAGAAGATTGGCCGCTTCTATCCGAACCTCATTGATATGCTGAAGGCCGGGAATTACTCCGGCATTAAGGCTATGCTCGGCACCACCGAGCAGCTGAGTGATGACTTCGCTGATTGCATCACCCGCCACCTCATGCACAGCGCAGCAAATGAAACCGATATGCGAAACGGCATACTCTACCTCACGCTGCTGAATGAAACCCGCGCCATGGTAAGCCATGCGTTCGCTCTCATCGAGCGTATTAAGGAGCTCTACGAGGGCTAATAATTTCAGCATAACATATCAAACTTCAGCGGGGAGTGGAATGAAAGTTCCACTCCCCGCTTGTTGTCATAATAGAGAAAAAGCCTTGCATAACTGGTACTCATAAGCTATACTTGCGCGTCATGACTGAATTGCCCAAGGCTTACGAACCGACCGTTGTAGAAGAAAAATGGCAGAACCGCTGGATGTCAGAGGGTTGCTTCCGCGCAAATCCGCATTCTGACAAGCCTGCGTACAGCATTGTCATCCCCCCGCCGAACGTAACCGGCGTGCTCCACATGGGCCATGTTCTCAACAACACAATTCAGGATATTCTTGTACGCCGCGCCCGTCAGGAGGGCAAGGAAGTTCTCTGGCTTCCCGGCACTGACCACGCCGGCATCGCCACTCAGGCTCGCGTGGAAAAAGAGCTTGCTAAAGAAACCCCTCCCCGTACACGTTACGATGTAGGTCGCGAAGACTTCGTGAACATGGTATGGGACTGGAAAGAGAAGCACGGTGGCATCATCATTAAGCAGCTCAAGAAGCTGGGCTGTTCCTGCGACTGGGAGCGCGAGCGCTTCACCATGGACGATGTATTCGCTCCTGAAGTAGCCCGTGCATTCACCGAGCTCTTCAAAGAAGGCCTTATTTACCGCGGACGCCGCATGGTGAACTGGGATCCCGTGCTGCGCACCGCTCTCTCGGATGAAGAGGTGATTATGACGCCTTCCAAGAGCAAGCTTTACACCATCCGATACAAACTGGCAGACGGCAGCGGGCAGCTTCTCGTCTCCACGACCCGCCCGGAGACCATCATGGCTGACGTCGCCGTGGCTGTAAATCCCAAGGATCCCCGCTTTGGCCACCTGATTGGCAAAACAGTTATCCGCCCCCTCGTTGAAACAGAGATTCCCATCATCGCTGACGACCATGTGGAAATCGACTTCGGTACAGGTGCTCTGAAAATTACGCCTGCACATGACCGCACGGACTTCGAGGTCGGCATGAAGAATAATCTGGAGATTATTGATGTACTGACTGCTGATGGCCGCATCAATTGCCCGGACTGCCCTGAACTGCACGGGCTGGATCGCTTTGAAGCACGTGAGAAATCCATCGTTCTCATCGAGGCCAAGGGCCTTCTGGAGAAGGTGGAAGACTATGAGAACAATGTGGGTATCTCCCAGCGTTCCGATGTCCCCATCGAGCCGCGCCTGAGCATGCAGTGGTTCCTCAAGTACCCCTGCGTACAGGAAGCCGCTGATGCTGTGGCCAATGGTGATATCGTATTCCGCCCTGCCCACTGGGCCAAGACCTACGCCCACTGGCTGGAAGGCATTCAGGACTGGTGCATCTCTCGTCAGCTCTGGTGGGGCCACCGCATCCCCGTGTGGTACCGCAAGGATAAGGCAGCTGAGCTTCAGGAAGCAGCCAAGCTGGATGAGGCTGATGCCGCTGCCGGTGATATCTACGTGGGCGTAGAGCCCCCAGCAGACCCGGAGAACTGGGTACAGGACGAAGACGCTCTGGACACTTGGTTCAGCAGCTGGCTGTGGCCCTTCGCCACCATGGATGATGATTGCCGCGCCAAGTTCTACCCCACCAGTGATCTCGTCACCGGCCCGGATATCATCTTCTTCTGGGTAGCCCGCATGATTATGGCCGGTTACCGCTTTGCTGACGGCAAGCCCTTCAGCAATGTATTCTTCACCTCCATCGTTCGTGACCTGCAGGGCCGCAAGATGAGCAAGAGCCTTGGCAACAGCCCGGACCCCCTCGACCTCATCGCCCACTACGGTGCAGACGGCCTGCGCTTCGGCCTCATGCGAATCGCCCCCACTGGCACAGACGTTAAGTTTGACGAGAAGCAGATTGAGGAAGGCAAGAACTTTGCAAACAAACTGTACAACGCAGCCCGCTTCCGCATGATGCAGGGTGAGGCCAGCACGGATCCCGCACCTCGCTTTGCTCCCGTACACATTGATATCCTTGCCAAGCTGAAGGAGCTGCACGCCACCGTGGCTGATGCCCTGAGCAAGTATGAGTTCAACACCTACACGCAGGCTCTTTATTCCTTCTTCTGGAATGAATACTGCTCACTCTTCCTGGAAGCCGTAAAGAATGACCTCCGTGAGGGAGATGCAGCCGTGAAGAACGCCACGCTGTACACCATTGACACCGTACTGCGCCACTATCTGGCACTGTTGGCTCCCATCATGCCCCACATCGCGGAAGAGCTCTGGCAGAGCCTTGGCTACGCCAACAAGAACAATGGCCTGCCCCTCATGAGCACGCCGCTGCCTTCTGCTGATAGCCTGCTGAGCGGCCTGAGTGACACGGAAATCTCCAAGGCACGTGCACTCTCTACCGCCCTGTACGATACAGCTAACCGAGCACGCAACCTGAAGGCGGAGTATAATCTCGCCACGAACAAGAAGGTTCGTTTCGTAGTAAAGCCCACACTTCCCCTCACCGAGGACCTCATGGACCGCCTCGCTCTGCTGGCCGGAGCCCAAACTGCCACGGCAGATACGGCATACGAGGCACCTAAAGGCACTCCTACAGCCCTGACCCCCTTCGGTGAGCTCTTCCTTCCTCTTGAAGGCTTGGTGGACGTAGAGGCAGAACGTACCCGCATCACCAAAGAACTCGAAAAAATCACTAAAGAAATTTCCAAGAGCACAGCTAAACTCAGTAACGCCTCCTTCGTGGATCGTGCCCCTGCTGCGGTAGTAGATCAGGAGAGGGCACGCCTCGCAGACTGGGAAACTAAGAAAACCCAGCTGGAAGCAATGCTAGCAGCCCTCGTCTGACGGATATCATCAGCAACATGAAAGAGCACAACTACCTAGATACGCTACCTGAAAAGGAGCGCACCGCTCTGTCCATCTGCGGCATCACCAAGGACAACCAGCTCAAAACAATTACTTTGAGCGATGTTCTTGCTGATGTGAGGCTTGCTGCTGAAAACTTTCCCGAAGAAATGGCAGCTCTGTCAGAACTGAGAATTAAGGAAATTTATCAAACCTGCAATCAGGCAGAGGGAATCACCCATGAAGAAACACGGACGATACCCTCTGTCAGGGTTGACGATATAGCCCAGCGACAGATTCCGACTCTCGTTCTTGCCAGACGAGGTTCATCCAAAAGACGCAGGAGTTCGTCCGAACACCGCAGCGGTGAAGAACTTCACAACAAAGCGCACTGCATTCACTGTGCTCGCCCGCTTAGAATATACTTCAGCGCGTGGTTCACTCTACTGTTTTATCTAGACTTGCTGGCATGGATAGTTCTTCCGGTTCTTTTCCTGCTGGAATTATTACCCATAGCGCCGGCCAAGATAATCATCGCAGCGCTTGTAGTCGGCATTCTACCATTTTTCCTTTTTGCCCGCAAGGCGAACTGTGCAGTATGTAATCTTAACATCTTCATGTTAAGACGATTCTCGGAAAGCCAGCACGCACACAATTTTCCGCTACTGAACCGCAATATCTCTACCGCTCTACACATCATCCTTTTCCTTTGGTTCCGCTGCCCCGGCTGCGGAACCCCACAGCACCTCATGCGCCGCCGCAGGCATCGCTAACCCCCTCTTAAACACCGCTTCTACGCATATGAAACCGGCAGTTATATTTCATGCACTTCTCCTCACAAGCGCAATCAGTTACGCAACAGAAGAAGCGACTGTTACACACTTCAGTCTTGCCCAGGATGTCATCGCCCTGCTTTCCGAAACGGAATTAACGCTCAGCTCATGTACAGACGAACAGAGTGTTACCGCTGCACTCCCCAAGCTCAGGCAGCTCGGGGAACAAGCAAGAGCCATCGCAGCCAGACAACGCTCACTGCCGGATTCATCCCTGAACGAAGACTTAACCATAGCTCCTCTCATCCGTGATTTTCAGATCCTTTGGGACGCCATTCGCGCACACATAGAACGCCTCGAAAACAGCGGTCTTATGTCCGATGATCTCAAAAATGTGCTCAAAATCGCACATACTACAAATTAAGTTAAAAAAAATTCTCCGCCACCAAAACACAATATATAGTACCATTGGCGCATTTTTCACGCCACATTCTCGGTGTGGCTTCCATTCCATGGTGAAGTACTCAGCTCCGGCTGAAATTTTATGCTTGCAAAATGTCAGTAAACCCGTAATATCGAGTTAACCGAAACACACTCACCACGGTATGAAACACACTCTCTCCACAGCACGCACAAGCCTCACGACAGACGAAGCACAGCATCTTGCTGACTTTGTACTTTTCTCCCAGAGGAACTGCATTCTTAGGCTCTCTCCTGAGCTGACACAGGATAAAATCTCCTACCCGCAGTTCTTCCTTCTCACCTATCTGGCTGAGGAGGAAAGCCTCTCCATGAGCAGCATCGCTCGCATGATGGGCCATTCCACCGCAGCAGCCACCGGCATGGTGGACAAGCTTCAGGAGCTCGGACACCTCAAGCGCTTTACTGCCGCAGCAGACCGACGCAAAATCATGGTGCGAATCACAGAACAAGGTCTGGACCTTGTAGAAAAAATGCGCAGCAACATTGCACGCGATTTGGCCAGCCTCATGGCAGAAGAAGATAACGCCGAGCGCACAGGCCGCGCACGCACACTCATTACACGCCGAGGCAAGAATCCCCTTCCCCACTAAGTCAATATACCCCAGCCGTACATGAGCAGCTATTCCCCCGCGTATCTGGAGCGCCTCAACGCCATTCCCGAAAACTTTGCACGCTTCATCACCCGAGTTCCCGGAGTGGAGCTTACCACGGACCGTGCAGCCGTCATCTCAGCCCTCACCCCTACCCATGAACTGGTTCTGGAAGAGGTAGGAGTCTCGCCCAAAATGCTCAGGCGTGCTCAGCAGGTACACGGAAACCGCGTAGCGCTCGTGGGTGACATTGGCTGCGCTTTCCCGGTGGAAGGGGTAGATGGTCTTTTCTGTGGCGGCAAGGCTGATTGCTGTCTGGGCATCTACGTAGCTGACTGCGCTGCGGTATGGGTATATGATACAGTAACCGGTTGCCGCGGCCTTGTGCACTCCGGCAAACAGGGCACTCAGCAGAATATCGTAGGTGAGCTCCTGCGCTCCATGAAAAAAACGCTTGGTGTACAGCCGGCAGATTGCATTGCGGTTATCTCCCCCTGCATCCGCCCGCCCCACTATGAGGTAGACATCCCTTCAGCCATCATAGAACAGCTTACAAATGCTGGCCTCGCCCCCGAAAACATCATTGACAGTGAGCTGGATACCGCCGCAGACCTGAACACTTTCTACTCATACCGTGTGGAGAAAGGCAAAACCGGGCGTATGCTGGCACTCTTCGGCCGCATGCCGGATTAAATGTCAACCATTCTTCAGAAAAAAGAGCTGCGGCGCGCCATTCTCCGAAGCCTTCGGGCGATTCCCGGAGCTGAGCGAGACGCAGCTTCTGCGTGTTTAAGGCAGCGCCTAGCCCCACTTCTGGAAGGAAAGCCGAAAAACGTAGCCATATATGCGGCCATGCCACATGAAGTGGATTTACTCCCGCTCGTTACAGAATACCCGCAGCACCGCTTTGCCTTTCCCCGCTGCGAGAGTAACCGCCGCATGAACTTCCACCTCGTCACCTGCCCGGAAAAAGAGTTACTACCGGGAGCATATGGCATTCTCACCCCCAGCGAGAGCTGCGAAATACTCCCCCCCGAGCAGTTGGAGGTCATTATAGTCCCAGGTGTCGCATTCACCACAGCAGGAGAAAGACTAGGATACGGTGGCGGATATTACGACACCTACCTCCCTCTCTGCCCCCGCGCCACGATAGCCGCCGTAGCCTTTCATCAGCAGATTGTGCCAAGCATCCCCACAGAGGCGCATGATTTACACATTCCCCACATCTTTACCCCCTAACATACTTCACCATGTACCGTTTAATTCTGTGTTTACTCATTTTCTTCAGTAGTTTTACCAGGGCTGAAGAAGAAACCCGCCTGCTCATCATCGGGAACAGCTATACCTTCTACAATGATTTACCTGAGCTCATTCAAGCCATTGCAGATGCTGACGGTTACCCCTTGCGAGTGGATTCATACACAGCCGGAGCTATGAGCCTGAGGGGATTTCTGAACAGTCCTCAGCACGCGGCTGCCGCGCAGAAGCTCGCCATAGGCCACTACGACTGGGTGCTCCTGCAGGATCAAAGCCAGACCCCCTCTGCCCGCCCCGAGGAAACCATAGAATCCGTACGCCGCTGGAGCGAGCTGGCCCGTGCCCAGCGCACCAGAACCATGCTCTTCCTCACTTGGGCGCATGCGGCCGTTGAAAACGGACGCATGACTCTCCAGACGGCCATGCAGAATGACACCAGCCTCACCTACTGCCGAGCAGCTGCTGAGACAAATTCCCGAGTGGCCCCCGTAGGAGAAGCATGGAGGCGCTGGTACAGAAAATACCCCACCCGCCCGCTGCACCAGAATGACTTGTCGCATCCCACGCCGGAAGGAACCTATCTGGCAGCCTGTGTCATTTACTCCACTCTCTCAGGAAAGCCGGCCACCTCTATACCAGTGCGCCTCAGAAACAGCCCCGTGCGCATTTCCGCACCCCGGGCCCGGGACTTACAAAAAATAGCCGCACAAACCATCCGCAGCTTTTCCCCAGCCCGCTTCATCAGCCAATACGAAGAACAAGACAATGCGCTTCCTGCAGCGGATGAAGTGCGCTCCATGCTCACGCGTAACATGACCATCTCACAGCTCACGGAAAAAATAGGACGCCCCCACCTCACCCAGAGAAATGATGGACAAGTAACATACCAGTTCCGTTTGCGAGACCAAGCTGAGCTGGTTGCGTACTGCAATACGCGAGGAAAGATTCAGCAAATCTCCATAAACTCCCCCTCCTCAGGCGTCATTATCATAGACCTTGCTGAACTCGAACGCTAAAAAAACGCCCTTTTTCAAAAAGTAGAGTTGACGCAGCAGCGTTTATAGTGTAGAGTGTAGAACAGGTGCGGTACTCTCTCTCCCCATCTCAGCATAATATTTCACCTTTACTCATCCCGTGTACTCGAACGAAAATTATCTCCTGAATCTTCTGGTAGAGGCCGGTGCCATCGACACCGACACTATTGAAGCAATCCGCAGTGAGCTTTCTCCTCTGGATAGCGTGATTGACCACATCGTCAAAAACAACTACCTGACAGCTGAATACATAGCAGAGGTAGCTGCTTACAACTCCGGCATGGAGTATGTAAAACTTAGTGAGGTTGAGGTGGATCCGGAAATCATCGCTAGCGTGAAAGACGAGCTTGCCCGCCGAGTAGGCTTCCTCCCCCTCGGCGATGACGGTTACTCACTGCAGGTAGCCATCTCCGACCCCTTCGCGATGGAAACGCTCGATAGTTTACCCCAGTTCCTTGGCCGTGAAATCACCTTCTTCGTGGCCTCTGAACCCGAGCTACAGAAAGCCATCGCCAAGTACTATCCGGAAAAGAAAGTATACGCAAAGGGTGATAATGAGGCCCCCATCATTGAGCTGGTGGACAACATGTTCAATGACGCTCATGAAATGCGCACATCTGATATTCACATCGAGCCGATGGAAGACCGCGTGCGCATCCGCTTCCGTGTGGATGGCCGCTTGGTGGAAGTAGCCAATCACCCCAAAAAGCTGCTCGGGCCTATCGTCGCTCGCCTTAAGGTGATGAGTACCACCATGAGCATCGCTGAGAAACGCGTACCCCAAGACGGCCGTATTGAGCTAGACCTCCGCGATGGAAATCACATTGACCTCCGTGTGAGCACAGTACCCACCAACCACGGTGAGTCTGTCGTAATGCGTATTCTGGACAAGTCCGCTCTTGCACTCGGTCTGCCCCAGCTTGGCTTCCTTTCCGATGACGAGGCCACCTTTGACCGCCTCGTTACTCTGCCGGACGGCGTAATTCTCGTGACTGGCCCCACCGGTTCCGGTAAGACCACCACCCTCTACGCCTGCCTGAATCACCTGAACCGCCCGGACAAGAAGATTATCACCGCTGAAGACCCCGTGGAATATGAAATGGCCGGTATCAATCAGGTGATGATTCGTACCGAAATCGGCATGACCTTCGCCGCAGCCCTCCGAGCCATGCTTCGTCAGGCTCCGAACATCATCATGATTGGTGAAATTCGAGACGGGGAGACCGCAGCCATCGCCATTCAGGCTGCTATGACAGGTCACCTCGTCCTTTCCACTCTGCATACAAATGATGCACCCTCCTCCGTAGCACGTCTTGCGGATATGGGTGTGGACCGCTTCCTCATCGCCTCCTCCGTGCGTGCCGTTATGGCTCAGCGCCTCTGCCGCAGCCTCTGCTCAGAGTGCAAGATGGATGGCCACCTCACGGAGAAACAGGCATCCACCCTCGGAATTGATATAAATCGTCCCGTCATGGTGGCCCGCCCCGGTGGCTGTAACAAGTGTAAGGGCAAAGGCATGCGTGGTCGTATGGGTATCTTCGAAATCTTCCAGGTCACGGATGATGTACGCGGACTCATTAACTCGAACCTCACTTCAGCCCAGCTTCGCAAGCGTGCACGTGAACTTGGCATGCGCACACTGAGAGAAGACGGCATCCGAAAAGTTCTGGCCGGCCGCACCACGGCAGATGAAGTCATCCGTGTAACTACTGGTGATGCCAGCTAATTTCCCCCACCACCCCATTCACTTTTAACTTTTCTGATTTAGTATGGATACGAATGTTGCACTTGAGGTCTTCATCAACAATGGCATGGTGGATAAGTCCCTCGCCAAGGACGTCAAGGAAGAAATGGCCAACAGCGGCAAGGAGCTCTGGGAAACCCTCATTGACTTCGGCGTTATCGGAGCCCCGGAAGATTTCTGGCGAGTCATCGCCACGGAAGTAGGTGCCGAGTACATTACACTGGAAGGATTCGTCCCCGGGGAGGATTTGCTGGCTATGATTCCTGCTCCTCAGGCACGCATGCTCGGAGCTCTGCCCATCGAATACCGTGATGGTGAAGGTCTGTATGTCTGTATTGAGGATCCCCTGAATCCCCAGACGATTGATGACTTACGCATCGCCACCAATCAGGACATTTACCTTTACGTAGCAGCTGATTACGAAGTTCGCGCCCGCGTTGCTGAGTGCTATGGTGGTGCAGATGCCGCCATGGGCGACCTTCTCGGCGAGCTGGACGGCATGAGCGTAGGCAGCAGTGATGGCACAGAGGAAGCGAACGCTGCCCCCATCATCAAGTTCGTAAACCTTGTTATCGAACAAGCCATTAAGGAAAAGGCATCAGACATTCACTTGGAACCGTTCGAGAAGGAATTCAAGATTCGCTATCGCGTGGACGGCGCTCTGTATGAAATGGCACCGCCTCCCGCCTATCTGGCCACGCCCATCATCTCCCGAGTAAAGGTGATGGCCGGCATGAACATCGCTGAGCGCCGCGTACCTCAGGATGGTCGAATCGTGATGAAGCTCGGTAAGGGCGGCGTGGATATGCGTGTGAACTCCCTGCCCACCCAGTACGGCGAATCCGTGGTAATGCGTGTGCTGGACCGCAACAGCGTAAGTCTTAACCTTGACAATCTGAACCTCTCACCCAAGCTTCATGAGTACATCATTGATACCGTGAACAAGCCCAATGGTATCTTCGTGGTGACAGGTCCCACCGGTTCGGGTAAAACGACTACACTCTACGCGGCACTCCGCGAAATCAACACGGAGGACACTAAGATTCTCACCGCAGAGGATCCCGTGGAATATGATATTGACGGCATCGTGCAGGTACCCATTAACGAGGCCATCGGCGTGACATTCCCCCGCGTGCTGCGCGCCTTCCTTCGTCAGGACCCGGACCGCATTCTGGTGGGCGAAATTCGAGACAAGGATACAGCCCAGATTGCCATTCAGGCAGCTCTGACGGGTCACTTGGTACTCTCCACTCTGCACACGAATGACGCAGCAGGTGCCGTAACCCGTTTCATTGATATGGGAGTGCAGCCTTTCCTGCTCTCTGCCACCATTCTCGGTGTGCTGGCACAGCGTCTTGTGCGTACCATCTGCCCGTACTGCAAGACTGCCTATAAACCCTCCAACAGCCTGCTGAACCAGCTGGGTATCAACCCCGCACTGCTCGGACAGCAGCAGTTCTTCACCGGTTCCCGCTGTGATAAATGCGCTAATACCGGTTACAAGGGCCGTAAGGGTATCCACGAATTGCTGAATGCTTCTGATCCTATCCGTGACCTTATCACCCAGAACGTTCCCTCAATCGTTCTGAAGCAGAAGG
The DNA here is from genome assembly GCA_045652085.1 of Akkermansia sp. Classification (GTDB taxonomy): domain Bacteria; phylum Verrucomicrobiota; class Verrucomicrobiia; order Verrucomicrobiales; family Akkermansiaceae; genus Akkermansia. Next base: position 31,322 of record JAZRTR010000041.1, read on the forward strand.
CCATCGAGCTCGGCATGACAACCCTGCGTGATGACGGCATCCAGAATATCTTCGAGGGTAACACGACTATCGAAGAAGTGCTCAAATACACCTAATTAGCTTGACGCAGGAACAGCTATCTGCTATTCTCACATAGTAAACAAACATTTTCGTAACTTACACCACATATTATGCCTAATTTCAAATATACCGCACTGGACCAGAACGGCGTGGAAAAGACCGGCATCATCTCGGCTGATAACAAAATCAAAGCAGCTGAAATGATTCGTGCTCAGGGCCTCCTGCTCCGCGAGTGCGAAGAAGCGGCTAAAGGAGCCAAGCCCGGCCCGACGAAGGAAGCCAAGAAAAAAGGAGCCAAGGGCAAGAAGGGTAAAGAAGCCAAGACCGGTAAGGCCGGCGGCTCCGTGAAACAGCGCGAGTTGATGATTTTCACACGTCAGCTTGCCACCCTGATTGATGCTGGTCTTCCCCTGCTCCAGAGTCTCAACGTGCTGAACAAGCAGGAACCGAACCCGAACCTCCGTGCCACCATCGGTGCCATCGGTGAATCCGTACAGGGCGGCTCTACCTTCTCAGAAGCTCTTTCCGCATATCCCAAGATGTTTGACCGCCTCTTCGTAAACATGGTGAAGGCTGGTGAAATCGGCGGTGTGCTGGAAGTTGTGCTTAACCGCTTGGCTGAGTATCAGGAAAAGGCCAACAAGCTGCGTGGCAAGGTAACCTCCGCCATGGTGTACCCGCTCATCATCATGGTCATCGCTGTGGGTATTCTTATCTTCCTCATGCTCGTTATCGTGCCCAAGTTCAAGGAAATGTTCGAAGGTCAGAACATGGAGCTGCCGGCACTTTCCGAGTTCGTGTTCAGCTTCTCGGATAAATGCATGGCTGATGGCATCATCCCGATGGTACCGAATGCGGTGCTTATCATCGCCCTTATCATGGGAGCTATCACTGGCCTCTCCTTCTGGAAGCGCACTCCCAAGGGCGGCCGTGCCATGGATAACTTCATGCTGAAGATTCCCAAGCTTGGCCACCTCACTCGAGTGAACGCTGTGGCTCGCTTCTCCCGCACATTCGGCACACTTGTTTCTTCCGGCGTACCGATTCTTCAGGCCCTCATGATTACACGAGATACCGCCGGTAACGTGGTGGTGGCAGATGCCGTGAACAAGATTCATGACTCCGTGCGTGAAGGTGAATCCATCGTTACTCCCATGAGCGCTGCTAACAATATCTTCCCCCCCATGATGATTTCCATGGTGGACGTGGGTGAAGAGACCGGCCAGCTGCCTGACATGCTCATGAAAGTGGCAGAGGTATATGATGAAGAGGTGGATAACAGCGTGACTGCCCTTACCGCCATGCTTGAGCCTCTCATGATTGTATTCCTTGCTGTGGTCGTAGGTGGCATCGTACTTGCCATGTTCATGCCCATGATGGAAATCATCAAGAACGTGTAAAACAATGAAACTGCGCGTAAATAGTAGCCACACAGGCTTCACGCTCATTGAGATTCTGGTTACCATCGCCATTATCGCAACCCTTGCCGCTACGGCATGGGTTGCCAAGGGTCTCGTTGACTCTAAGCAGCGTGACAGCTTGGCAAGAACCCAAGTCAGTCTTCTGGCTCAGGGCATGAATGCCTATCGCGCGGATAATGGTGACATCCTCCCTGCCGGTAAGGGTGATGCCATTAGTGCAGCCACGCTCTATTCAGCCCTCTACCGAGACGAGGATAGTGACGGCAATCCTGATAAGGATTCCAACGGCAGCACGCTTATGCCCTATTGTGACCAGCTCGTTATCATCACTAACACTAAGTCCCCTGAGCGCGAGGAAGGCATCCCCTGCATCCGCATCAGAATCAGCGGCACGGATGGCGCTGGCAATCGCGTGCGCGGTAAGCGCTACGCTATCATTGACCCCTGGAACCAGCCATACCGCTACCGCCTCGGCTGTGAAGCCTTGGATGAAAATGGCCGTACTGGCACAGGTGTGAACCCGGACTTCGACATCTTCTCGCTTGGGCCTGATGGACGAGGAGACGGTCTTACCAAGGAAGGCGATAACGAGGATAATATCTCAAACATTAATCTCTGGTAAGCTTGGCCGCTTCACCTGAATACTTTCTTCAGCGCCCCTATCAACAACTGATACGGGCGCTTTTTCAATAAAAGACGTTTTATATGCCTCTATCTCGCATACACAGCCTGTCGGCAGCCCTCACCTTCCCGCTCATCATTTGTCAAGCCGTAGCCCAGCCGGATGTGCAGCCAGCCCTCGCCCTCGTGCAGCGAGTCACTCCGCAATTCTCAGGCAAAGTCCACTTCGTCATTAATCGTTCTCTGAGAAGTCCCGTCATTGAAGGCAGAGGAAACAGACTCCTCATCTCTGCGCCCAATGTACGTGAATGTATACGCGGCTACGGCTACTACTTGAGGCGCATAGCCAATGTACACTTCTCTTGGAACGGAGACTGCACCCGCGGAGCCTCCTTTGTAATACCCTCTCGGAAGGTAACCGTACCGGCGGCTCGCACCTTCAATTATGCCTTCAATTACTGCACTCTCAGTTACACCACCGTGGCTTGGGATTACGCACGTTGGGAGCGTGAACTTGATATTTTGGCTCTGAATGGTGTACAGTATATACTCGTAACCTCAGGGCTTGAAAAAGTGTGGCAGAACTTCCTCCGAGAGCTAGAGTACCCGGAAGATAGAATTCGAGCATTCATCCCAAACCCCTGTTACGCAGCTTGGTGGAACATGGGAAATCTGGAGGGTGAAGGAGGCCCGGTTAGCCAGAGGCTTATTGATAATGAAGCGGAATTAGGCCGTTTTCTCGTAACCCGCATGAGAGATATGGGATTGGAGCCCGTACTGCAAGGGTACGTGGGATTCCTGCCACATGACTTCCCGCGCGCCGGAATAAACGGCACCATCATCCCCCAAGGAAAATGGTGCGGGTACCACCGCCCAAGCGTCCTACAACCCACAGCACCCGCCTTCGCCAGCATTGCGGCACTCTGGTACAAACACCTGCACGCCGTTTACGGCACCACAGCCCGCGTATATGGGGGCGACCTCTTCCACGAAGGCGGCAGAAAGGGAAATACCCAGCTGGACGCCGCAGCCCGCGCTGTACAGAACGCCATGCAGCAGGCCTCACCCGGCTCCACATGGGTACTGCAGGCCTGGGGCGAAAATCCGGAGCGGCGGCTGCTGGAAGGCACAGACCCGGCGCACACAGTTATTCTTGCGCTGCAAAAGGACCTCACGCCTCAGGCGCAGGTGAACTTCAACTATTTAGGGCGTCCCTTCGTGTGGTGTGAGCTCTCCAATTTCGGCGGTAAGCACGGTATGTTCGGCGGGTTTGAGGTAGTGGAAAATCTTACCACAGAAAGAAGCCAAGCCATCGGTATTGGCATGATTTCTGAAGGTCTCGAAACCAGTCCGCTATTCTACGCCCTCATCTGGGAGCGCATGAATACCCCGGGAGTCATCAACCGAGAGCAATTCCTGCGGCGCTACACTCGCGCTCGCTATGGTAGCGCTAATCGCCAAATTATCACGGCCCTGAACATTCTGGTGAACAGCATCTACAAGCCGGATGCCCGCCGTGAAGGCAGCCTCGAAAACATCCTCTGCGCTCGCCCCGATCTCTCCGCCAGACGCGCTTCCACTTGGGCTTCTCCTAATGAGTACTATGAGCCGCGAGCCATTGTGAACGCAGCGCGTCTTTACCTGAATGCCGGTAAAGCGGCTGGACGCTCTCTTACAAGCCTGCCCACATACCGCTATGATTTGGCTGACCTCTGCCGCCAAGTGCTTGCGGACCGCGCCAGAACTACTCTAGCGCGCTGCAAGCGTGCATACGATAATAAGGACATAGCCGCTTTCCGCAGGGAGAGCGCAGCCTTCCTACAGCTGATACGTGACAGTGCAAAGGTACTAGCCACCTCCGAATACTTCCTGCTGGGCCGTTTCATAGAAGGGGCTAGAAGGCGCGCCACAACCCCTGAGGACGCGGATGCAATGGAAGTGGCGCTGCGCCGTCTCATCACAACTTGGAGACCGGATATCAGCTTGCTGAACAACTATTCACACCGCCAGTTTGCCGAAATGATGGAGCACTATTACCTGCCCCGCTGGCAAGCCTACTTCGATACCCGCCTGCAAGAGCTGAACGGAGGAACACCTGAACACCAGCGGATTGAGCGAGAAATCACCACAAATAATGGCGAGCGTGTTGAAGTCGTCACTATCCGTAATCTCCGGGTAGAGGCGATCGAGCTCGCTTTTCCCACGGCAAATATCCCCATGCGTTCTCAGCCTGAGGGAGATATCATCAAACTGGCTGAGAGAATTCTGAGATAATTCTCAGCCTCCGCCATCAATCTCATACTCGTGAGGTGCTCCGCACAAAGGAGCACCTCATTTTTTATCAGTCACAGCAGCTATATACAAAGAACGGAGGGAAACACCCTCAGGCATTTCCCTCCGTAAAGATTAGCTTTGCAACGTTGGCAAGAGAATCTTAGGCGATGGAGTCGCCCAGCTTCTTCATAGCCTCGGCAGCGCGGTTGGAGTAACCCCATTCGTTGTCGTACCAGCCGCAAACCTTCACCATGTTGCCGCCCACCACATAGGTGAAGCCAGCGTCGAAGATGCAGGAGTGGGGGTTGGAAACGATGTCCTGGAGCACGAGGTCCTCCTCGGAGTACTCGAGGATGCCCTTAAGCGGACCCTCGGCAGCCTCCTTCATGGCGGCGTTCACTTCCTCCACGGTCACGTCAGCCTTCAGC
>JAZRTR010000042.1:0-83620 GCA_045652085.1 Akkermansia sp.
CTTCCACCGAAAAATGAAATTAATTCAACGCCGGGCCTATGGCTATCGCAACTTTCAGAACTATCGGTTAAGAGTGTTAATTGAATGTGGGCACATCGTGATATGAAAATTCAAATTCCACAATGTTTGGGCTTGACCCCAAATTTGGGCATTTTTTGGGGAAAGAAAAAACGCTTCACATTTGCATGTAAAGCGTTGATTTCAGCTACCGCAGACGGGACTCGAACCCGTACAAACGTTACCGTTCGGGAGATTTTAAGTCTCCTGCGTCTACCATTCCGCCACTGCGGCGCACGGAATTGCAAGGATGAACTTGCGTGGGTTCATTCAAGCATATCAGGAGCGTGTTGACAAGCAAAAACGTGGCGGGAAGGGGGCTTATGCCACAGAAAGTTGCCTTAATCAGCCCAGTGCCAAGTGATTCTTTTCTCGATTTCCGGGTGCAGAGCCCGCCCCACGGGGCAAGAGCGGGCTGCAGCCTCCAGCTTTTTGCGCTCATCTTCTGGGATGGGGCGGGGTACGGAGATATCTAGCTCAAAGCCCTGAATGCTTCCCGCTCTTTCGCTGCATGCGGCTCGTACGATGATGCCTTCAGCGGGAATATCATGGCGAGCGGCGGTGTAAGCTATCATGCTCAGGGTGCATGAGGCAAGGCAGGCGCCGAGCATGGCCGCGGGGGTGGGATACTCTCCGCGGCCACCGAGGGCGGAGGGGACATCCGTGGCGAATGTTTCGCCTGAGGCGCAGAAACTCGTGTAGCAGCGCAGGGCTCCGCTGTGCAGGGTGGATGATGTATATTTTTTGCAATCCATAGTTCAGTAGGGGTGGGTGAGGCGTACATTATCGCCTGCACCTAGGTACTGCGCAATCTAATTTTCCGCTTGTTTTTGTGGCTATATGTGCAAATGGGTAATAAATGTCTTTTTATGTCTCATCTTCTTCTGGACAAACCATTCAAAGTGTGATTAATTAGAGCCACGTTTTTTACGCGAATCATGAAGTCCTACACCATTTTCCAGAAGTCGGATGACGAGACCGTCAACAATTTCCTCTCTTGGATGCGCAATCAGGAGCGCGGCGTGTACCGTGCCGCTCTGCGTGAGCTTGGCGCCCTGAAGAAGCTGCGTCCGCAGTTCATGCAGCAGAAGCCCGTTGAGGAGCAGTTTGCATGGATTAAGAAGATGCTGGCCTGGAAACCCGCTGAGACCATCGCTGATCACCTCCTTCAGGTGTGGCTTATCCGTAAGCACGAGGGTATGCTTATCAGCTTCATTGAGATGCTTGGCATTGAGCACAACGGCCACGGTGTGGTAGACGTGCTCCCTGAGACTCTGGACGCTGAGAAGCTTCAGGCCGCTGTGGACGCTCTCTTCGAGAAGTATCCCGCCGGTGCAGTGTCCGTATACCTGCACATGTTCCAGAACCAGACGGAGCAGGGCTGGCCCGAGCTGCAGGCTATTCTGGATAATGACGAGCGCGTTACCATTCGCTAATACGCTCACTTCTTTTCGGACTGCGTTTTGACGGAGGACGAACATTTTATGATGCTGGCTATGCGCGAGGCTGAGAAAGCCCGCGCGGCCGGCGAAGTTCCCTGCGGCTGCGTGATTGTGAAGGATAATCGCGTTATTGCCCGCGGCTGGAATCAGGTGGAAGCCCTCAAGGATGCTACCGCCCATGCGGAAATGCTGGCGCTCACAGCTGCCGAAGCCGCCGTGGGAGACTGGCGCCTGGAGGGCTGCACTGTATACGTCACAAAGGAGCCATGCCCCATGTGCGCGGGTGCCATGGTGCACTGCCGGCCGGACCGCGTGGTGTTCGGTATACGTGATCCCAAGGGCGGCGCTTGTGGTGGCTGGATTCACCTGCTGGATTCTAATCCGCCGCTGAACCACAAATGTGAGTGTGTGGGGGGCGTGCTTGGGGCGGAGTGTCTGGAGCAGTTCCAGAGCTTCTTCCGTGCGGCACGGGCTGCAGCCAAACAGCGCAAACAACTTCTCAGAGAACAGGCTGAAGATGACTCCGCAAATTGAGCTTTACCTGAATGCTGAGTGTGATTGGCTCAGCGATGAGCTGCTCGCTTCTTGGCATGCTGCCCTTTCTGCCATGCTGCCGGAGCTGCTGGCTCAGCCCAAGGGGCCAGACCATGTGCTCAGTGAGCTTCCCTGTGTGGAAATCTCCGTGGTGGATGATGAAACGATCGCGCGGGTGCATGAAGAGTTCCTTGATGACCCCTCGGAGACGGATGCCATCACTTTCCCGTATGGCGAAATCCTTGTGAGCTGTGATACTGCCGCTCGCTACGCTGCTGAGCATGGCTTGGACCGCTGCGAGGAGCTTTTCCGCTATATGGTGCATGGTCTCACCCATCTGCATGGTTATCTGGATTATGAACCGCAGGACCGCGAGGCCCTTTTTGCCGTGCAGGAACCGCTTGTTGACCGATTCTTTCCGAAAAAAGCTTGCCAAAGCTCATCATAAGTGGTAGTATAAGCGCGCGCAAGTTGCTCCGGTAGCTCAGTTGGATAGAGCACGAGCCTTCTAAGCTTGGGGTCCCGCGTTCGAGCCGCGGCCGGAGCGCTTCACTAAACACAACGGGCACCATTCCTTTTCGGGGTGGTGCCCGTTGCTTTTTGCTTCCCGAGTCCTTGGTATTTTTTTAGGCCGTGAATAGGGGGCTTTTCCATGTAAGAAAAAATCCCCGCCGGCTGGGATGCGCGGCGGGGATGGGGTTAGAGTGTGAGGGCGTGTTACTGCACGTTGTACATCTTGGTGTAGTACTCATCCGCCATGCGGTCGGAGTTGAAGGCGGGGCTGATATCCTCCATAGCGTTGAACACGATGTCGTTCCAAGCATCGCGGTTGTCGTAATAGAGGGGAAGCACGCGTGATTCCAGGATGTTGTAGAAGTGGTCGCGGTCAGAGCGGTCGCGAGCTTCGGCGGAGAGGCCTTCCTTAGCTTCAGGAATCATGAAGCAGTTCTGGCCATCGCGGGCGAACTCGCGCACCCAGCCATCATTCGTGGAGATGGTGATGGAGCCGTTCATGGCGGCGGACATACCGGATGTGCCGGAGGCCTCACGAGTCACGACGGGGTTGTTCAGCCAGATATCGGAGCCGTTCTTGAGGAGGCGGCTGAGGGCGAGCTCGTAGCCGGTGAGCACAGCGCAGCGGGGGTATTTCTCGCTGAGCTTGTTCAGCTTGTTGAAGATATCCACTGCGGTGAAGTCCGTGGGGTAAGGCTTGCCGGCCCAAATCATCTGCACGGGGCGGTTTGTGCGCTGGAGCATGCGCTCGAACATGACGGGGTTATCCGTGATGAGGGCAGGGCGCTTGTAAGCGGCAAAACGGCGTGCCCACACGATGGTGAGAGTGTCCTGATCAAAGAGGTGGCCGGTCTGCTCACCCACCATGCGGAAGAGGTCCTTCTTGAGTGCGCGCTTGCGGGCCATGAAGGCGCGCTTATCACGTGCGGCAAAGGCTTCAGCCAGCTCAGCATCCTGCCAGTAGGAGAGGTTCTGAGCGTTCGTCACGTGGGTGATGGGGCAGATATCCGAGTACCCCTGCCACATCTGGCGGGAGACTTCACCGTGCAGCTCGCTCACGCCGTTAGCGATGTGGGAGAGGCGGAGGGCGGCGAGGGTGTAATTGAAGGTCTGCTCATCCGGGGACAGCTTGAGCATGGAGCGCACCTGATCTAGGGAGAGGCCGTCAAAGAAGGAGAAGTTGGCCATGAGGTTGATATCCATCTTCTCATTACCGGCTTCCTCCGGTGTGTGCGTGGTGAAGACGAAGCGCTTGCGCACTTCCTCCACGTTGCCGCCATTGCGAGCGAGCATGTGGAAGGCCGCACCGATGGCGTGAGCCTCATTCATGTGGTAAATCTCGGGCTCGATGCCGAGCTCCTCGAAAAGGCGTGCGCCACCCTGACCCAGCACGATGTATTGAGAGATGCGGGTCATGGGGTTGCTGTCATAGAGACGCTGGGTGATGGAGCGGCTTATGGCATCATTCTCCGGCAAATCCGTGGTGAGGAAGAACATGGGCGCCGTATCAAAAATCTCCGGGCGCAGGTAGTATGCCTTCACCCACACGGGGGAGTTGCAGATGTTGATGAGGAACTTGATGTTGTGGTCCTCCAGGAAAGCGTATTCTTTCTTGCGGTACTGTACGGCCATGGAACCGTCTTCCGCGCGAATCTGGTTGTAATAGCCGTAGGACCAGAGAATGCCTACGCCCACCAAGTTCTGCCTGAGGGCTCCGGCAGAGCGCATGTGGGAGCCGGCCAGGTAGCCGAGGCCGCCGGAGTAGATTTTGAAGACGTTGTCAATGGCGTACTCCATGCAGAAGTAGGCCACGGACTTGCTGTACTTGGGGTCAATCTCGTACGGGTGAGCGTACTGAGCCGGTAAAAAAGAAGAAGTGCTCATCTTTTGGTGTAAAAAGTTATCTCGTTTAGAATGGACGGGGGCTTGCATGTGCTCAAGCGCGTTCCACAGTATGTATTTATACACGATGTATGCGTTTCAGAAAAGAAAAAAATACGCCATGAGGAAAAATACGATTTCCCGAGTGTCATGGACACCTTTTTTCGAGTCTCCTGCGCTATCGGTAGGCGGGGGAAGCGGGGAATTTCACTCCCCTTGTCGGGGCTCGCTCTAGGCTTGGGACGCGAAAGTTTTTCCGCTGCCGGTGGAATCCACCATATCTACGAGGGCGAATAAATCCATGCCGGCCACTTCCTCTTGCTCCACTAGGGAAAGGAAGTCTTCCAGCGCAGAGGAGATGAAAGCCGAACGGCTGTCTGCCGAGAGCGTTTCCATGGCTGATTCAAGGCGAGTGTGCTGCGGCTGAGAGCAGCGGAATGTGATGGATTTCTGTTTCATGGTGTGCATACCTTACCAGAGCCTTTCTCCGGGGAAAAGTTATTTTGTGCGTTTACACCTAATTAAAATTGACCCCTTGAAAATGAGTGGTATGATGCCGATATCATGAAGCCCATACGTAACATTACCCGCTTCACCTATGAGTTTACATCCTTTCAGGGATGGAGAGTAACGCTCTGCCGCAATCAGGTGCACTTCACACGTTATTTTTCGGATAAGCAATACGGCGGCGAGCGAGAGTCTCTCGCTGCCGCCGTGGCCACCCGGAACCGCGTGCTGGAGTGCCTCCGCCAGAATCCGGGTGACCCGGAGAGTGCCTTTGCTCAGTGCCGCGAGGAAGAGCCGGTTACGCGCTATCCCCGCGGCCTGAGGCCTAGGAAGAACGTGCGCTGTTAAGCGCCGTTCCACCATTAGGTGTGCTTGAAGGCCATGGCTTCAGCTTCCTTGGTATGGGTGGCGGGGACGTGCTTCTCCAGAAAGTTCATCGCCCGTTTTACATCCTCCATCAGGAGGGTTGCCATATCCATGGTGAAGCCACGGCGCACCATCACACGCATGACTACTACGTCCTCCACCTTAGCCGGGAGGCTGAACGCCGGCACCTGCCAGCCACGGGTGCGCAGGCGTTCGGAGAGTTCGTAGAGGTTGTATCCGGGCTCATAGCCCTTCTTCATGCTGAAGCAAACCGCCGGGATATCCGTCTGCGGGTTGCCGGTGGCAATGAAGTTGAATTTACCCAGCTTGTTGAATTCCTTGTGCAGGAAGGCGGCCACCTTGTATGCTGCATCATGCACGCGGCGGTAGCCCTCTCTGCCAAGGCGGCAGAAGGTATAATACTGCGAGATGACTTGGCCGGCCGGGCGGGAGAAGTTCAGCGCGATGGTGGGAATGCTGCCGCCTAAGTAGTTCACGGCGAAGGTGAGATCCTTGGGCAGTTCAGATTCATCACGCCACACGACCCAGCCGCAGCCTACGGGAGCCAGCCCGTACTTGTGGCCGCTGGAGCTGATGGACTTCACGCGCGGCAGGCGGAAATCAAAGGGGATATCCGGCGCGGTGAAGGGAGCCAGAAAACCGCCGCTCGCTGCGTCCACATGCACATCCACATCCGGGCCGCCATCCGCCGCGAGTTTGTCCAGTGCCTTGCAGATAGTTTCCGGGAATTCGTACTGGCCGGTGTAAGTCACGCCGAAGGTCGGCACCACGCAGATGGTGTTTTCGTCCACATGCTTGAGCATTTCCTCGGGAGTCATGCAATAGGCCTGAGGTGTCATAGGAATCTCGCGCATCTCCACATCCCAGTAACGGCAGAACTTGTGCCAGCATATCTGCACCGGGCCGCAGACGAGATTCGGCTTATCCGTGGGCTTGCCTTCTTTCTTCCGCTTCATACGCCAGCGCCAAAGTGCTGCCATGCCGCCCAGCATGCAGGCCTCGCTGGAGCCAATGGTGGAGCAGCCAATCGGCTTTTGGTCCGCCGGGCAGTTCCACAGCTCCGCAATCATGCGCACGCAGCGCTGCTCAATTTCCGCGCACTGTGGGTACTCGTCCTTATCTATCATGTTTTTGGATATACTGATATCCATGAGCCGGTGCACCCAGGCATCGTCCCAGGTCTGGCAGAAGGTTGCGAGGTTTTGCCGGGCATTGCCATCCAGCAGTAGCTCGTCTTTTATCAGCTGAAACGCATCCTCCGGTCTCATGGAAGGCTGCGGAAACTTCTCCGTGGGCAGGGGGCGTGCCACATCCGCCGCACCGAAGACGCTCACGCTGTCATCATCTGTAGGGGTGATTTTTTTCATGGTCGCAGGGTGTGACAGCAGCTTTCCCCCATGCCGTGCAAAAACAGGCAATACAAACAATCTGCCGGTTCGCCCGCAGGTAATATATAAATACAGGTGGATAGCAGTTTTTGCGCAGAGGGAGCGGAAAGTATGTCTGAAGAGGTGTGATGAGGATGCGAAGAACAATTTCTGTGGCGGCGGCGCTGCTGCTTGGTGCATGTGGCGAGGATGGCAAGCAGCATGCGGCCGCCGCTCAGTTGCCGGAGTATGCCGTGGAGGTGGAGCAGCCACAGCTGGGAGATGTGACGGAATACCGCGAGTGGGTGGGCCGCCTGGAGGGGCTCGTGAGCGCGGAGGTGCTGCCGCAGGTGAGCGGCTATGTGCAGGAGCGCCTTTTTACAAATGGCGCAGCGGTGCAGGCCGGTGAAGTTTTATACCGTATCAACCCGGAGCTGTATGAGCAGGCTCTGGCTGAAGCGGAGCAGCGAGAGGCGCAAGCGAGCGCTGCGGAGACAGAGGCCGCGCAGCACCTTGCGTATAATGAACCGCTCGTGAGGGAAGGTGCTATCTCCCGGCAGTCGTACACGGATGCACGCCAGCAGCTGCTGTCTGCTCAGGCCTCTCACGCTGCGGCAAGAGCTGCTACGGCTCAGGCGAGGACGAATCTTTCCTACTGTACGCTACGCTCGCCGGTGGAGGGAATAGTGGGCTTTGCCCGGGCGGATGTGGGCACTTATGTTTCCCCAGAGGGCTCGCCGCTGGTGACGGTGAATACCCTGAATCCCATACGTGTGCTTTTCAGCATCAGCGCACAGGATTGGCTGAGTCAGGGTGGCGCGGATGGTGCTTTGCGGCCCGGGGAAAAGGTGGAGCTTGTGCTGCCGAATGGTGAGGTGTATGCTGAGCCGGCTGTCATTCAGGGCGTGGATAATGCCGTGGCTGCTTCCACCGGCACGCTGCAGCTGGATGCTCGCACGTCCAACCCTGATGCCTTGCTGCGGCCGGGCATGTTTGTGCGGGTACGTGCTGCGGTAGCCGTTCAGCATCAGGTGATGATGGTGCCTGTGGAGGCGATTATCAGCATTCAGGGCAAGAACCTGCTTGCTGTGGCGGATGATAACGGCGGCGCCACGCTCGTGCCGGTGAATACCGGGCTGCAGCAGAATGGCCTTGTGGCGGTGCAGGGGGCTCTCACCCCGGAATCCGTTGTTGTCGTGAAGGGGACTCAGCAGGCCATGCTCGCCGCAGCCGGGCGAGCTCGCCTTTCTTGGCAGAAAAAGTGAGCCCCCGGGCGACGTATCGCCCGAGGGTCAATGTCTGCATGGTGAACAAAATCTTTACTTGCCGAAGTAGCGCTTCAGCAGGCCATCAAAGCCCTTGCCGTGGCGAGCCTCGTCCTTGCACATCTCGTGCACGGTATCGTGGATGGCGTCATAACCGAGCTGCTTGGCGCGCTTAGCGATGGCAAGCTTGCTGTTGCAGGCGCCGAACTCGGCGTCGGCACGCATCTGCACGTTCTTCTCGGTGCTGTCCGTAAGTACCTCGCCCAGAAGCTCTGCGAACTTGGCTGCGTGCTCGGCCTCCTCAAAAGCGTAGCGGCGGAATGCCTCTGCCACCTCGGGGTAACCCTCGCGCTCAGCCTGACGGCTCATGGCAAGGTACATGCCTACCTCACAGCACTCACCGGTGAAATGATCTCTCAGGCCCTTTACCACTTCCTCATCCAGCCCCTTGGCCACGCCGACTCGGTGCTCGTCAGCATATACTTTCTCGGCGCCCTCCTCCAGTTCGATGAAGGTATCCACCCCGCATACGGGGCAAACTTCAGGCATGGTTTCGCTCTCGATGACTTCGCCGCAGATGGTGCACTGGTACTTTTTCATAATCGTGTATGTAGGTTTGTGTTTTCTGTGTTGTGCTGTTTTGTCTGCCTGTTTGCAGGTGACGAAGAAAATATATCAACTTTATGGGAATTAGTCAAGTATTTTTTAGAAAGGTTCTAATAAAAATGTAAAAAAAGTGTAAAAATGTGCCTAAAAAGGCAAAAAATGGGTAAAAAAGGGGAGAAATGAGGTGCAAAAAGCGGGAGTGAGAGTAATTTCTTGCCAAAATTGGGAAAAAAAGGTAAAATGAAAGGCGATGAGAAGAGCACCCATACCCGGATTGGTACTGGCAGATGGCTGGCTGGCACCGTATGAAAGAGAAATAAAGGGCCGCATGCGCTTGTATGACGGTCGTTTGGAGAGCATATGCCGCCGCTATGGCTCCCTGCTGGAGTGTGCTAATGGCTTTACTCGCTACGGCTTCAACCGTGATGCGGCCACGGGAGAGTGGGTATACCGTGAGTGGGCACCCGGTGCCCGTGGTCTCTGGCTCATAGGTGATTTCAACGGCTGGGATCGTCAGGCCTCGCCCATGCAACCCGGGCCTGATGGCGTGTGGGAGCTGCGCCTGCTGGCGGACGCGCTGCAGCATGGACAGCGCGTGAAGGTGCATGTGGTGGGTGCTGATAATGTGGGCAAGGACCGCATTCCGGCATGGATTCGATACACTCAGCAGGACCCTGCCACTTTTGATTATAGTGGCGTCATTTGGGCTCCGGAAGAGGAGTACCGCTGGAAGAACACCCGCTGGAATCCTTCGCAGGTGAAAGTGCCGTTCATCTATGAGGCCCACGTTGGCATGGCAGGGGAAGAGGAATGCGTGCACAGCTACAGGGAGTTTGCGGATAACGTGCTTCCGCGCGTGGCAAAACTGGGGTACAACGTGGTGCAGCTCATGGCCATACAGGAACACCCGTACTACGGCTCCTTCGGTTATCACGTGTCATCCTTCTTCGCTCCTTGCAACCGCTTCGGTACTCCGGAAGATTTGAAGTACCTTATTGATACTGCGCACGGGCTCGGCATCGCGGTGCTGCTGGACGTGGTGCATTCTCACGCCGTGAAGAATGTGGCTGAAGGTCTGAACAATTTTGACGGCTCCGGCGGCCAGTACTTCAACGCCGGTAAGCGAGATGCCTTCCACCCGGACTGGGACAGCTGCCTCTTTGACTACGGGCGCACGGAAGTTATCGAGTTCTTGCTCAGTAACCTGCGCTGGTGGCTGCAGGAGTTCCGCTTTGACGGCTTCCGCTTTGACGGCGTAACGAGTATGCTGTACCTGCACCACGGGCATGAGCCGTTCACGGATTTGGGCTGCTATTTCAACACACAGGTAAATATAGATGCCGTGGTGTACTTGCAGCTGGCTGCCACGCTTGTGCAGCAGGCTCGGCCCGGGGCATTCGCCATCGCGGAGGATATGTCCGGCATGCCCGGCCTTTGCCGCCCGGTGGATGAAGGCGGCTTCGGCTTCACGCACCGCCTCGCCATGGGCCTCCCGGATTATTGGATTAAGATACTCAAGGAAAAGAAAGACGAGGAGTGGAGCGTAGGTGATATATGGTACACCCTCATCAATCGCCGCTATGGCGAGGCCAACATCGCCTATGCTGAGAGCCATGACCAAGCGCTGGTGGGTGATAAGACCATCGCCTTCCGCCTCATGGATGCAGAGATGTACACCCACATGAGCTGCGAGATGCCCAGCGTCATCATAGACCGCGGTATGGCGCTGCACAAGATGATACGTCTGGCCACGCTGGCCGCCGGTGGTGAAGGCTGGCTGAACTTCATGGGCAATGAGTTTGGTCATCCGGAGTGGATAGATTTCCCCCGTGAAGGGAATGGCAACTCATACAAGTACTGCCGCCGTCAGTGGAGCCTTGTGGACAATGAACTGCTGCGCTACCGCTTCCTGAATGAGTTTGACCGCGCCATGATAGAGCTGGCCCGGAACACGAACCTGCTCGACTCCGCGCCTGCTCGCCCGCTGAATCTGGACGAGAAGAATCAGGTGATGGCGTTTGAACGTGCCGGTCTCGTGTTTGTGTTTAACTGGAACGGCTCCCGCGCCATACCGGATTACAAGCTGCCCGCTCCCGCCCATGGCGAGTGGAAAGTCGTGCTGGATTCTGACGCCGCAGCCTTTGGTGGCTTGGACCGTCAGGACCACAGCGTGAACCACTTTACTGATAAGCAGCAGAACCTTTCCCTTTATCTTCTGCCTCGCACGGTTACTGTTCTGGCTCGTGCCTACCGCGGAGGAATGGGGGTGTGCCGTTAACCGCCGACTGAGGAGGGAAATAGTTCCGGCTTGTCAGAGATGGGTGTGTGTGCTATGATATTGCGCATGAAGAATCTCTGTGTGTATTTCTGTGTTGCTGCAGTAGCTCTGTTTGCGGGGTGCACTCCCTACACGCCTGCGCCGGTGACACCACCCGCGCCTGTGCATACTCTGCCGGAGGGGTTCTGCTATCTGGATACTGTGGCGCCTACTGTGAGAGTGGATTTGAAGTACAGCGGGAATGATAACTTTGTGGGCCGCCCTATTGCTGGCTATAATGGCACCCGAGCCATTCTTCGGCAGGATGCTGCGGAAGCCGTGAGGCGCGCCGCCGAAATTCTGGCTCGGCGGGGACTTGGCCTACTGGTGTGGGATGCTTACCGCCCCTCTCGCGCCATGAGAGACTTCCGTGCATGGTCTCTTACCCCTGATGAGAGAATGAAAGCCCGCTTTTACCCGAATATCACAAAGCAGGGGATTTATGAAGGTCAATATATTGGGGATATATCCGAGCATAGCTGGGGCGTGGCTGTGGATTTAACTGTGGTAGACCTCCAGACCGGCGAGGAACTGGATATGGGTGGTCATCATGACCTATTGGATGTTTCCTCTGCTACACGCAGCCCGCTTATCACAGCGCGCCAGCAGGCTAACCGTCTCATCCTCAGGGATGCCATGGCTGAGGCTGGTATGCGCAACTACAGCAAGGAGTGGTGGCACTACTTCCTGATAGACAAAGGAACTGTGCATTCCTATAATTTTGAGGTGCGTGATGACCTCGTACCTGCTCCGTAAAAAAACGCGCGCAGACAGTTTCTAGGCTTGAAATTATGCTCTGGCTGGCATATAATGCCCGCAATCTATGCATGCGATTTTTTTATTAGCTCAGGAAGGTCAGGTTAAGACGAGTGAAGCGGCTCAGGGGTTCAGCGTTTTTGAAATTTTTGAAAAAGGCGGCCCGCTGATGTATGGTCTGCTGGGGCTTTCGTTCATTGCTCTGATGGCAATATTCGTGTGCCTGTGGACGACTCGTTCTTCTGCTGTGCTTCCCCGCGATATCGTGCTGACTGTGGAATCCTACATTCGCCGTAAGGACTACGGCGGTCTGCTTGAGCTTTGTAAGAATGATGGTTCCAGCTTTGCTCGCACCGTGCATGTGATTGTGATGTTCATGCAGCGCAACAAGCGCGCTAACATGGACGCTGTGCGTGAAGTGGCTTCTGCTGAGGCTACTCGTCAGGCAAATATCCTTACTCGCCAGATTAACTGGCTTTCCGATATCGGTGCTATCGCTCCCATGGTGGGTCTTCTCGGTACCGTGCTTGGTATGATGACGACCTTCTGGGAAATGGCTCAGGGTAACTTCGAAGGCGTGAAGCAGATGCAGATGGCAAGCGGTATCTCTGAAGCTATGATTACCACGGCCGGTGGTCTTGTGCTGGCCATTCCCTGTATGCTTGCTTACGCTGTGTTCCGTAACCGCATTCAGAAGCACATTACGGATATGGAGGTGGCTATCACCCACATTCTCTCCGTGCTGACAGTGCAGGCAGACCGTGAGTACCGTCTGGGTAATTCCGTTACCCAGAAGGGGAACCGCACGGAGCTGATGGAAGACGATGATATGTGATAACTCTTTCTCGCCCTGTCATGAAAATTAACGCGAAGGTCCCCGAGCCTATCGGCTTCCAGCTGGCTCCCATGCTTGACGTGGTGTTCCTGCTGCTTATTTTCTTCGTGGTGACGCAGAAGTTCATTCTCAACGAACAGGACCTGAAGGTCCGAGTGCCCACAGCTCCGCAGACAACGGCTGAGGAGTCTCGCGCAATTGATGAGATTATCATCAATGCCCGAGAGGAAAATGAGAATCTTATCATCACGATTGACCGCGAGGTGTTCTCACTTGAAGAGCTGGAGCACCGCCTGCGCCGTCAGGTGCGAATTAATGAGCATCAGCCTGTCCGAATCCGCGCAGACGCCGAAATGCGCTGGCAGCGTGTGGCAGATGTTATCTCCACCTGTACTAAAGCCGGCGTTTACAACGTGAGCTTTTCCAAGCAGATGCCTAGTAGCGAGCAGCAATAAGCTCGCCGGGCATCTGCCCCACATATACCTTACTTAATACAAACGAAGGAACTCTGCCAACCGGTGGGGTTCAACTATTCGGAAAGAAGCCCCGATATGATAAAGACAAGAATTATTTTAAGCCTGATGGCGTTCAGCGTTATAACGCCGGCTCCCGTATGGGCTCAGGAACCCGCAGAAGAGGAAGAACTTGTGGTGGACCGGGAGGCTGATTCCTATGCTATTGCGGAGCACTTGTATTCACAGGCCCGGCAGGTTGGGCTTGATGCGGATTCCCGCCGCTTGGGCATGGCACGTGCTGCTCTACTTTTTGAAAATTTTGTAAAAGATTTCCCGCAATCTTCCCGCGTTGTGAGAGCCCAGTATCTTCAGGCAACTTGCCTTGAAGCTACCGGTGATAATGCCGCTGCGGCACAGGTGCTGCAGAAGATTGCTGATAATCCGAACGGCGGTGAGTATACGGCCTCTGCTGCGTATCGCCTTGCCTCTCAGGCGGCCTCACGAAATCTTTGGGATCGCGCAGAGAAGTATTTCCGAATCACTATTGGTACTACGAGCCAGGCTGAGCTGCGCTTTGATGCCGAGTTCCGCCTTGGCCGCGTGCTTATGCAGAAGGGCCAGAAACAGGAGGCTGAGTCCCTGTTCACGGGGCTGTGCACAGGGCAAGGCGTGCCTGCTGTGCTGGTGAACGTGTCTCTTTACACCTTGGGCCAGATGAAGACTGAGGCCGGTGCGTTTGCTGAGGCTTACAGCTTCTTCTCCCGCCTGCTGGACCGCGCAGATGTGGAGGAATCGATGCGTTCCGTTGCCACCTTGCAGGCGGCTCGTCTGGCCTCCAGACTGGGCAGACCGGCTGAAGCAAATGCTCATTATGCCCGACTTTCTACCATGGCAGGTATGGAGGCGTACCATGGTGAGGCGCAGATGGATTCACTGCTTGCGCTTTATCGCCAGAAGAATTATCAGTCTGTGGTGGATTTGGTGCGTACTCAATATGTGCAGCTGGATGACCCGGAGCGTGAAGCTCGCCGAGCCATTATCGTGGGGCAGTCCTATATGGAACTCCGTGATTTTAACAGCGCAGCTCAGTGGTATCAGGTGGCTGAGAGGGCCTTACCGAACAGCGCGCTGGCAGCAGATGCTGCTTACCGACGCCTTATCTGCGCTCAGCAGACGCGCAGCGGTAATTTCATTTCGCTTGCTCAGGCTTTCCTGCGTACCTATGCTGCTGCAGGCCAGAGCACGGCCTCGCTTCCTTGTGTGGACTTGGTGCGCCTCATGTATGCGGACCGCCTGATGCTGGCGGATGTTCAGGAGGCCTCCCGCCAGTTTGAAGCCATTAACTTTGCTAATTTGAGCAATCTTTCAGCTCAGGTGCGTGCTGACGCCATGTATAAGAAGGCGTGGTGCGCATACCATGGCGGAACGGCTGATGCTATCAGTACACTTAACGAGTTCATTCGCACTTTCACGACGGATGTGCGCCTTCCGGAAGCTCTTGCGCTGCGTGGTTGCTGCTATGTGAACCAGAATAATATAGATGCCGCTCTTGCTGATTTTGACCGCGTGATAAATGAATATCCGCAGTCTCCGGCTGTGCCGATGTGCTTGCAGAGGGCCGCTCAGGCTTGTGCCTCGCGTGATAAGAACCGCATGGTGAGCTACTATGAGCGCTTGATTCAATGTGCTGGCCGCGCTAAGCCTTCTGCTATAGCCGAGGCTCATTATCTCATTGCCCGTGTGCAGATGGATGAGAACCCCAGCGCCGCCATTCCTCACTTCCGCGAGGCTCGTACGCTGAACCCGGAGCAGTATGGCTCCGCTGTGGATTTGTGCCTCGTACACTGCTTCTTTAAGATGCAGGATGCTGATAACCTGCGTGAGGCTCTTGTAACCCTGGAGCGGAATAACCCTGCTTCCTATCAGGCCCTTCCTCCGGCCATTCCTCGCTGGTGCGGCTGGATGTGCTTCCAGAGCCACCGGTACCTTGACGCGGATAAATACCTCTCTGAGGCTGTGGCCCGTGCTCCCAAGGTCGCGTATGAGGCTGCTGACGGCACAAGGCAGGAACGCGCTGATGTGGAGCCCCTTGTGTGGAAATCCTTGGCTCGCGCTCGCCTGGAACTGCGCCAGTTTGAGCGCGGTCTGGAGGCTGCCCAGCATTATGTTTCCATGGAGACACAGCCTTACCGCAAGGCTGAGGGTATGCGTGATATGGCACAGCTGCTTATCGGGTTGAACCGCACAGCCGAGGCCCGCGCGCTCTGTGAGGAAGCCATCGCGCTGGGTATTGACGGCCCCATTAAATCCTCTGTGTTTATCACGCTGGGTGACAGCTACTTCGCCGAGCGCGCATTCGCGGATGCTGCTCGTTACTACGGCCGTACAGCCAACGTGGTGGGTGATCGTGAGCTTAAGCCTGTGGCCTTGTATAAGGTGGCTATTGCTCTGCGCCTCAGTGACCGCTCCGGTGAAGCTGAGCAGTATGAGCAGGCTCTGCATAACGAGTTCCCGAACTGGCTGCCTGAGGCTAACGTCTCCGTTTTCATGAAGATGCACGATAATCAGTAAAAACACAGTTCGCAACATGTTTTACTCACGGGGGATAAACCGCCGGAAGCGCTGGTACAGAATTTTTAGCATAGGTCGCCGTAAATTGGTGGCAGTCGGGCTTATTCTGGCGTTCTTTATCATTGCCATTATTACTGTCTTTGTTACATACAGCTGTAGGGCACTTCAGTATGATTTGGAGAGAGTCGTAAGGGGCAGCGGCGAAAGCGTGCTTTATGATAGTGCGAATACCCCTCTGATGTCGCTCACGGGTGATGCTCCTCTTATTGTCACATGGGAAGAGCTGCCGACGAATCTGGTGAATGCCTTTGTGGCCCGTGAGGATGAATCATTCTTTGAACATAACGGCGTGGTGTATTCATCTGTGCTGCGTTCTCTGTTACGGAATATCTCCTCCATGAGTTATGAGCAAGGGGCTTCTACCATTACGATGCAGCTCACGCGCAACGTTTTTGAGCTGAGTGAGAAATCTCTGGATCGTAAGCTGCTGGAGGCTTTGCTGGCCCAGCGTATTGAACGCTGCTATGATAAACGGACCATCCTGACGCAGTATCTGAACCGTATATACTTTGGTCAGAATTGTTACGGTGTAGCGGCTGCTGCACACTGTTATTTCGGTAAGCGGGTATCCGAGCTGAACTTGGTGGAGTGTGCTACACTTGCCGGCCTTGTGCGTGGACCCTCTCTCTTCAATCCCGTGACGAATATGGAGAAGGCCATGGCGGTGAAGCGTGAGACGCTGGACCGTATGCTGGAACTGGGATTCATTACTCAGGAAGAGCATGATGAGGCCGTGGCTGCACCCATTGCGCTGGTGTCTGCGACTGAGGACACTCGTGCCATTAATTCCTATGCTGCTATGTGGGCTCATCATGAGCTTGATGATATGCGCGAGGAGCTTGGCGAGAATGTAGGCGGTATCTCTGTGGTAACGAATCTCATGCTCCCCCTTCAGCAACGCGTGGAGCAGTCTGTGGAGCGGGCTCTTGTGGCCGTGGAAAGACAGAATAGTTTCCCTGATGAATGGATGCCTTTTCTGCACGAAAACGCTGAGGAAGCCCAGCGACTGCGCAGTTTCTTTGAAGGTATCGCTAGACCTGCTTCTTTAAGGGTACGCGGGCAGGATAATGATCTTAGCCATGTGCTGCAATGCTGCGTGATGATTGTGGATGCCCGCCGTAATAACAAGGGGCGTGTGCTTGCTATGGTGTCCGGCCGTAGTGTGGTGGATGGCCTAGACCGCTGGCGCGGATACTGCATGCCCGGTAGGGCGATGGCTCCCTTCCTGTACAGCTGTGCCTGCCTGCCCGGTGGCGATGACGCGCACATCGTAACACAGCGTGAGGATGTGACCGGCACTCGTCTCGGGTATGATGTGGTGAGCTCCGCTTATCAGCATTTGGATATGGGGTTGGAACTGCCATCCCGTGAGAATGAACTGCAACTCTACCGTGGCGAGTTCTTGATGCGTCGTTTGGATTTGGCACGCGTTCTATTTGATATTCAGAACGATGGGCGCAACTATGATTTTAAGCTCATTAACCGGGTGTGGAGCCGTGGCGGTACTCCGATGTATACTTTCCAGCCTGTTGTGGAGGGTGAATACATCCGCCGTGAAGGTGCGAGAGCCGTGGCTCAGATTGCCCCCTTTGAGATAGCGGATCGTCAGCCGATAGTACTGAATGAAAAACTTCCCGCCGGTCATGGTAACATGTGCATGGTGTTTAACCAGAGAGGCGTGGCGGTTTTTGTGTGGATGGGA
Source organism: Akkermansia sp. (assembly GCA_045652085.1). Lineage (GTDB taxonomy): Bacteria > Verrucomicrobiota > Verrucomicrobiia > Verrucomicrobiales > Akkermansiaceae > Akkermansia. The sequence continues at coordinate 17,256 of JAZRTR010000042.1, forward strand.
TTTGATGACCCAGCTGATATGCCTACTGACAACAAGATGACGGGGCTCATTCGGCGCGCTTCATACTGCTTGGCTCGTGAACTACATGAGGCCGCTCGTGGTATGCTCAGGGAACGAACTAACTCTAGGTAAGTATTATGCCTGAATATTCCTCTCAGTTGCAGGTGGCCTGTTCCGCTGCGCGGGCAGCCGGCGCTTTTCTCCGTGCTCGTTTTACGGATGCGGGGCCAGTAAATGAAGAGCTGCCGCATGATATTAAGCTGCAGCTGGATAAAGATACACAGGCTATTATTGTGGAACGTCTCTTGCAGGCATTTCCTGATTATTCTGTGCTGGGTGAGGAAGGAAATGCCGGTTCTGCTGAGGCTGAGGCTGTATGGATTGTTGACCCGATAGATGGAACCGTCAACTATTTTTACGGTATCCCCATCTTTTGCGTGAGTATTGCTCTTCGTGTGCGTGGCGAGATTGTGTTGGGCTGTGTGTATGATCCCATGCAAGATGAATGTTTCACGGCCATTGCCGGTGGGCCTGCGTATCTGAATGGGCGGGAGATAAAGGTTTCTGCTCGGAAGGAACTGGCCAAGGCTGTGATATTTGTGGGGCATGGTAGTCATGATGGCTCCGGTGAGGAAGGTATACGCCGCTTTGCTTATCTCTCTGCCCGTGTACGCAAGATACGTATACTGGGCTCAGCTGCTCTCACTCTCTGCTATATTGCGGCCGGGCGCTTTGATGCGTACATTGAGAACCGGATTCACCTGTGGGACTTTGCTGCAGCCGGAGTCATTCTAGCGAGTGCAGGGGGGCAGTTGGAGTTTACCCCTAGGGGCGATTCCTCAGAGACTGGCTCCGTCCTTGCATGGAACGGGCAGCTGCCGTTACCGCAAACTCTTTCCCAATACTCATCTGAAGCCTCATGAAGCCCGCTGCATCTCAAAAGAATAGGAAGCGTACTCCTTCCGATAATAACCCGCGCCGGATAGCTTGGAACTGCTTGCAACGCTGGGAGCAGGGGGGCGTGTTTGCTGAGACCCTCATCGCCCGCGAAGGTGGAGGCCTTAATCCGATGGATCGGGCTTTGACTCAGGCTATTGTGCTGGGTGTTTTGCGCAATCATCGCTGGTTGGAGCACCTGTGTTCTTCTCTGCGTTCCGGAAAGCTGGAGTCATCCGTACGCTGGCTAGTGATGGTCGGTCTCTGTCAGCTGTTTGTGCTGAATAAGCCGGAGCATGCAGCCGTGTCAGAAACTGTTAATCTGGCCCCTGCTCGTGTGCGAGGTGTGGTGAATGGTATGCTGCGCAATGCCGTGCGCAGGAGGGCTGAGTTCATGGCTGAGCTGGAGAACTTACCCTTAGGTGTGCGTTATTCTACTCCTGATTGGCTTGTGGAGCGCTGGTTGCATGAGTTTGGCGCTGAGGAAACGGTGCAGCTGTTGGCTTGGAATGTGTGTCCTCCGCCCGTTTATGCTCGCATCAATCCCCTTCGGCCGCCCGTGATTCCGGATGATTGGCAGCCTCATCCTTCCGCCCCAGGCTGGTACCGCATGTCGGCCGGTGTGCCGATACGTGAGCTGCAGGAAGGCAGTGTGTATGTGGCGGATCCGTCCACTCGCTATTGTGTGCAGCTTCTCGCACCTGTACCGGGTGAGCGTGTGCTGGATGCCTGTGCGGCTCCCGGTGGTAAATCCGCTGCGATGATTGCGGCGAGTTCCGGTAAGATAAGCCTGCTTGCTACGGATGCTGAGGCGCACCGCTTGCCCAAGCTCAGGGAGAACCTGCTGCGGGCCGGTGGGGAAGAAGTGGAGGTTTGCCAGCATGATTGGACAGAAGCCTGTCCGCAGGAATGGAAGCAGGCTTTTGACGCGGTGCTGCTGGATGTGCCCTGCAGTAACAGCGGTGTGCTTCAGCGCCGAGTGGATGCCCGTTGGCGTTTGAAACCTGCAGAGTTTGAACGCCTCGCTGAACTTCAAGCGAGCATTCTTTCTTCCGCCTGTGAGGCTGTACGCCCCGGTGGGCGGTTGGTGTATTCCACCTGTTCCATTGATTTGCAGGAAGACCGCGCCGTGGTGGATGCTTTCCTGAGTGCTCACCCGGAGTTTTCTCTCGTAAAGGATTATCTGGCTCTGCCTCACCGAGAGCAGGCTGACGGCGCATATGCGGCACTACTCCTGCGGAATAAATTCTGAAAAAAAAGCTGGCATTCAGGCGGCTTATGTCGTATACTGTCTCGTGAACGATAAGCCAAACATACAAAAACATGATAACGAAAAAACTCACCATTCTTAACAAGCTTGGTATACATGCCCGACCCGCTGCCCAGTTCGTACGTGTGGCCAGCCGTTTTCAGGCTGATGTGACAGTTGAGAAAGACGATGAGTCGGTTGATGGTAAGAGTATTATGGGCTTAATGATGCTTGCTGTAGGGTGTGGCGCTGAGATTACCGTGATAGCGGACGGCGCAGATGAAGAGCAGGCAATAGCCGCTCTGGAAGAGCTCGTGGCCGGTAAGTTCGGCGAGGCCTGATGAGTTTCCTTTTCCCCCCTGGTTCATACCTTTCCGGCTCGTTATGAAGTATCAGGAAGGATTCGAGCGACGGCTTAAGGGTATGCCCGTATCACCGGGTATTGCCATGGGCGTTCTTCGAGTTGAGGCCAGAGGGTGTCCTTCCCCTCCTGTCCGCACCATTCTTCCTACTGATATTGAGAGCGAATGGGAGCGCTTTGAAAGTGCTCTGGCTCGCACGGAAGAGGAACTGTGCGGCTTGAAGTCACGAGTGGAGCACCTGAGCGGTGCCCATGAGGCTGCCATATTTGATGCCCATCTCCTTTTCCTGAGGGACCGTACCATTCTGAACAAGCTCCGCAAGGAGCTGCCCGCCAGGCTTCAGAATATAGACGCCGTATATTACGCTGTGGTGCAGAACTTCATGGAAGTAATGCGCCACGTGGATGATCCGTATCTGCGCTCACGTGTGGCGGATATAGCGGATGTTCTTCAGCGAGTGCTGAAAAATATGCAGCCCTCTGAGCACGCGCCGCTGCTGGGGGACAGCACTGAGCCTTGCGTACTGGCGGCGTATGATTTAGCCCCGAGTGATACGGCGGATTTGGATCCGCAGCGTGTGCTGGGTTTCGTGACTGAAGCCGGCTCAGCTGTATCACACACCGCAATTCTTGCCCGCTCTCTGGGTATGCCTGCGGTGGTGGCCGTGCCGCAGCTGGTAATAGATTCCCGCGCAGGCTGCCAAGCGATTCTAGATGGCTACAATGGCCTGTTGATTCTGAATCCTGCGGAGGAGACGCTTAAGCACTACCGCGAGCTGCAGGCTGAGAAGGAGCACGCGTATAAGGCGCTCATTGAGATGAAGGACTTGCCGGCCGTCACTACAGATGGGCGGCGCATACGCCTAGCGGCAAATGTGGAGTTCGCGCATGAGTATAGCGCTATCCAGCGAGCCGGTGCAGAAGGTGTGGGGCTGTACAGAACAGAGTTCTTCCTGCTGGGCTGCGGCAGTCTGCCGGATGAGGAAACCCAGTACCAGCATTACAGGAATCTTGTGGAGAGCTGCAATGGGCAGGAAGTCATTTTCCGTACTCTGGATTCCGGTGGTGATAAATTGCCGTTTGAAGTACTGGAGGAAAAGGAAGATAATCCCTTCTTGGGCTGGCGCGGTATCCGCGTGTCTTTGAGCCGTGTGGAGATTTTCAAGGAGCAGCTGCGCGCCATTCTGCGTGCATCCGCACATGGCAAGGTGGGTGTGATGTTCCCCATGGTTTCAGGTATTACGGAGGTAAAGGATGTAAAGGCCTTACTGGAAGAATGCCGTGCTGAGCTTCGAGAGAAGGGGCAGAGCTATGATGAGAACATGCGCGTAGGTATCATGATTGAGGTGCCTAGTGCTGCTATGATGGCGGATGTGCTGGCTCGTCATGTGGATTTCTTCTCCATCGGTACGAATGATTTGACTCAGTACACCATCGCAGTGGACCGCGTGAACTTCCGTGTGGCGAGCATGTTCCGCCCCACGCATCCCGGCGTGATACGTCTTATATCTCACACGATAGCCGCAGGTATACCAACGGCTGTGTGCGGTGAGATGGGTGGTGATATTAATCTTGTGCCCCTTCTGGTAGGCTTGGGGGTATCTGAGCTTTCTGTAGGTGCCCATCTTCTTCCCCTTGTGCGCTATGCCATCCGTCATCTTAGTTATGAGGAGTGCCGCAGTATGGCTGCAAAGGCGCTTGAGGCTGAGGATAGTTACACTATCCGGAATTATTCTGCTGAGTTAGCTCACCGCTCATACCCTGATTTGTTTAAGTAAGCAGCCGGTAAGTTTATAAGGCTCTCGGATTTATTCGGCTGGGGTGTTTGATGCTGTTTTAGCCGTAAGCTGACGTATGAGCTGAAGTGTCATCAGACCGCTTTCTCTAAGGGAATTCGGGCAGATACGGTCCATAGCATCTTTCTCCGTATGCCACCAGCCTCCACGCAAGAAATCTGCAATGAGGTTCAGTGAATGTACGCCGGCTTCAAGGAATGGCGTGTGGTCATCCATGTATGAACCATGGTGGACAGTCCAGCGACGCTCGGAAAAGCCAAGCTCTGCGATGGCCCTTTCATATTCCTGGAGCATCTCTGCATCCGTATCCATGAGCGGGATGGCGATAGTCTTGTTCCTTGCTCCTACCATATCAAGATTAATCTGGTAGCGGGGCAGGGCATTCCTTCTCCGGAGTACTTCATAACGTGAGCCGTACAGGCCATCTCTCTCGGTCATACGAGGAGCGAAAGATTCTTCGCCGTCAAAGAAGATGAGTTCGACCTGAGATGCTTGTTCAGGGGTAGAGCTGAGTATTCTTGCCAGCTCTAGCATGGCAGCTGCTGCGCTGGCGCCATCATCTGCACCGATGAAGTTAGGGCCTATGCCTATTTTCGTGTCTATATGGCAGGTAATGATAATAGGGCGCGTAGCTTCCTGTTCACCAAAGGTGGCATGCAGATTTGTCATGCCTACCCCATTGGAGAGAGTGAAGCTTCTGGGCGTTACTTGCCAACCGGCCTCTGTAAGATGTTTCTCGAGGTATTCCAGCTGAGCCTGATAGGCTGCAGATGCGCTGGGGCGGGGGCCGAGTGCGCAGATGTTATGGCAGTGAATGTACGCATTTTCACCATTGAATTCAGCAGTCTGCTGGAGAACCCCTCCATTCGGCAGACTGATGGATTGCTCTCTCGCTATTACCGGTGGTGAATCATCACATCCGGCCAGAAGTAAAGCAAGCAGGAAAACAATGCGTTTCATTCCCGTTTTACAGCGGAGCGTTCACGCCGAAAAGCTGGAGAATTCTCACCAGCTCATCTCGGCCGGTATAAGAAATCTCAATAGTGCCATTGCTCTTTCCCTTCAGGGAGATGTTGACTCGGGTGCCGAAGTCCTGAGAGAGCTGCTGGCATACGGATTCGTATGCAGCCGGTAGCGTTTTCGGAACGATTGCCGGGCGGGATGGATCCGGGTTAAGAATGTCTTTAACAAGTTGCTCTGTCTGGCGAACGGTGAGGCCCTGGCGTGCTACGCGGGTGGCGGCGTTTGCCTGAGTGGCTTCGTCTTTCAGTTGAAGCAGTACTTTGGCATGTCCCACGCTGATGTCGTTTTTCTCCAGTAGCTCGCGAGCTGTAGCAGAGAGCTCCAGAAGGCGCACCATATTAGCCACGACGGTACGTGATTTACCCACATGCTGAGCGATGACTTCCTGCTTCATGCCGAAACGAGTCTGCAGCAGGCGGTACTGCTCAGCTTCTTCAAGCGGACTGAGATCTTCACGCTGAAGGTTTTCTATGAGTGCAAGCTCGGCTACCTCACGATCCGTGGCTTCCATCATGACAACTTTAACTTCGGTGTGGCCCAGACTACGGACGGCACGAAGGCGGCGCTCACCGGCGATGAGCTCGTATTTGCCGTTTACTCGGCGCACAACAAGGGGCTGCACCAAGCCTCGCTCACGAATGGAGTCTGCCAATTCTGCAATTTGCTCCCTGTTGAATATACGCCGCGGCTGGAAGGGGGATGGTTCAATCTCATCCACCTTGGCCATAATGATGCGGCTCTCATCCACCGCATTTTCTGCGGCGGCTGCAGCTCTTGCCTCTGTCTTCTTAATCAGTGCGCCTAACCCTTTGCCTAATGCTTGCCGTGACATAATCCGTGGCGACATTCTACATTATTCCCCGGGTAATTGCAACTTATTTCTGTGACTTTAATCGAAAGAAACAAGCAGGCCTTCCGAAGAAGGCCTGCTTGTTAAATAAGTACTGTTATTCAGCTGGTTGTGCTTGTTCTCGATGAGGAGAGAAGCTGATCGTGATGGCTTTGTCTGGGGTTTCTCTCCATGCACCACAGGTCATGATGCCGCTAAGGTTACCTTCGGCATCTATCGTGAGCTGAAGCACGCCATCTTCGGAGTCATATACCTCAGCCGTAGGCTGATCAGGATCATAGAAGCCGTCATGGATGGTAACGAGCAGGCGGGAAGTGCCATCCTCGTTTTTAGTGAACTCACAACGACCGGTGACATCCAGTTTTGCTTCAGGGAGGTTAGTATCGTAGATGATGCCGTAGAACTGTACGGAACTCTCAAACTTTTCAGCGAGAGAAATCTCGAGGCTGATTTTGCCGAATTGAGATTCACGCACCCATTCGCCACGGAATATGGCACCACTAGCAAGGGTTGTTACACAGTGGTTAATCCACTGCTCGCGTTCTGCGGCTGCAGCTGTAGAAGCCTCGGCTGTACGGCGAGCCTCTTCTTCTACTCTGGCTCGGTATTCTGTCCATTTGGCTCGTGCTTCTTCTTCACGACTACTGATGTACGGAGCTGCGGCGTTGTTAAATGCCTCAACCTTAGCTTTCAGTTCATTGATGCGATTTGCAACGAACTCTTCAGTGAGCCTCTGAGCACCTTCCGGTAGAGCACTTTCAGCGATGGTGTTGTCTGCCTCAGGAAGGTTAGCGGTCTGCAGTGTTACATCGGAAAGCTGCCAGCCTGTCTCTGTTCTGTCAGCCTTCATGGAAGCTAGTACCTCGTACTGTGTGCCTACTTCAGCTACAGGGGCGTAAACTGTTTCCTCCGCCAATTGACGCATTTCGTTTACCATCTGCTGCAGATTTTCAGGCAGGGGGCGAGCCGTGCGATTCTCCTCCGTGATAGCATCAGTAGGAGCGCCAATCTGCAGAAGATACACGGAGTCCGGCTGCATGGCAGCGTTCGTGCTCTGGTTTATGGCCTTGCGCTCATTGTTGAAAGCTTCAGGCGGGCTTTCTTGACGATAGACATTTTCGCGAACGCTGAGCTTGATGTGTGCGTTAAGACGTGCGGTCCCGTCTTCACCTGTGGTGGGCTCGAGAGTGATTTCATCAGGCGCGAGCCAAGGATAAGCCGTCAGATGAGGCGTAATCGCATTAATGATGTCTTCGCGGGTAGGCTCTTCAGACACCGGGGGGGTACTCTGGGTGTCTTTCTGGCTTGCGCTTTCAGTATTGGTTTGCGTGCCGAAGGGGGAGCCATTCTCATCGCAGGATGGCATAACTATGGCCGCAGCAGCCAACAGAGCTGTATAAATCAGTCGCGTTTTCATAACTCAGCATTAAAGGGTCTTGGCATGTATGCCTGATTACCCGAAGTATTCTGCACTATTCTTAATGGATTGTCAAGCTTTCTCCCTTTTAGAAATGAAATGTAATTATTTCTTTTACTTCACTTATTCTGCTTGTTGTTGGTGGAATCACCGGCAGAAGAAGAGTTTTTGAAGAAGCCCCAATCAGCGAGGCTGGGGAATGATGGCATTTCCACTGTGCCCAATCTAGCCCTCAGAAGGAACCATAATTTACGGAAGTTATTTACACTATATCGGCGATCGAACACTCGGTATTCATCCGTCTGCATTTTGGACAGAATGGTGTGATAAATTAGGCTCATTGCCTGTGCGGGAATGAGAGCATTTCTGTCCTCCACACTCAGCTGCAGGTACTGCTCTTCTGCATCACCAAAGAATTTTTCTGCCAAGGCTGCTTCGTATGCGAGTAGCTGGCGCATGCGGTAATTATAGCGCTGTTCGCGGATGTCGTCTCTGGTTACTCCGAAGAGCTCCATATCATCAGCCGGGAGGTAAAATCTGCTATATTTTCTGCAGTCTTCCGCTACATCTCGCAAAATATTTACTAGCTGAAGAGCATACCCCAGGGAGATGGCGTACTGCCTTGCTGCGGCAGATGCTCCCATTACTGTAGCGCTGGTGATACCCACACAGGCCGCTACTTTGTACGCGTAGGCCAGCAGGTCTTCGCGAGTTTTGGGCTGCTGGGGTGAGATGTCTCCACGGCAGCCGGCGATAAGCTCTTTCATGGGAGCCACATCAAGCTGAAGCTCGCTCACAAGCTTCTGAACTTCATCTTCAATGCCGGGATTAGCTTGGCAGCGCTGTTCGATTATGGCTTCCCAGCGGTCTAATGCTTGGTGGCGCTCCTGTTCGGTCATGCCGGGTTCGTCTACGATGTCATCTACGATGCGGCAGAAGGCGTAGAACTGGGCCATGCGCATGCGTTTTTCCGCAGGAAGGTCCATGAGGGTGAATGCCAGATTGGACTTGGCATTTCTTGTAATGGAATCAGACTCAGCCATAGGTGAGAGTGGGAGGGTGAAGTGATGTGAGAATGAGAGGCAAATTAATCGATAGTACCCCAGTGTTCAGTAAAGGGCCAGAGGGCGAAGCACGCCGGCCCGAGCACATTGAACTGGTGCACAGGTCCCCAGTAACGGGAGTCTTTAGAGTTGACTGTATTGTCACCCAGTGCGTAGAATTCGTTGAGGTTGGGATTCTCGGCATCGTTTTTCCTCAGCGTAATGGATTGGCCTTCACGGAGGATGTTTCTACTACTGTGGTAGAAGATGTTCGGGTCACGATGTCTGCTAATGGCGTTATAGCCTGTGCTGTTGAAGGGGGCCTCGCGGTTTGCTACCCTGCAGATTCCGGGTTCCGAGGCAGGACTTCCATTCACGATGAGGTGAGGTTCTTCGATGGTGATGGTATCTCCCGGAAGGCCGCAGAGGCGCTTGATGTAGTTGCTGGCCTTGCTCTGATCCGGCATGGCTTCTGGGATGGCGGTATTGATGCCTCGCGTGTCAAACACGAAAGTTTCACCGCGCTGAGGGGAGCGGAAGTGATAGGCCATGCGATTGACGATAATCATATCACCGGCGTCGATTCGGCCGCGGATGATTACTTCACCTGCTGACAGCATGCGGTTGAGTTTGTTGTGGCGATGAAGGTAGTCCACCACGGCCCCCACACCACAAGGAACAGTTTCCTGACTGCCGTCACTAAAGAACAGGCGAGTGCGGGTGAAAAGGTGCAGGTAGCGCTCATCCTGGTAGCGGACAATTTGCTTCGGTACATTGGCGATTACTTCCGTGTAGCTGCTGCCTAGGGTAATAGCGTCCCATACACGCTGGGCAGTGGAAGGCATTGGCTCGTTTTCCGGTATCGGGTGAATGATGATACCGTTGAGCGAGGGCTGCATGGAGCCGGTAGGAATTCGGAAGGGCTGCGCATAGTATGTGCGTATGCCCAAGAATATCACCATGATGACGAAGAGTGATTCCACCATCTCAAAGACGGCATTTTTCTTGAAGCCTCTCAGCCCTTCGCCCAGAGATGTGATTTCCTCAGTGGTTTGAATACACTCGTCTTTCTTCCAGAAAATGAGCCCCTCATTGAGCTTTTTCCGGAGCGCAAGCAGTTTGGTGCTTAATTCCTCTGTGAGGTGCGGCTTGTTGTAGTTATAATAGCGAGTGAGAGCAACTTGTGCTTCACATGCCTTGCGCCGCCAGCCCGGGCTGAACCAGGCGAGCAGGTGATCCATAATCCAGTTGACGATAATGAAAAGATAGCGCATCATTCTTCTTCGTTATATATTACACTTGTTATGCGGAAAGAAAAGTCCAAAATCCGCCATAGTGCGAATTAGTGCGTAGTCTCTACCTGCTGAGGTGTTTGTTCAGAAGCGGGGGCTGAATCATCATCACTGAATTCCAGACCGGTGAAAATGAGGCAGAGCATCACGATAGCCGCGCCGATGCGATACCAGCCGAATATGGAAAGACTGTGGCGGTTCAGGTATCCTACCATCCACTTTACTGCGATGACTGCGCTTATCCATGCGGTGGCGGTACCGGCAAGCAGGGGCATCCATCCCAGCTGGTCAAGCATCTCGCCGCCGTGTTTCATCGCGTCATGCACAGTGGCTGCTCCCAATGTGATGAGGCCAAGAAGGAAGCTGAACTCTACGGCTGCTGCTACGCTTAGTCCGGCGAAGAGGCCACCCATCATTGTCATCAGGCTGCGGCTTACGCCGGGGCACATGGCGATACACTGCATCAGTCCGACTTTAAGGGCTCCTTTCCAGCTCAGCTCATCAAGTGATTTGCCTTGGAATCCTTTGCCGCTTTTCTTGCGAGCTCGCACATAAAGGAGGATAACCAAGCCGCCTAGAGCCCATGTGGTGGTGACCGTCGGGGCATTGAAGAGCATGCTCTTGATAAAATCGTTAAAGAGTAGTCCGAATACCATGGCAGGTAGGAAAGCCACAATCATGTTCACCAGCATGCGAGCGCCCGCCGGATAGCGATTTTCTGCGGTAGCCTCAGGATTGCGTAGATTGCGAAGAAGAGTGAGTGAGCCTGTTATCATTTCCTTAACACGCTGGAAATAGAGGCCTAATACGGCTATGATGGCTCCGCTCTGAATGCAGATGTGGAAGGCTTTCATGGCATCCGATTCCGGCAAGCCTAACAGGTATTGCGTGATAATCAGGTGCCCTGTGGAGCTTACTGGTAGGTACTCTGTCAGTCCTTCCACAATGCCCAGAATGATGGAGTCTATAATAGTCATGTCCGCACCTCTGTACCTCATTTGCCGGAAAAGGTCAATCAAAAAACGGAAAATGACCCGCTTTTTAGGGGAAAAGTAAAAAAATGATTGAAGCAGGAAAAAAAATCTGCTATTAGTAGTGGCGTATTTTGGTGCATTGCAAAATTTTCAATATATGAGAACGTTCAGCGATAAGCGTGCAAAGGGCTTTACTCTGGTTGAGTTGTTAGTGGTAATGGCTATCATCGGTCTGATGATGAGCTTGGCGTCCAGTGTGTTGCGCGATGCCGGAAAGGGGCGTGGCTTGGACTCCGGTGTGGATATGCTTGAAAGCATGATTCGTGAGGCTCGCGCTACTGCTCAGGGTAATGACTGCTATACACGCCTCATTATTGCTAAGGATGAACGAAATACGTCGCAGGACTCCCGCCATCTGCGTTTTATGACGGTGCAGATGAAGCGCACAAATGAGAATGCCCGCGGTACCTATGATGGTACGGACGTGGTGGGTGAAGGTGTGTGGGTAACGACGTCAGCCGGCCTGATGCTGCCTCCCGGTGTATACTTCAGCCCCACATATAGTACGACCCTTGATAATGGCACCGGGCAGGGTGGCGGTGTAATGCTCGGAAATGAGGTGACGCGTCTTGCAGGCCGTGGGCAAACCGCTGTATACTACATTGAGTTTGATGAAAAAGGACGTTACGTCACTCCGCAGTCTGACCCCCTGAACACGACACCTCCTCAGCGCATGGTGCTTATCAGCGGGCGTCGCGGCACGGGTAATCGCGCTGTTGATGGCGTGATTCCCGCCGGCTTTGATTCTCAGCGCCGCCCGGCTGCTGCTCAGGGGGTGGTAATTTGGCCGACTGGTGATATCAGCCGTCTGCGTACCTCTAGGCACGTGTACGAAAATAACTATAATTAATCATTTCCGGGCTTTTTCTCTCACGCATTGAAATTACACTAATATTTCTACTATGAAGAATAGAATCACGCGCCGCTGTAGCGGTTTCACGTTGATGGAAACTTTGCTGGCCGTTGCACTGGTCAGCATACTTGTATCAATTTTCCTTACTGTTTTTGTGCCTGCTCGTGGCCTTGTGCAGAAGGCTCTCACCCGTCAGGATGCTGAGCGAGTAACGAGCATTCTGCGTGCGGAGATGGGTACAATTCGTCCCCATGAGAGAGCCGGTGCCCGTGATACTACGTCAAGTGATGGTCGCTATCTGACTACGTTTGATAAAGGGTTCTATTGGCTGCTGCGCAGTCGCCGCCCCTCCACGTCTATCGTGATTTTCTCCTATCGTGCGGATACTTCGAAGCAGCCCCGTGCAGATGGTACGTTCCCCCCGATTCCTGCCGGTAAGGCTGCTCCCGGCGGTACTTCTCAGCTGGTCTCCATTGCTTGTCCGATGAATGACCGCCTGCATAAGGATGATATTCGTGATGCTGTGGGCCCTGTGTTCGTGGTGAAGATGACTCAGCTCATCGACCAGCACAATGGCGAATATAGGCTGGCCGCTTCTCCGGGTACGATTGCCGGTGGCTCCAAGCCGGAAGAGTATTTCTCCAATCCTGATGATAGAACAAATCCTTGGGGCGCTGCCGTTTTCTATAGGGCTGACTTCTATCTCATGTCCCCCCCTAATCCCGCGCGCTACGCTAACCGCTCTTGGGCTCGCATGGGACGCCCTCTTTTCTCTGCCAATATGTCATTCCATCGTTAAATACAGCCAGATACCATGAAGACACACATACAATCAAAGCGAGGCTTTACGCTTATTGAGCTTATTGTTGCCATGGCCATCACTTCCGGGCTGGTATTGGTCATCATGCAGCTTACTAATCAGGGTATATCTCTCTGGACCAAGGTGCAGGAAGATGTGAGCACCAGCACTAGCGGTCGTGTTGCGCTCCAAATAATGGGCCATGATTTGGAGTCTTTCCAGATGAGGGGAGGAAACACCAGCGAGTGGCTTTTCGCCAAAACGGAGCAGGAGCGTCGTGGTGGTAATGTTCCTCAGGGACTTAAAATTCCGCGCTCCGTCCAGTTCGTGTTCTTCTCCTGTGCTCCTGACCGTAATCCGGCAGTAAGCAGCAGCACCTCCCTGCGTAGCAATTATCGTTCCGCTCGTGCTGATAACATGGAAACGCAGGGTGATGTGAATGCGGTGGCTTATCGCTTAATGTATCGAGACCAGGTGTTGAATGTGGATGCCAACGATAGCGAGAGAGGCGTGTTCCCCATCTTCGCTTTGTACCGTCAGGTTATCCCTCCGCGCACAAGTTTCAATGAACTTATGGGCCGCGACAGTCTAGAGGCTGCCTATGTGCCCTTTGAGGAGAAAGAGGTGGAAAACTTCCTTTGTGAGAATATCATTGAGTTCAGCCTAATCTTCAATATTGAGTACGCTGACAGTGATGCTGATGCCCGCAGTGGCCGAGTTAATTATGCCACGGTGAGTGTGCCCGTTGTTTCCTCGACTGCCACCTCATCAAATAAGTTCATTAATGTATATGGCAACAGAATTGTAGCCGGTACAAGAGAGTTTAAGAATGCTCGCATCGTATCCGCTTCCATGTCCATCACGGTGCTGACGGAAGAAGGCGTGGCACTCGTGGAGCAGATTCGCCAGAGGCGCCGCCGTGCACCGCGTCCGGAGGCTTTCTTCCGCTCCTACACGCGTTCCTTTACAAGTTCTGTGCTGCTGCCGCAGCCTATGTAAATCAGTAATTTTTGTTGCCTGTGAGTTTTGACATGCAAGCGCCTGTGCCTGATGTACTGCTGCCGCAGAGCATCAGGTTTTGGTGTGACCCCATACCGCGTAGTGGCTATGAGAATATGGCCGCGGATGAATTGCTCAGCCGCCGCTCGGAGGCTTGGCTGCGCATATACGGGTGGTCTCGTCCTGCTGTAAGCTTTGGCTACTTTGATTCTACTCCTGTGGCGGCGGCTCTTTTCCCCGGTGAGGGGGTGGAGTATATCCGTCGCTGGACCGGTGGCGGTATTGTGGATCATCGGAAAGGCTATACCTATACGGTAACGCTTCCTGCTGTTGAGGGGCTTATTTACCCGCCAGCGGATAAGCTTTACAAGTGGATTCATGGTGCACTTGCTGAGGCGTTGAAAGCGAGTGGCGTGAATTGTTCACTCCTGGTGTCAGATGCTCCCGATGGTGGGCGAGCCTGCTGGGCGAGTCCTGTGGCTAGTGATATCGTGAATGAAGCCGGGCAGAAGCTTGCCGGTGCAGGCCAGCGCCGATACCGTGGCGCTGTGTTACATCAGGGGCTTATTCAGGAGTGTGAACCGGCGGAAGGTTGGCAGTTACTGCTGGCCCATGCACTTGCTCCGGAAGTGGAAGTAGTGCAGGGGGAAGAACCCTATGAGGGGTTTGTTGCTGAGTTGGCGGAGCTTTGCCGTACAAAATATTGCACGGCAGAATGGAATGATGAGAGTCATGGCCGTCGTAAACCGACAAAATCATGAGTGAGGATAGTACCAGATGGCGGCCTAACGTAGCCGCCATTATTGTAGACACAGCCGGTAATTTGCTGCTGGCTCGGAAGAACGCAGAGAGTCGCCATATGCACTTTCCACAAGGTGGGGTGCGAGCTGATGAGACGTACGAACAGGCTATTGTAAGAGAGGTTTTTGAGGAGGTCGGTTTGCCGCGAGAGGCGTATGATGTTCTTGGGCGTTTGAGTGGGCTTCGTTATTCGTACCGGGATAAAAATAAGAAAAAGGATGAGTGGGATGGTCAACAGCAAACATGGTTTCTGCTGGGGTGTAAAAAGGAAGCTCCTGTTCTGAATCTGAGTGGAAGCTCTGAGTTTGAGGTGGCCTCGTGGGTACACTACAGCAAGGTGAGCCCGGATATGTTTGTCTCTTTTAAGCGCGAGGTGGTGGCTAAGGTTTTGCAGTATTTTTTACCTGAGCCCGGGGAGACGTTTTTAGAGCATTTGCAAATGCTTGATATGTCTCGCGTCTATCGTTACAGGCCGGACCGCCCGTTCCCTCAGACTGATGACCGCCGCTTTTTTGCCGGAGGAAAAGAAGAAATGGTTGATACGATGCGTGAGGTGAGCATGCGCATAAACCGAGCGCAACGCCGTATGGATCATCTCACCCGCACATATGGAACGCCACCATTGCGAATGCTTGCTCTGATATGCGGTTCACCGGGGAGTAACCGCAGAGGGTGTCTGCGGAGAGTGGCTGCTTGTTGTGATCCGTTGCTTACCCGCGCATTCCGTCCGGAATGGCAGCCGGAGGAATATGATATGGTGGCGCTGCAGCAGTACCCGGCTGAGAATGAAATCCGCCTCATGTGCCGCAGAATGCAGGATAGACACTTTACACAGGAACAGATTGATACGCATGAAATGAAGCTTTCTGCCAGTGGGGTGCGCTTGTTGCATTTTCATCTCCATCCGAAAGACGGGGAGTTTCAGGAGCCGGATACGATACTTCCCTGTTATCTTGTACCCTGTGCCAAAAAATGGTATAGGGATTATGTGATTACCAGCATTATGGCTGATACTCTGGAGAAAATGCTGGCAGAGGCGGAAAAAATACTCGCCATGCGGAGCCAATAGTGCTATAGTGTGGCCATGAAAAGAACTCTGGTTAAGCATGCGCTGGCTAGTGACAGCGCGCAGGATTCCATTCTGGTGCAGGGCTGGGTACGTACCCGCCGTGATTCTAAGGCATTTTCTTTCCTGGAGGTGAATGATGGCAGCAGCCTTGCATCCATTCAGGTTATTGCGGACGCCGGTATTCCCGGGTACGAAAACATTGGCAAGATGACCACCGGTTCTTCTGTGTCCGTTGAAGGCCGCCTTGTGGAGAGTCCCGGTAAGCAGAAGTGGGAGATTCAGGCTACATCCGTCACGCTGGTTGGTACGGCACCGGAGTCATATCCGCTTCAGAAGAAGGGGCATTCTCCTGAGTTCCTGCGCAGTATTGCACATCTTCGTCCACGTACGAATCTTTATGGCGCTGTTTTCCGCACTCGTTCCCGCATCGCCCGTGCTGTGCACCGCTTCTTCATGGAGCGTGATTTCTTCTGGGTGCATACGCCCATCATTACGGCTTCTGATTGTGAGGGCGCCGGTGAGATGTTCCATGTTACCACGCTGGACCCCCTCGCTGAGAATAAGTCCTATGACCGCGATTTCTTTGGTAAGGCTGCTAGCCTGACAGTTTCCGGTCAGCTGGAGGGTGAGACTTTTGCTTGTGCACTGAGTAATATTTATACCTTCGGTCCTACCTTCCGCGCTGAAAACAGTAACACCTCACGCCACGCCGCAGAGTTCTGGATGATTGAGCCTGAGGTGGCTTTCTGTGATATTTACGGTGATATGGACCTTGCAGAGTCTTTCATTAAATATATAGCAGATACTATGCTTGCTGATGAAAGCGGGGACTTTGATTTCTTCTGTAAGTTTGTGGATAAGGGCCTTCGCGACCGCCTGGAGGAGGTGAGCAATAAGCCCTTTGTGCGCTGCTCGTATACTGAAGCAATTGAAATCATGCAGGCTAGTGGTGAGAAGTTTGAATATCCTCCCTACTGGGGCATGGATTTGCAGAGTGAGCACGAACGCTTCCTCACAGAGCGTCATTTCAAGAGCCCGGTTATCGTGTATAATTACCCGAAGGATATCAAGCCTTTCTACATGCGCTTGAATGATGATGGTAAGACTGTGACGGCCATGGACGTGCTGGTGCCCGGTATTGGTGAAATTATCGGCGGTAGTCAGCGTGAAGAGCGTTTGGAGGTGCTGGAGGGAAATCTGGAGCGCTTGGGAATGGATATTGACGCCTACTACTGGTACAATGATTTGCGCCGCTATGGTACTGTGCCTCACGCCGGCTTTGGTGTGGGCTTTGAGCGCCTGATTATGTTTGTGACCGGTGTGCAGAATATCCGAGACGTCTTGCCGTATCCGCGTACTCCCAGAAATTGTGAGTTCTGATTTCTGAAGAGCTCGTCTTTTTTGCTTGCCATACTGTTTTTAAAATGATAGACTGACCCAGTAACGTTATGAATATCCAACCGAAATTCACACCCGTGCTCGATCCGGACTTCGTTGCTCCGGTGCTCTGGAACAAGGCTTTTGAGGCAAAGGTCGCTGCTGACCCCGCCGCTGAGGCTATTGACATTGCCCTTACTCGTATGGATGGTACCTGCTTCCGCTGGAGCGGTAAGGTTCTTTCCTCCAGCGAGGAGAATGATGCTCTGAACAACCAGTACATCGAGCGTATCGTAAAATTCCTGCTTTGGATGAAAGGTGGTTGCACCATTATGGTGGCCGGTCCGGAGAAGATTGCAGACATGCTGGCCGCAACATATTGCGCCGGTGGTGCTCGTGAGTTTGACTGGGATTTCATTGGTAAGAAGATTTATGACCAGTCCATTCAGGTGGTAAAGGTAGCTTGTGCTTGCGAGCTTCCCGCTGAGAACTCCACATCTGTTTCCCTTGGCCGTAATCTGGACGGCTACCGCATCGGCTTTGACCTTGGTGGTTCTGACCGCAAGTGCGCTGCTGTGGTGAACGGCGAAGTGGTATACTCTGAGGAAGTTGTGTGGGATCCCTACCATCAGACTGATCCCATGTATCAGGTGGAAGGTGTGGATGATTCCCTCCTTCGCGCTGCCAAGCACCTTCCGCAGGTGGACGCTATCGGTGGCTCCGCCGCTGGTGTGTACGTGAACAGTGAGCCCCGCGTAGGTTCCCTCTTCCGTGGTATCTCTCCTGATGACTTCGTGAACGTGATCCGCCCCATGTTCAGCACCCTTAAGGATCGCTGGAGTGAGCGTATGGGCAAGGAAGTTCCCTTCGAGGTGGTGAATGACGGTGAGGTGACCGCTCTTGCCGGTGCTATGGGTATGAATGATGATGCCGTGCTCGGTATCGCCATGGGTACCTCTCTGGCCGCTGGTTATGTGGATCCCGAGGGTCACATCATGCCCTGGCTTAATGAGCTTGCCTTCGTTCCTGTGGACTATCAGGAGGATGGCGGCGTAGATGAGTGGTCCAAGGACAAGGGCGTGGGCGCCATGTACTTCTCTCAGCAGGCCGTGGCTCGCCTTGCTCCCCGTGCTGGCTTTGACTTCGGCAGCATGCCCTATCCCGAGCAGCTTAAGAAGGTACAGGCCGCAATGGCTGAGGGTGACGAGCGCGCTCGTAAGATTTACGAGACCATCGGTGTGGAGTTCGGTTACACCATCGCCTACTTCGCCGGTTACTACGCTCTGCGTAACCTCCTCTTCCTTGGCCGCGTAGCTACTGGCGACGGCGGTCAGCTTATCATTGATAAGGCTAACGAGGTGCTCAGCGCTGAGTTCCCCGAGCTTGCCATCACGCTCTGCGTACCGGATGAGAAGACCAAGCGTCACGGTCAGGCTGTGGCTGCTGCCTCTCTTCCCAAGCTGGGCTGAGAAAACTTATGAGATAAGCCGGGTAGCGTGCGAGAGTGCCTGCCCGGCTTTCTCTTTTTTATACTGAGCATTTATACATTAGATTTGTATGCGAACACGTGCGGAAATTTGGCGTTGTCCTGCTTGTGGGTATGAGGTAAACATAGCTAACCTTGGCTTTTATACAGAGCTGTCCTGCCCTCAGTGTGAGCATACAGAAATGGTTCATACCATTGTATCCAGTTATCGCGTGGAGGGCGTGCTGGGTGTGGGTGGTATGAGCGTGGTATTACGTGCTCGTGATCTTGTTTTGAACCGCTGCGTCGCCATTAAGCTGCTTAATGAGACGTACCGGAATCAGCCGGAGCGTATAGGGCGCTTTGAGAATGAGTGTTCCATGATGGCGAAGGTTCGTCATGAGAACGTGGTGTCCGTATATGCAGCGGGGCGTGCTCGCAACCAGTTCTACATTGCCATGGAATTGGTGAATGGGCAGGATTTGGAGACATGTGTTGCAGAAAAGGGGCCATTACCTGCGGAGCTGGCTGTGGAATATACTATTCAGGCTGCACTGGGCTTGGCCGCTGCGCATAAGGCCGGATTGCTCCATCGTGATATGAAGCCCGGTAACGTCATCATTACTGAAGATGGACGTGCCAAAGTGCTGGACTTTGGACTTGCATTAGGCCAGTCGGATATTGACAGCGAAGAAATTATATGGGCTACTCCATATTACGCTGCACCTGAAACACTTGAGCGTCAGACGGAGGATATCCGCACGGATATTTATGCATTAGGTATGACGCTGCGCTTTTTGCTCAGCGGAATTGGCCAGTTTGAACATCAGGTGACTTCTATCAGCCAGTTACTGGAATATAAGCAAGCCTTGCAACCGCTCTCGGAGATTGTTCCCGGCGTATACCGCAGTCTGAGTGATTTGGTGCAGCGCATGACTGCGTATGACCGCCACTACCGCCCGGCAAGTTATCGAGATTTGCTGGCAGAGCTGAGAGCTGTACAAGTGGCACTTGTTACTGAACAGAATCCTGAGGCAAAACGTGAATTCCGCCGTAAGCTGCGCATGGGGGTATTCGGAACACTCTTAGCCGGTTCGTGTGTAGCAGCCGTTGCATCATATGTTACGACTCCTCCGCCTGCCAGAGAATATCTCAGCCTGCCTGCAGAAGATAGTTTTTCCGCTTCAGCTGCTCTTCTGAATGATGCTGAACAAGCGTTAGCCGCTAAAGATTTCCGCACGGCGTATACCTGTTTTTCAGCCCTCAGTTCCGGGGATGTGGAGCCTACCCTTGCTGCGTGGGCTGCGTTGCATGCCGGCATTCTAGCTGATATTTTGAATGATATGGATGGTGCTGTAGCTGCCCGAGAACAGTATCGTAACCATATTACTCGTGCAGAGGTATCTCCGGCGGGTAGCCGATTGATGGCTCAGCTTTTGCTTGTTGCAGAGGCTGATGACCGTGAGGTGACGTCTGATTTTATTCCGGACCCATGCGTGCGTGCTCTTTATCTGGTGAGTGCAGGGCGTTCTATGTGTGCTGAGGGCAGAACTGTAGAGGCTGCCGCTAAGTTCCGTCGCGCTGCCACCGCTTTCCGTGAGGCGCCGGATCCATATAAAGCTCTTGCGGATGATGTGGAGGCTCTGGCTCGCAATACTGCCACCACGGCAATATCTGCTTCCGAGGAAAATGCTCGTAAAGCGCTTCGTCGGCACGATATTGCCGCAGCTCGTGAGGGCTTCCAGAGGTTGTTGTCTCACTCTGAGCTGTCTGATGCTAAGAAAGAAGAACTTCAGGTGCTACTGGAAGTTTGCGATCTTGCTGAAGCTGCTATTGGTATGTTACAGCGTCGCTGTAGTGGTGATTATCAAGCGGGTATTAGTGTTGAAGATGTCCGTAAGATGGTAGAGGCTCTTGGGAATGAGCCACTATCACAGGAAATGGCGGCTCTCATGTTCATGCTGAATGGTGATTATAATGCCGCTTTTGCGGTAAATCCCTATCGTTCTTCTCCTAATTCGGCAGAACCTTTTGCTGTTATTATGAGAGATTGGCAGCAGCGCTTGGATCGTTGAGGCTAAGAACTGAAAGATAAAATGCTTTAGCTGGGACGCTGAGGCCGGAGGTGTTTTGTTTCATTTGCGTCTATACCGGTAAATTAGTCATGGCGATTTGATGTCAGAGATGATTTTTTGACACGGAAAAAGATTGTGTTCGCGTGGCGTTTGTGTTATGCTTTGAACTCATAAAAATCCTCTTGAGCCATGACACTTGAAACAGATGAGCAGCCCACTTCGGACGTTGTGGAAGATATCGTCCAACCCTCTGATCTTGTGGTACCTAAGGGTGCTTCAGCATTTGCTCGTGCCTTGTATCGAAAATTGGCAAGTGTGTTGGGTAGCGGTCAGGATGAAGAGAGCTTCAACATGGTGCAGCAGTTGCTGCGAGAAGCTCCGCAGGATGCGATTCTGCTGAAGCTTGCTCGCCAGCTCGGTAGGAATCTTTATAAGGCAGAGGCTGCTCAGCTGCCTGATGTGCTGGCAAGTGGAAATGTGGGGCTTATTACGCAGTCTGTTCGTAAGTTGCGCCAAATGGCTCCGGAAGAAGAACTCGTAGGCCTTGTGGGGTATCGTGATGCTGCTGCGCTGGTAGATGCATCTGAGAGGAAGCGATGGCAGTCCATGCTCTTGTCCGCTCTTGGTAAGTTGCGTGACGCAACGGACCTGCGTGTCAAGGAAGACATGGCTATCAATATCGAAATCTATGCCCGGGAAAAACGCCTGAGTTTTACACCCGAGCAGACGGCCCTCATCACCCGTGTGCATGAAGACTGGAGCCGCTACTGCCGCGCTGAAAAACTGAGGGCCGAGTATGCTCGCCAGTTGGATATGTTCCGGGCAACTGAGCAGAAGATTCTTCTGCGTCAGGATCTTCAGAAAGCTGAGATTGAGCTTCATGACCGTCACAAGGCGGTCTCGGAAATCACAGAGTTGCATGAGGCCGAAGATCTTTTGGAGCTTATTGAGAAGCAACAGAAAAAAGTGCGAGCTATTCTTGTGGCTCGCCACCGCAGGAAAATTATCATCCGCTCCACCATTTGTGTGGTCCTGACGGTTATTTTCCTTGCCATTGCTACTGTTGTCTTTACTTATCTGAGAGCTGATTCTCTCAGGAACAGCATTGTTTTAGGCATGCAGGACAAGCAGGTGCTGGCTGTGAGTGATCTTGTTGGCGGTATTGATCCCATGCGCGGCTTTTATAAGTCCGTTCATCCCGGGTATGTGGAGGCTCTGGAGCAGGCAGATGCTTGGCTGAGAATTTACAATGCTTATCAGGCTGAAATAGCGGAGGTTACTCCGGCTCTTTCTGAAGCAACTGATTTGCTGGGTAAGCAGGATGTTACTGCCGCTCAGCTCACCGGGGGGCTCGTGCTCGTGGATAAGGTGCGGCGCGTGGAAGCTCGTTTGCAGGAAGAATATAACTCTTCTGCACCGGAGGAGCCTACGGTGCTGATGAGAAAGTTTAACGAGCGCTTGTCAGAAATACGCCCCGGAGTACTGGCCCGCTTCCGCCAGCCTTTGCCGACTGATGGTATGGAGGAAATTCGTGCACTTTATGCGGAGTTCCTTTTATGCACGGATGTTCTTCAGGTTACGGAGGAGGAAGCAGCTGCTGTGCGCAGAGCTATTCAGGACGCTGTGGCCGAAAGACTTCATCGCATGAGCCGCCTCTCTCTTGACCCTCGTCAGGCGGAGGCCGCATTGGCTGAGTATGATAAGTATGCAGAAAGTCTTCCTCTGCTTCCTGCGCTGCGTTCGGAGTTGGCAGCGTATGCTGAGCAGACTCGCAGATTTGATGCTTTGCCTGATACTCTGCGTTCAGTAAGTACCTTAGAGGAGTTTGCCGCTGCCATTGAGTCATGCGGGGATTGCTACAGGTCTGTTGATTCTGCTGTTTCTGCTGATGAGGTGCGTGCGCTCTGTGGTACTGAAGACGCAGCCATGCGTGCATTTAAACTGGCTGATTTTGCCGCAGATGCAGGGCACGCGCTGGAACCTGCGCAGATATTGCCCAGCCTTCAGGCTGTTCGCTCCATTTATGCTGATGGTGCATCTGTCTATACGTTGGCCCGTCCGGATCGGATTGAGAGGCTCATCGGTCGCATGGTATCTGATAGAAATAACGCATGGAGCAGCGGCTTGATGTGTGCTCGTCAGGATTCGTCCGTTTATGTCGGCTCAGTAAGTGGTAGTGGTGAGAGAAGGGTGATGACTCTGGCAAATGGGCAGGGGCGTCCCAGCCGCCGTCGTGTTAATCTTAGAGCCGCCGCGGTGGCGGAGTTGAAACCGGTTGTTTTGGCTGGTCAGCGTGCTGCCATGGGATTTGAAGAGTCAGCTCTGATGGAAGGAAAGGTCACTCCCGCCCGCCTCATTATGAATGTGGCTCGCCATGCTGAAACAAATTGTCCTGCTCAGGCACGTGCGTACATGTTCGGTTTTGCTGTGCAGATGGCTGAGGCTCTGGATCCATACTCATCCGGTTTGGCTTTCTCTGAGAGTTTGCGTGCGGACATTGCGGCATATAAGGCCATGCTGGCTAGTAATCCGATATATCCCGGCTGTTGGTATGTGATGCATGGCATAGCGGTGGATAATCGCTGGCTGGAGTTCTTCTCACAGGTGGCTACTCATGATTACTATGCTGAGATTCTGAATGCAGTACTGCCGATTACGGATTCCACCTGTGCCTATGCTGGTTATGTGAGTGCGTCCGGTCAGACGGTTCGCTGCCGTGAGGGGAATGAGCAGCTTTATATTCTTAAGGATGGCGCTATTAAGCCCTACGAAGGGACACAGGAGCGTCCGTACACTCCTCTCTTCATTATTACCCTGCCTCAGCGTTGATACGGTAAATCCGCGTTTTTTAATAAAAATCCCCGCTCGGTTATGATGTCCGAGCGGGGATTTTTAATTTCCGGAATCTTTTGGCAGGAAGCCTTTTGCCGGGCGGAATGTGAGTTTTTCTGCTGCTGAGCGCCTGAAGGTGCCGAAGTGTGAAATGTGCAGCTTTGTATCAGTTCCGGCTCCTGTCTGTATTGACGAGAGAACCGCCTCTACTGCAGCGGAGGCGGTGTTGCGTGTGGCGCCCGGGCCCATATATCGCTGAACCCGGGCAATGAGTTGTTTCTTATTCACTTGCGGAGTGCATCGCGAATTTCTCTCAGCAGGAGAATCTCCTCAGGCGTAGGAGCTGGTGCTTCAGGCTCTGCTGCTTTTTGTTCTTCTTCCTTCTGCTTTTTAAATCTGGCTTTGATAGCACAGATAATGCGGATGGTGAAGAAGATGGAGAGCGCTATGATGAAGAAATCCAGCACAGTCTGGCAAAAAGCACCATACTTAATGGCCGGTGCGTCCTCTGCAGGATTAGCCGGGTATGTAAGTGCTGCCAAGTCTTGTCCCCCGCCGGTCATCAGAGAAAAGGCCGGCATGACAACATCTTTCACAAGAGATGTGACGATTTTGCCGAAGGCTCCGCCAATGATAACGCCGATGGCCATATCAATGACGTTGCCCTTCATGGCAAACTCCTTGAACTCTTTAAACCATGCGGGCTTCAGTTTTCTAAGGTTCATGGTTCGGGCTGGATGATAGTTCAGATTTTCTTGAATGCTTTTACGCCCCATTCAGTGCAGGTCCAGGTGGAGCCATCCTCGCTTGTGAAGATGCAGACACCGCCGGTTGCAACCTTGATATCATGGCTGGCACAGAAGCCGGCATAATCACCTGTGATGTATGGGGCAAAACGGATGGTACCATTGGAGGAGACGCAGAGAAGTGTTTCTCCATCCTGTACTTCGCCTGCCAGGGCTGTCCAGTTATTGATAATCTGCTGCACGTCCACCTTCCAGCCGGGGGGAACGATAGCTTCTGCATTCCATTTATCAATTGCTGCTGCGCCGATGGCATCCAGCTCTTCGGCAGTAAGTGTGGACGGGTCTTTACCCTCAGCTGCGGCAATATCTGCACCGAGTCTGGCTTTGGTTTCTTCCTCACTGTGGTTTTCATCCGGACCGTAATCCACTTCGATGAAGCGGGCATCCGGCTGCACGGGGCAGGGATTACCAAGCTCTTCTGCAGCAAGGGCAGCCGTGCACATGGTGCGCTGCAAGGGGGCTGCGAGAATGCGGGTGGGCTTGAGGCCGAGTTTGGCGAGGTATTTGCCAATACCGCGCCCGCGCTCCTCCTCTACGAGGGGGAGGTCCGTACGGGAACCGACTCGCGTGGGTGTTTCGCCCTTGCGGAAGGTATTACCGTGGCGTGCGATAATGAGTGTTTTCATAGTTGTTTCAGGTTGTAAGAAAGATTATGCGGGGTCCTCCTCAATGCGAAGATTATCCATGATATACTGACGGCGGTCCGGGGTGTTTTCACCCATGTAAAAGCGCAGCAGGTCCCTCAGGCGACGAGCATTCTCCAGCGTGACTTCTTCCAGGCGAATGTCCTCATTAATAAAGCTCTTGAACTCCTGAGGTGAGATTTCTCCCAGACCCTTAAATCGTGTAATTTCTGGGTTTCTGCCCAATTCTTTCACCGCTTTGTCACGCTCGTTTTCCGAGTAACAGTAGATAGTTTTCTTCTTGTTGCGCACGCGGAAGAGCGGGGTCTGCAGGATATAGAGGTGTCCTTCATGAATGACCTCCGGGAAGTACTGTATGAAGAAAGTAAGCAGCAGCAGGCGGATGTGCATGCCGTCCACATCAGCATCCGTAGCGATGATGACTTTGTTGTACCGCAGGTCTTCAATGCTCTTATCCACATTCAGCGCCAGATGCAGGAAATCCAGCTCTTCATTGCTTTCCAATATGGCATTCTTATTCAGGCCGAAGCTGTTAGCTGGTTTGCCTCGCAGGGAGAATACGGCCTGCGTCTCGGCGTCACGCGCTGTGGTGATGGAGCCGGAAGCGGAGTCACCCTCGGTGATGAAAAGCATGGTGTCTTTAGCGCGCTTGTGCTTTGTATCGTAGTGTACGCGGCAGTCCCTGAGCTTCTTGTTATGAACTCGGGCCTTCTTAGCACGTTCCTTGGCTACCTTGCCTTGTACATCCGCCACCTTTTTACGGGTTTTCTCGCTTTCCTTGATTTTGTCTTCGAGAATTTCGGCTGTTTCCGGATTTTTGTGGAGATAATTATCCAGCTCACGGGCGAGGAAATTACCCACGAAGGTGCGGATTGTTTCCTTGCCGGGGCCCATGGTATTGCTACCGAGTTTGGTCTTGGTCTGAGATTCGAAAATGGGGTCGATGACCTTGATACTGATAGCTGCTTCAATGCTGGCGCGAATGTCAGCCGCTTCGTAGTTTTTCTTGTAGAAGTTCTGAAGCGTTTTGACGATGGCCTCGCGGAGGGCGCTCTGGTGGGTGCCGCCCATGGTAGTGTGCTGGCCGTTGGCGAAGGAGTAATATTCCTCACCATACTGATCACTATGGGTGAAGGCGATTTCGATATCTTCGCTCTTCAGGTAAATGGGCTGGTAGAGCGGCTCGGTTGTCATCTCTTCTTTCAGCAAATCCAGCAGGCCGTTGCGGGAGATGATGTTCTTACCATTCAGGTTAATGGTAAGCCCGGTGTTCAGGTAGCAGTAGTAGCGGCACATGCGGTGCACGTACTCCAGATTGAATGCTGCATTTTCTGCAAACACCGTGCGGTCTATCATGAAGGTGACTTTTGTGCCGTCAGGTTCATCCGTAGGGCCGCTGACGTCTTCACCTTCTTTCATGATGCCTTCTGAGAAACGTATGCGGCGCATCTGTCCCTCGCGGCAGGCCATGATTTCAAAGTAGGAGGAGAGGGCGTTCACTGCTTTCAGACCCACACCATTCAGACCCACGGATTTTTTGAAGGCCTCGCTGTCATATTTGCCACCGGTGTTGATCTGCGCGGCGCAGTCATAGAGCTTGCCCAGCGGAATACCGCGGCCGAAGTCTCGCACCTCACACAAGCCGTCCGGAGATATGCGAACGATGATTTTTTTACCTGCCCCCATCACGAACTCGTCAATCGAGTTGTCCATCACTTCCTTGAGCAGCACATAAGGGCCGTCATCCGCCATGCTGCCATCACCCAGCTTACCGATGTACATACCCGCTCGCGCACGAATATGCTCCTGCCAGGCTAATGATTTGATGTCATCCTCCGTGTATTCTCCTGCCATATGTCGCTCTTTATTCTACCACAGTGCTCTCTGCCTTGCAAGCAGTAAATCACATCATTACGCAGTCATTTGGCTGAGTTTGGCACATACATTGGAAGGGGTGTGAAAAACAGAAGCCCTCACAACCATTCTGGAGGGCTGTGAGGGCGCTAGAAATGCTTTGTACTCGGTTACGGATTACTTGCGGGGCGGGAACTCGTAAGTAATGCGGCCGGTTGTGGGGGTGAATACGAGATAGGCATCGAAATTCTTCCCACTCTTGTGGCTGACGAAGTCCTTGATAAGTTCTGTTTTGCCCTTGGTGAGGAGGCGGCCCACCACGTCTGCGGTGAGTGTTATACCGCACATTGTGCGGG
This sequence comes from Akkermansia sp., assembly GCA_045652085.1. GTDB lineage: Bacteria > Verrucomicrobiota > Verrucomicrobiia > Verrucomicrobiales > Akkermansiaceae > Akkermansia. The sequence continues at coordinate 44,187 of JAZRTR010000042.1, forward strand.
GAATGACGAGGGGCTTGCGATTCTTGCCATAGGTAAGGCCGTCCACATGCCATGCCTCTTCAGTTTCCAAAAGCTCGTGTTCGCCTTTGCCTTTCACTTTGATGACACCATGTCGGGTGGCCTTGGTGAGATCTTGGGCCGTGGCATCAGCTGCGGTGAATTTCTTGTCTGCAGTGGCCTTGGTACCCTTCTTTCTGGGTTCGCGCGGGGGGAACTCAAAACCTACGGTTCCCTTGCGGGTGTCCAGCGTGAGGTAGGCATCAAAGGGACGATTGGTGCGCTGGGAAATAAAGCCGGTAATAAGCTCGCTTTTACCCTCTGCCAGCACTTTGTAGAGATGGTGAATCTCGATTTCTTTGCCCAGAATGGTTTTGGACATGGTAAAGCCTGTCTTATTGCCGGTCTGTTGGAAATCAGGCACGCTCCATTGCTTGTCATTTTCCTGAAGCTCCAGTTCGCCCTGGTCCATCACAGGAATGGTGCCAAGGTTGCGTTGTACGCCTGTGGCAACGGGGGCCGCGGACTTGCCGTCATCAAAGTAGAACTCAGCTTTCCATGCACCTCCTTCCTTTTCCGGGGCAAGCAAGCGCAGGCCAGCCTTGAAGGGTTTGCCGAACTTAGAACGGAAACCTTCCATGACAGGAAGCTCTTTCTTGCTGATGAGTTCGGTCAGCAAATCATCTCCCAACCCGAGCCCAGCGTGGACGCGGCGAATGCGGAACTTGCATGCGGTGCATGATATAGCATCCACACGGCTGCTCAGAGGGCTGTGGCCACATGCCGGGCAGGGGACGCTTAAATCAGGATTTTTGCCATTGCTCATGTACTCACGCACGGCATCCACAATGTCTTTTGTGTATGTGCGTATGTCCTTCATGAAGGACTCGCGGTCCAGTCTGCCGCTTTCCATGAGCTTGAGGCGGTATTCCCATTCACCGGTAAGTTCCGGGCTGGAGAGTGTGCTGAGGCCAATCTTGCTGAGAAGGTCGATAAGGTCTATCCCTCGGCGGGTCGCAACAAGGTCTTTGCCATCACGGGCGATGTATTCCTGCGTAAGGAGACCCTCAATGATAGCAGCGCGTGTGGCGGGAGTGCCAAGGCCTCTTTCTTTCATGGCGTAGGCCAGCTCTTCGTCCTCCACGAGCTTGCCGGCTGTTTCCATAGCAGTTAGAAGGGTTGCTTCCGTGTAAGCTGCCGGCGGTTTGGTGTGGTCTTCCTGGGCAGAAGTCTTTTCTGTAAGAACCTCCCCATTGGCAGCCACGGGGCAGAGTTCGTCCTTCTTCTTGCGATCAGGGCTGGCGTAAAGGGCTTTCCAGCCGGCTTTCAGCAGCACGCGGCCATGGGTGTGGAAATGGTCTTTCGCTCCGGGGCTGGATACGATGCTGGTACGATCCGTATCTTCATACTCAGCATTCGGCAGGAATACACCGAGAAAACGCTGTACCACAAGCTGGAAAATCTTGGCGGCATCACCGCTGAGGGTGGTGAACTTACCCGTAGGAATGATGGCGAAGTGGTCACTCACTTTGCTGCTGTCAAACACGCGCTTGCTGGGGCGAATGCGGTGATTGTCCAGAATGTCCGCTGTGAACGGAGCCATGGCGGGCATCTGCTCACCGATGGCGGCTACCGTGCGAGTTGCAATTTTCAGGTAATCGTCGGGCAGGAACTTGGAGTCTGTTCGCGGGTAGGTAAGTACCTTGTGCTTTTCGTAGCACTCCTGAGCTATTTGCAGAGTGCGGCTGGCGGAGAATCCGAAGCGATTACTGGCTTCCTTTTGAAGTGAGGTAAGGTCAAAAAGCAGGGGGGCCGGCATGGAAACCGGTTTCTTTACTTCCTTTACACTTGCAGGGCGTCCCTCACAGCGGCGGGCAATAGCTGCAGCAGTGTCGCCATCCCATAGTCTATCACGGGTGCGCTGCGGGGCTGTTTCATCTTTTTTCCATTCCGGGTCAAACCAGCGGCCTTCGTAGGTGCCAGCCTCGGCTTTGAATGTGGCGCGTACCTCGTAATATGTTTCGGGCGTGAAAGCGAGGATATCCTTCTGGCGGGAGGCCAATAGAGCGAGTGTGGGGGTCTGTACTCGGCCGGTGGGGGTAATATTAAAACCACCTGCTGCGGATTGAAGTACAGTAAGCGCTCTTGTGCTGTTCAGGCCGACAAGCCAGTCACTTTCAGAGCGGCATACAGCGGCGTCTGCCAGATTTGTCATCGCGGCATCACTCTTCAGGGTAGCCCAAGCTTCCAGAATAGCGTCATCCGTCATGCTCTGCATCCAGAGGCGACTGAGGGGCTTTTTGATTTTGCCGTAGCGAATGATGTTACGGAAGATAAGCTCACCTTCGCGCCCGGCATCGCACGCATTTACGAGGGCTGTTACGTCCTTGCTGCGGGCGAGTTTGAGTACCTTTTTCAGGCGGTCAGCGCTTTTGCTGATGGGCTCCAGTTCCATGCTTTTGGGCATGACCGGTAGGTAATCCATCTTCCAAGGCAGGCTCTTGCCATCTTCAGTCTGCGGCTTTTTCTGTTCCACTAGATGACCTACGGCAGAGGTGATGATGAGCGTATCATTTACAAAGCTTCCGGTGCTGTCATCTTTGCGGAACTTGCCGGTCTTTTTGCCCAGCACTCTAGCCAAATCACTGGCTACACTGGGTTTCTCGGCGATGATGAGCGTTTTGGCCATATAATAAATCAGAAAAGATGTGGATAACGGTGGGAAATCTGCGGCACACTCCGCGCGGAGCGCCTTGCCTATCTATAGAATGACAAGATTTTTTCTTTCTTGTCAAGTTTATAATCCGTCATTGAATAAAAATCAGGAGCCTCATGGGGCTGTTACGGGTTTACTGTTGTTCAAGCATGAATCGGGAAACCTGAACTTGACAAAGGAAAACGCGGTGAGTATAATAGTCCTACTGGACGTATTATGGCAAGTTTTCTTTCAATGATATTCCGACGCAAAAGTCAGGACACCGCTACAGCCGGAAAACACGCTGTGCAGCGTTTGCTTTTGATGGCAGTAGCGGGCATAGCGGTGCTGTGTGCCCTTATATTCAGTCAGGCCGGTGATTCTACACTGGGCGTGTACCGTGTGTCGTGGATGGTTCTGTGCTCTCTGGCTGTTGTATATTATTATGTGCTTGGGCATCGTAAAGGGGAGCTGACGACGGGGCGCGCCGTGCTGTGCGTGCTGTCCACCTTGGTGCAGATGAGTGTTATCTACCTGATAAACTGTGCATGGCCAAGGGTTCCCGGGGTGGATATATGGGACAAGCTACTGGTGCTTCCTTACATGCTGGCGCCTGCGGTGACGGCGGTGCTGATTAATCGTTCCATGGGTGTGTATGTGGCGCTGTGCTGCTCGCTGTTTGGCATAGTGTTTTTCCCGGCTTCACATGATATTCAGTTTACAACTGATTATGTGCTGCTCAGTTTGCTGACCGGTGTGGTTGCTGCTTCTATCTGCGGTCATCTGCAGAAACGCCAGCAGATGCTATATGCCGGCTTCAAAACAGGCTTTGTCGTGTATGTGACGGTGCTGGGGCTGACTGCTCTTCATGGTGGTGAGGCGTCCCCATTTGCTGATGGTGTGGATGTTTCTGCACTTCTTATGGGGCTGCTGATGGCGGTAGGTGTGAATTTCCTGTTGGCTGTTATCGTGAACGGCGTGATGCCCATGCTGGAGAGCCTTTTCGGAATTTCTACTCATATCACCTGGCTGGAGTGGGCAGACATGAATCATCCGCTTCTTAAGAAGCTTCAGATAGCGGCGCCCGGCACCTTCCACCATAGTTTGTATGTGCAGCGACTCGCAGAAGCTGCTGCTGAGGCTATTGGGGCGGATGTGACCCGTGCCGGTGTGTGTGGGCTCTATCACGATATTGGTAAGGTGAAGAATCCTCAGTACTTTGCTGAGAATATTGTGGACCAGTCCATGTCTCCCCATGCAGACCTCACACCGGAAGCCAGTGCCAGAATTATTACCGGTCACGTGGTTGAAGGTGAGCAGATGGCCCGCAGCGCCAAACTGAACCCGCGCATTATTGATGCTATACGTGAGCATCATGGTGTGACTACAGCGTATTTCTTCTACCGCAAAGCTCAGGATCATTATGAGGCTGAGCAGAAAAAGTTTCAGGATGGCCTTTCTGATACATGTCCGGATGAGGTGGATAAATCCATCTTCACGTATCCCGGTCCTATACCTCAGAGCCGTGAATCCGGTATTGTGAGTATGGCTGATGCCGTGGAGAGTGCCACGCGTTCGTTGCAGCATCCCACGGAAGATGATATCCGCAATATGATTGAGGGTATTTTTAAGGGGCGCATTCTGGATGGCCACCTGCAGGATAGCGGGCTTACTTTGGGCGAGATTGCCCGTATGAAAGAAGCTTTCTTCATTACTCTGCGTACGATGAATCATAACCGAATTGCATACCCGAAGGCGAAGCCCGGTGATGCAACGACTCTGCTAGCAGAGAAGCGTGGTTCTGAGGAAAAGAATGCAGATAAGTAAGTTATGAAACAACAGCTGCGAAGCTTTCTGATGGTGCTCTCCTTTATTGTGGGGGGCATCTTCCACGCAGAGATTTGTGATTTCGGCTGGCTACTGCCATTCGGTATCACCATGATGCTTTCTATCACCTTCCTTGGGCTGGATATATCGCAGATGAAGCTGCGGTGGATGCATTTGTGGGTGTTGCTCTCACTGCAGGCCGTCTGGGTGTTAGCGTGGGGTGGAGCTCGTTTGCTGGGAAATCCGGCACTGGCGGAGGCCGTGTATTACTGTGGGGCTGCTCCCATTGCGTCTGCTGCTCCCATTATTGTGCACTTGCTGCGCGGGAATGTGGGCTTTATCACCACGGCGATGGTGCTCAGCCAGATTGTGTTTGCCGTACTGACTCCCTTTGTGCTGCCTTTTATCGTGAACTCACCCGAGTTGAGTTATTCGGAGCTGATGTTGATGGTCGCGCAACAAATAGGTATTGTACTAGGCATACCGGCTGTGGTGGCTTGTGTGCTGAGGTTGCTGTATCCTCCATGCAAAGCCTGGTCTGCCAAGCTGAAGGACGTTTCTCTGGGAATCTGGAACTTTAACCTTATCGTTGTATCCGCCATCGGCACTCACCGTATCCTCCAGATGGATTATACCCTCCTTGATATGTTGCCCATGGCCATAGGAGCCGTCGTGGTGTGCGCTATTGGTTTCATAGCCGGTTACAGGCTGGGTTATCCTGATTTGAAGCGCGAGTGTTCTCAGGCTCTCGGCCAGAAAAATACCATCCTTACTCTATATATAGCAGGGCAGAGTTATGCTACGCCTCTGGCCTATATTGGCCCGGTGTTTTACGTGTTCTGCCATAATACGGCAAATGCTATCCAGCTGTACCTTGCAGCACGTGAGCAGAAGCGGAATAATGTATCCGCTCAGTAAGGAATTCACGAAGGTGATTGCTTGAAATGCTCAGCGTCATGTTCCGTTAGAAACATGACGCTGAATAAATTTGTAATTTGAGAGGTTTAGCTCTCTTCAAGCAGTTGCGCTGCGACGCTCACGCACTGTTGGCAGGCTACTCGGGGTGTGCCGCCTTTCAGGTCGCAGCACTTCCATGCACCGTTTTTGGCGGTGAATGCCGCCTTAAGCATATCAGCCTTTTCTGGAGCCACGCAGATGGCGCCGTACAATGCTCCGCACATGCCTTCAGGGGCGCGGCCGCCGCCGCAGGTTTTCATATCTTCCAGCAAATCTTCTCTGCCGAAAGCTGCACAGACGGTTTGTGCACAATTATACATGCAAGGTGGTTCACGGAAGGTGGAAAGTGCTTTTTCTGCTGCATTCATGGCTGTGTTTCTTTAGGGATTAGATGAGGTGGCCCATGCGTTCACGCTTGGTATCCAGGTAGTGCTTGTTATCATCGTGAGCAGGGATGCTGATGGGCATCTGCTCTTCAATGCTGAGACCGTGACCGGCAAGCCCTACGATTTTGCGAGGATTGTTGGTGAGCAGGCGCAGTTTGCGCACGCCTAAGTCACGCAGAATCTGGGCGCCTACGCCGTAGTCTCGCAGGTCAGGTGCAAAGCCCAGCTGAATGTTTGCATCCACCGTGTCCAAGCCTTCTTCCTGAAGCTTGTAGGCGTGCAGCTTAGCGGAGAGGCCAATGCCGCGGCCCTCTTGACGCAGGTAGAGCAGTACACCTCCTTCCTCCGCTATACGGCGCATCGCGGTGTGTAGCTGGCTACCGCAATCACAGCGGCGGCTGCCGAATACATCACCGGTGAGGCATTCGCTGTGCACGCGGCAAAGTACGGGTTTTTCCGGGTCGATATTGCCATGCACGAGGGCAAGGTGGGTCTGCCCGTCCACTTTGGAGTGGTAGGAGTGGCACATGAAATCACCGAAATCCGTAGGAAGCTTCACCACCTCTTCCTTAACGATGAGCGTTTCCGTGCGCTGGCGGTATTCGATAATTTGCGCGAGAGAGCAGGCTTTCAGCCCATGCTTCTTCTGGAAGGAGCCCAGCTCTCCCAGACGGGCCATGGTGCCGTCCTCTTTCATGATTTCGCAGCATACACCCACCGGCTCCAAGCCGGCGATGCGCAGCAAATCTACGGTGCCTTCCGTGTGGCCGGCGCGGCGGATGACGCCACCCTCCACGGCACGAAGCGGGAAACAGTGTCCGGGCTGCACGAAGTCATCCAGCGTGGCGCGGGAATCAGCAAGCTTCATGGTGGTGATGGAGCGCTCGAAAGCGCTGATGCCGGTGGTGGTGCCTTCTCTGGCGTCCACGCTCACGGTGAAAGCTGTGTGGTGCTTCTCCGTGTTATGCTGAGCCTGCATGGGCAAGCCAAGGCTGTCCACTCGCTCTGCGGACATGGGAACGCAGATGAGACCACGTGCATGGATTGCCATGAAATTGATGTTCTGAGGGGTGGCGAACTGACCGGCGCAGACGAGGTCTGCCTCGTTTTCGCGGTGAGGATCATCCGTCATCAGTACAAGTTTACCCATGCGGAGGTCTTCCAGCACTTCTTCAAGCGGGTGATAGATGATGGGGTCCGTGCCATCCGCCACCGGAACTTCCGTGGCAGGAAGAGCGGGCTCTTCCTTCTGTGGTGCTGCGGAGGGCTGAGGTTCTTCCTGCAGGGGCTCTCCGCTCACTGCGGCATCACACTCGCAGATGAAGCTGTTCATGTCAAATACACCATTCCGGGAGGAAAACTCAATGTTCTTCATGGTAAAGCTCAGTAATTGAGGAAGGGGACACAACCGGCAGCGAGGTGCTGCCGGTTGTGAAAAGCTTGTTATTTATTCATTTTGGCCCAGGAATCACGCAGGCCAACGGAGCGGTTGAACACGGGATGTTCTGCGCTGTGGTCATAGCGGTCAGCCACGAAGTAGCCAGTACGCTCAAACTGGCACAGGAACTCAGCAGGAGCTGCAGCGAGGGCCGGTTCCACCACGGCGTCTTTCAGCACGGTGAGGGAATCTTCGTTCAGAGAGGCGAGGAAACCATCCGGGTTTGCATCCGGAGCTTCATCCTTGAAGAGGCGGTCATACAGGCGAACTTCAGCCTTGACGCCGTACTTGGCGGATACCCAGTGAATGGCGCCCTTGCAGCGGATACCTTCGGGGGGATTCGAGCCGATGGTGCCGGGGAGAATCTCTGCATGCACTTCGGTGACGTTGCCATCAGCGTCTGTCACGTAATTGGTGCATACCACGCAGTAGCCGCCACGGAGGCGCACACAGGCACCGGGGCTCATGCGCTTGTACTTCTTGGGCGGCTCCACCATGAAGTCATCACGGTCAATCCACACTTCGCGGGTGAGGGTAATCTTGCGGTTGCCCAGTTCAGGCTTCTCGGGGTTGATGACGACTTCAACCTCTTCCTCATGATTTTCGGGAAGGTTTGTGAGCACGAGCTTCAGGGGATTGAGCACAGCCATGCGGCGCTCAGCATTCGTGTTCAGCTCAGCACGCACAGCGTTCTCCAAGCGGGCGACATCCGTGTTACCATTGAACTTGGTGATGCCGACACCCTCACAGAACTCCACGATAGCGGGAGCGGGGTAGCCACGGCGGCGCATGCCGCAGATGGTGGGCATGCGGGGGTCATCCCAGCCGGCCACATATCCCTCCTCCACCATCTGACGCAGCTTACGCTTGCTCATGACGGTGTAGGTGATGTTAAGGCGGGAGAACTCGCGCTGCTGCGGGCGAGAGCCGGCAGGAATCGGGCAGTTCTCGATGACCCAATCATACAGGGGGCGGTGATTTTCGAATTCCAGCGTACAGAGGGAGTGAGTGATGTACTCGTAAGCGTCTTCCAGCGGGTGAGCGAAGTCGTACATCGGGTAAATGCACCAGTTATTGCCCGTGTTGTGGTGGTGGTCGTAAGAGATGCGGTAGATGACAGGGTCACGCATGTTCATGTTGCTGCTGGCCATGTCAATCTTAGCGCGCAGCACCGCGCCACCCTCAGGGAACTTGCCGGCCTTCATGGCTTCAAACTGAGCGAGGTTTTCTTCCACGCTGCGGTCACGGTAAGGGGAGGGGGTGCCGGGAGTTACCAAGTTGCCACGCTGGGCACGCATGGTCTCACGGTCCTGCTCGTCCACATATGCCAGTCCATTCTTAATGAGGTGAATGGCACAGTCATAATAGAAATCAAAAATGTCAGAGGCCCAGTACAGGTGCTCACCCCAGTCAAACCCGAGCCACTTGATGTCGTCCTGAATGGAGTTGACGAACTCGACATCTTCCTTGCAGGGGTTAGTGTCATCAAAACGCAGGTGGCACACAGCCCCAAGTTGAGCGTACTCTTTCGCAATGCCGAAATCAAGGCAGATAGCCTTGGCGTGGCCGATGTGAAGGTAGCCGTTAGGCTCCGGAGGGAAGCGTGTGATGGGGGTCTTGCAGTGGCCCTTTGCTAAATCACTTGCAATCCACTCACGGATGAAGTCTTTTCGCGTGTTTTCCTCGTTCGTCATGCGCGCGATTCTACTCCTTTCATGCGCAGAATGCAAGCGCATTCCGCTGGCTGACGCATTTTATCCTCAGTCTAGCCGGAGTAGGTTAAAAAAAGCGGCCGGAGCAGTTGCTCCGGCCGTGAGTTAAATGATAAATCCCAATTAGGCAAGGGGGCGCTTTTTGCGTGTGAAATCGAGCAAAGCGAGCTGCTTTGCCAGCTGGGCGGCAAGGAAGGTTTGCTCCTCTCGGTCCAGCACGGTAGCGCTGTTTCTCAGCGCTGCCTGCGCGCGTTCAATGGCTGCCTCCACTGCAGAGGGGTCGATTTCAGAGGCAACAAGAGCTGTGTCCGTTACCAGCAGCACGTTTTCTGATTCTACCTGAAGGAAGCCGCCACCCACAAAGAGGCTGCGTGCTTCTTCGCCCTCCGGCTTGTAGGTAAGCTCGCCGTTGGCCACGGCGGTAATCATGTCCGCGTGGCCGGGCAGAATCTCCATCTCACCTGCCGTTGCCGGCAGCTGAATGGAGGTCACAGCCGCCTGCAAGGCGGTGCGCACGGGGGTGATGATTTTGAATTGCAAGGCCATGGTTATCAGGCTTTCTCTACGGTGTCAATGCCACCCTTCATGTAGAAGTTGATTTCAGGCACGTCGTCCCACTTGCCGTCCAGAATCTCGCCGAAGCCGCGTACGGTTTCAGCCACGGGGACGTACTGGCCCTTGATGCCGGTGAAGACTTCAGCCACGCTGAAGGGCTGGGAAAGGAAGCGCTGAATCTTACGGGCGCGGCTCACGGTGAGCTTGTCCGTGTCAGAAAGTTCATCCATACCCAGAATGGCAATCATATCCTGCAGGTCCTTGTAGCGCTGGAGGGTCTGCTGCACGCCACGTGCCACGCGGTAGTGCTCCTCGCCCACAAGCTCGGGGGCAAGTGCCTTGGAGGTGGAGGCCAGAGGATCCACGGCGGGGTAAATACCCTGAGCTGCCAGAGCACGTTCCAGCACCACGGTGGAGTCCAGGTGAGAGAAGGTCGTGGCGGGAGCGGGGTCCGTAAGGTCGTCAGCCGGCACGTACACAGCCTGCATGGAGGTGATGGAGCCCTTCTTGGTGGAGGTGATTCGCTCCTGAAGGCCTGCCATTTCTTCTGCGAGGTTCGGCTGGTAACCCACGGCGGAGGGCGTACGCCCCAGAAGAGCGGATACCTCGGAACCTGCCTGAGAGAAGCGGAAGATGTTATCCACGAAAAGGAGCACGTCACGGTTCTCTTCATCACGGAAGTACTCGGACATGGAAAGGGCGGAGAGAGCCACGCGAAGACGTGCGCCGGGGGGCTCATTCATCTGGCCGTACACCAGAGCCACCTTGGAGTTCTCCGGGTTCTTCTGGTCGATAACGCCGGATTCGCTCATTTCCATGTAGAAGTCATTACCTTCACGGGTACGCTCACCTACGCCGGCGAATACGGAGAGACCGGAGTGGGCCTTAGCGATGTTGTTGATGAGTTCCATGATGAGCACGGTCTTGCCTACACCTGCACCACCGAAGGAACCGGCCTTACCACCCTTCAGGAAGGGGCAGATGAGGTCAATCACTTTGATGCCGGATTCCAGCACCTCGGAGGAGGTGGCCTGTTCTTCCAGCGTGGGAGCTTCGCGGTGGATGGGGTAACGCTTCACGCCATCCAGCTGTCCCTTTTCGTCCACGGTCTCACCGAGCACGTTAAAGATACGGCCAAGCACCTTGGGGCCTACGGGTACGGAGATGGGGGCGCCGGTGTCCACCACTTCCATGCCGCGCTTGAGGCCGTCCGTAGCGCTCATAGCAACGGTGCGGGCCCAGCCGTCCGTAAGGTGCTGCTCTACCTCGAGCACGAGCTGCTTGGGTTCACCCTCCACTACGTAGTCTACTGTAAGAGCGTTGTAGATAGCGGGCATTTCGGACTGGGAGAAGTCGACGTCAACAACGGCGCCGATAATCTGCACGATTTTACCTGTGTTCATGATTGGGAAATGATATGTTTGAAAATGATTGATATGCGGAGCGTAGGTTTACTCCATAGCCTTCATGGCGGTGGTGATTTCGAGAAGTTCGTTGGTAATCTGAGTCTGGCGGGCCTTGTTGTATTCGAGCGTGAGCTCGCCGATGAGCGTCTTGGCGTTCTCGGTTGCAGCCTTCATGGCGACCATTCGGGCAGAGTGTTCACTGGCCTTGCCTTCCAGAATCATCTGAACGAGCAAATGGCCGAAGTACAGCGGCAGGATGGAGTTCAGTAGGGCTTTCGGTGAAGGTTCCAGCAGGAAATTGGAGGTGCTGTTCTCTTCATGCTCAGTATCCTCTGCAACCTTCAGCAGTTCGTCCGTTGTAATGGGCAGCAAGCTCGTCATCTGCGGGCGCTGTACCATGATGTTGATGAACTTCTGGTAAACGACGTGAACGCTCTTGTAGGTGCCGTCCGTGTAGGACTTGCGCACGAAGTCGAAGATGGGCTTGAGCTCGGATTCCTCCACTGTTTCGCCGATAGCGAACGTGGCAGCAAGCTTGCGGCCGCAGCGAGTGAGCTGGCTATTCAGCTTGGTGCCAATGGTGACGTAATCCGCCTCCTTCGGGCAGGAGGTGAGTACTTCTCGGAGCAGGTTGGAGTTCAGGCCGCCGCACAGGCCGCGGTCGGTGCTCACGACGATGATGAGCTCTTTGCCGGTGTCACGCGTCTCCATGAGCGGAGAGGCTGTGCCGGCTATGGTTTCCTGCAGGTGCTTGAGCACGCGAGCCAAGGAGCTCATGTAAGTGCGCCCCTGAATGGCCAAGTCCTGCGCGCGGCGCATCTTGGCGGACGCAACCATCTGCATCGCTTTGGTAATCTGCGATGTGTTGCGTACCGACTTAATGCGGCGCTTAATGTCTCTGAGGTTAGCCATGGGGGATTACTTCGTCAGGCGGGATTTGAATCCGGTCATGAAGGCCTTGAGCTGCTCATCGATTTCGGGAGTAAGCTCCTTCTTAGCCTCAATGTCAGCCATCAGGCCGGGCTGGTTAGTGGTGGCCTCTTCCTCCATTTCGCGGCAGACCTTCTGCACGTCCTCCACAGCTACATCATCGAGGTAGCCCTTCTGGATGGCGTAGAGGTCAATGACTTCAATGCTGAGGCTCTTGGGGTTGTACTGACCCTGTTTGAAGAGTTCTACGATGCGGCGTCCGCGTTCCAGCTTGGCCTTAGTGGCAGCGTCCAAATCAGAGCCGAACTGGGCGAAGGCCTGGAGTTCTTCGAACTGAGCGAGGTCCAGCTTAACGGAACCGGCGAGCTTCTTCACAATCTTGGTCTGAGCGGAGGAACCTACGCGGCTTACGGAGATACCTACGTTAATGGCAGGGCGGACACCCTGATAGAAGAGGTCGGTATCCAAGAAAATCTGGCCGTCCGTGATGGAAATCACGTTCGTGGGAATGTAAGCGGAAACATCGCCTGCCTGAGTTTCAATGATGGGCAGGGCGGTCAGAGAACCACCTTTACGACCGCCTTCGCTGTTGATGCGGGCGGCGCGCTCCAGAAGGCGGCTGTGGAGGTAGAACACGTCACCGGGGTATGCCTCACGGCCGGAGGGGCGGCGCAGAATAAGGGACACCTGACGATAAGCCACAGCGTGCTTGGAGAGGTCATCGTATACAATGAGTGCGTCCTGACCCTGGTCCATGAAGTATTCACCCATGGCGCAGCCGGCATAGGGGGCAAGGTACTGCATGGCGGCGCTGTCAGAGGCACTGGCTACCACGATGATGCTGTAAGGCATGGCGCCGCTTTCTTCCAGCTTGGCAACAAGGCGGGAGATGGTAGCGCGCTTCTGGCCGATGGCTACGTAGATGCTGTAAAGGGGGCGGTGGCCGGGCAGCTTGCCTTCCTCTGCAAGCTTGTTCTGACGAGCCTGAGAAATCATCGTATCCGTGGCGATGGCGGTCTTACCGGTGGAGCGGTCACCGATGATGAGCTCACGCTGACCACGGCCAATGGGAATCATGGCGTCGATGGGCAGAATGCCGGTCTGTACAGGCTGGTTCACGCCTTCACGGGAAATAATACCGGAGGCAATCTTCTCCACGGGATAGTAAGCGGCGGCTGTGATGGGGCCTTTGCCGTCCAGCGGGTTACCAAGGGTGTCCACCACGCGGCCGAGCAGACCGGGACCGACGGGTACCTGCAGCAGGCGGCCTGTCGTCTTGCAGGTATCGCCTTCCTTCAGGGCGTTACCGCTGCCGATAAGCACAGCACCTACTTCGTTTTCTTCCAGATTCATGGCGAGACCCATGACGCCGCCGGGGAACTCAATCATCTCATTGAGCATGGCGTTGCTCAGGCCTTCGATGTGGGCTACGCCGTCACCGATGGCTTTAATGGTACCCACGTTTTCCGAAATGGTGGCTGCGGTGGCGTTGCGAATCTGTGCTTCGAGTTCTTGTACGATGTTGCTCATACGCTTGTGGTGATTTATTGAAAATTGATGTTATGCAGAAAGGTTATGAAGAATTAGCAGGAAAGTAGTTTTTCCAGACGCTGGATGCGGGAGCGGACGGAAGCATCCGTTACATTATCGCCCACGCGCACCGTCATACCGGCAATGAGGGAGGGGTCCGTAACCCACTCGTAGTGCAGGCCGGGATGGCGGGCATCCAGTTTTGCTTGGATGGCTGCTTTTTCGGTATCTATCACGGGGACTGCTGTGGTGATGGTGGCCGTGTGGCGTGCAACTTCCAGTCGCACCAGCTCGGTGAGAGCCTTGAGGATAGCAAGATAATTGCGGGGTTTTTCAGTGCAGAGGGCGGTGGCCACGCGGCGCACGGTATCCTCCTGCAGCCTCCCATCGGGGCCCATGCAGAGGCGCATAAGGCGGCGAGCCTGAGCCTGTGCTTCCTTGGTAATCTTCATGGTGATACGAAAGGGGAATGGCTGATTTACAGCTGGCGAATGGCTTCTTCGTTAATGGCGCGGTGGTCGGCTTCTGTCAGTACCTTGCCGGTCACCTGAGCTGTGGCTGCTGCCACGAGGCGGGCAAACTCACCCTTGAGGGCATCTTTTTCACGCTGGGTGTCCAGCTCTGCCTGTGCGCGGGCGTTATCAATGATGGCGCGGGCTTCTGCTGTGGCCTTTTCGCTAAGGTCAGCCTGAAGCTTGGAGGCCGTCTGGCGGGCATGCTCTACCTCTTTCTTACCTTCTGCGTGAGCGTCAGCGAGGATTTTCTCGCCGGTTGCTTTTACTTCTGCCAGCTCTTTCTGGCTGCGCTCATGCATGAGCTCACCCTCCTGAATGCGGGTGCGGCGCTCTTCAAGCTGCTTCATGATGGGCTTTACACCGAAGAAAACGACGACCGCCACCAGAATCGCGAATGCGATGAAGTGGGCAATGAAAATGTCTGTGTGCAGGCCGAACTTGGAGGCCATTTCCTGTAAGCTGGCGGCGACTATCGGAGTGAACATGGTTGATGCGCGAGTTTGTGTGTAAATGGATGGGGAGAAAAGAGGAAGGGGCGGCGCCGTTCCCCGCGGCGCCGCCGGTAATGGGCTTAGCCCATGAAGATGGCAACGAATGCCACACCTTCCACGAGAGCGGCAAGAATAATGGAGATGATGAGCACCTGAGAGAAGGCACCGGGGTTACGGCCGGCGGATTCTGCGGCCTTCATGCCGATGAGGCCGATGCCAAGACCGGCACCGAGAACGGCGATGGCGGACTTAAGCGGGGTCAGGTCAGTACCTGCTACTGCGTTAGCGATTGTCTGGAGCATAGTGTGTAATATGTTGTTTTGTGTTTTAGTTTTTCTTCTGCCTGCCGTCACGTCTTTTCTGCATGATCCGGCGCGGCGGGAAGGGGGTTAGTGCGCGGCTTCTTCATCGCCTCCCACCTGCGTCTTCAGGAACAAGGCGGTGAGCATGAGGAATACCAGAGCTTGCACAAAGCCGACAAGCAGCTCCATGCACATGAAAGGAAGCATGGCGTACCAGCCGATGGCGCCCATCTTTTCCAAAATGGCTTCACCGGCGTAGATGTTACCGAAAAGACGTGCTGCGAGTGCCACGGGACGCACGCAGATGGAGAGAAGTTCAATGAGGCCCACGAAGAAGAAAATGGGCATGAGAGCATACTTCAGGAAGCCGGTAAGACCGCCTTTTACGCCGAAGATGTGACCAAGGAAGTGCTTAATGCCTTGTTCCTTAATGCACCAGATGAACCAGAGGATGGCGTACAGGAAGCCAAGGAAGAGTGTGACGTTTAAGTCCGCATTCGCGCCACGGAAGATAGGCTGACCCTCATAGGTGATTTCACCTACACCGGGAACGAGACCCATGTAGTTGCTGGTGAGAATGAGCAGGAATACCGTGGCAAAGTACCAGAAGTACTTCTTCGTAAGCTTTTTGCCGGCCAGACCTTCAATAAAGTTGTAGAGAGTTTCAAATACCCATTCCACAAAGTTCTGCAGGCCGCTGGGAATGCGTTCCATCTTGCGGGTAGCCAGGCGAAGAATCACCACCAGTACAAGAACCGCCAGGGAGAACATTATCAAAGAGTTATTAATGGGGATGGAGTGACCCTCCCAGAAGGGGATATCAATGCTCCACAGAACCGGAGCGTCCATGGTCAGCCCTTCATGGTGCTCTTCAGCCCCCACCAGCCCGCCAGTAAGCAGGGCCATCGCAGTCATTTTCTGTACAATGCTCTTCATCGTCACTTTTACTAATCTATCACTCGAGCTATGTTCCGTCAAGCAGGAAATTGTGTTAAAACTGAGAAGATACAAAATATTTCAATACATCGTCAAAAAACGTTGTACGGGGCGATTGTTGTTAAGTTCGGGTATGCTTTTTTTTGACGTCGAGCTCTAAGGCTGAAAATGAATTTTTTGGATAGCTGTTGCCGACACGGCCTTGCCATTCCTTCTGGCTGGGGAGAACTTCCATTGTGAGAGAATGTGGTTGCGGGCACTCTCAGCAAAAGCCGGATGGCTGGAGCTGATAATTTCTACTGAAGTAGGTTTGCCTTCCGTATTGATATGGATGCGGAGCTGTACGAGCCCCGTGCGCCGGGAGCTCCTGAGTGCAGCAGGATAGGCCGGGGAGGGGGTACGCAGAGGAGCGGGTGGTGTGTAGGTATCCTGCTCTTGTAGGAGCGCGGCTTGTTGAGGAGCCTGACCGCGCGGAGCAGTGGTGCTCAGTCTTGCCGGCGGTTCCGGGGCTGAGAGTTCGGCCATGAAAAGGACGGGGAGCTCTAGGGTAGATGGGAGCTGTTCTTCCTGCTCCGGGACGTGTTGAGGGGCTTCCTGTGGCTGGAGGTAGATGGTGCTTTCACAGTGAGGCCGCACGTCCATGCTTGGGAGGGTGTGCATGGACAGGGCGTAGCGTTCTGCCTCCACTTTCTGTGGCGGTGTAAAGACTGCCTGAATGGTTTTTCCGTATTGCTCGCAGGGCTCCCACTCTGTAAAATAGAGGCCTGCTGCTGCCAGTGCGCCTGTTAGCAGAAGGGTTATGATGAGTGCCGGAAGCGGATTCTGTTGTGGCCTGCGAATGTTCATCACTGCGGTGAAATCCAGAGCTGGTGCGATTCAGCCACTTCATAAGGGCCCGCATAGTGTGAGGGTATGCGTACATGCCGCCATGCAGCTATGTTAGCACGGTTTTCCATCCACCCGGGTAACCAGATTGCTTCCTGAAATATCAGCTTATCCATGCGGGCACACGCCTCTTCTGCCTGTTCTCGTGTTTCTGCATTTTGAAGGGCGACAATAGCCGCGTCCGCTTCCTGACTTCGGAGCCGGAAGGGTGACTGTTCTGCTTGAGAGTGGAACACGCTGTAATCAGGCAGGAGGTAACCCGGCATAGTAGCCCAGAAGGTCATCTCGTGCGTGCCATTTTTGAGCTGTTCGCTGAGAAGTTGCCATGGTAGCGGTTCCGGGATAATTTCTGCTCCGCAAGCTGCAGCGCTTTGGCAAAGTAAAGTGGCCAGCAGGTTCAGTTTGTCGGATGGGGAGAAGCTGAAGCGTACGCTCAGTCTGGTGCCGTCCGCCTTCCGTAATATGCCGTCCGGCCCGCTTTCCGTGTATCCGGCACGGGCAAAGCATGCACGAGCTTCCTCCGGAGAGTAGCGGTATTGCTCAGTGCTGTGTCGCAAGTTGTGGTAGCCGGTGGCAAACTGTGGTAGCCTGCCTGCATATCCGCGGAAGAGGATGTCAATCGCGCGGTCCATGTCCATGGCCTGCATGAGTCCGCGGCGAAGCTCTGTATCAGTCAGCCGGGAGGTGTTTAACGCGATTCCGTATGGGGGCATGGGGGTATCAATTCGGAGGCTGTGCAGTACGATTCTGCCATCCTCTGCCGCCGGTACACCTTCCGGCTTGCTGTGCCAAGCAGTTACGTTTCGTGTTTGGATAAGCTCCAGCCGTCCGGCGAAGAATTGCTCCCAAACCTGCGCTTCATCCGTGAGGAAGTGGTGCTCTATGTGGTCAGGGTTATGAGTGTAACGGAAGCCCGGTAATTCCGCGGCCCACCATTGCGGAACTTTCTGCAGCACAATGAGCCTTCCTCGCTGCACGCGTTCGACGGTGTAAGCGCCTGTTGTTGGGGGGATGCGCTGTGCGTAATGCTCTGCGTAATTGCTGCCGAACTCAGCATAGAAACCGGGCTCGGCCGGCCACAGCTGACGGGAAATGTTCAGTGTGGGTTCAATTCCCACAGGGGCTGCGACTGCTTCCACTACTTCATCTCCGTATATCCGCAGTTCCTTTATGGTGAGCGTGGTGCCTGTTCTGAGACGGAGTAGTGTGCCGAGGGCGAAGTCTCGCGCCCTCACCGGGCGGCCGTTGGAGTACCGAGCATTCGGATTCAGTCGGAAGAAGACGCTGTTGCCCTGTACGCACCAAGCTTCGGCGAGACCGGCCATTTCCTGGCCTGTGGAAGGATGAGCCCACACTAGCGGTATGTCAATTCTCTCAAAGAGATTATAGTGGAAGAACTGCGGTGTAGGGCTTCCGAAGGCGAGGAAGTTTGCCGGGAACGGGCCGACATTGCTCAGCCGGAGGGTACCGCCTTTTATAGCTTCCGGGCTTCCGACGGGCGGGGCCTCTGAGCCCTTTTGCCAAGAGAGCTCAGAGGGTAATGATTCCACGCTACACAGGCTGATCTTTATGCCGGGTGCGGCAGCGAGTTGTTCTTCGAATCCCTCAGGATAATCCGCAGGAGGAAGCAAAACCGCTTCAGGCGCTTGGGTGCATTGTTCCGCGTGCGGCGAGGCGTGGTGAGCCAGCCAAACGAGCAGAACGAGCATGGCAAAAAGCCAGAATATGTAGCGAATATATTTCATCGTCAGAATTCAAGTGTGCAGCCTCCATAAACCGCAGTTCCCGGGGAAAGCATGGAGCAATCCGGGCTGAAGTTTCCTTCCGTGACGAATTTCTGGTTTGTGATGTTCTCCACGCGAAGATGAAGGGTGAGATTTTCATTGAGCTGATAACGCGCAAACCATCTCAGGCTGTAGTAGCTGTCTATATGGGCGGGGGAGTTGCCCTCGAAGTTGCTGCGCCCTGCCGCTGCCACGAGGCCAATGCCCGTGGTGAAGCCTTCAAAGGGCGTAGTATGTAGCTCTGCAGACCATGTTTGGCGGGAAGTCCAGGGGATTTGACTGCCATCAGCTGTTTTGGGCGAGGTGTAAGTCCAAGCCAGCTTGTAACCGGTATTCCATGCCTGTTCGATAGTTCCTTGCAGGGCGAGCTCTGCACCGAGGATGATCCAGTATCCGGAGTCGTTCCGGTAGGTGGCATCTGTTGGGCTGGTATAAACTGTGGTGATGGCATTTTCTCGCCGTTGCCAGAAGCCTGTAATGCTCAGGGTATGACCATCGGCGATATCGTGCTCCAGCCCGATGTCAGCACTAATACTGTGCTCCACTTTCAAATCCGGGTTGCCATGGTAGGTAGTACCCCAGCTTTCTGTGCTGCCGTTGCTGCGCTGGAAGGAGCCGGGAGCCCGGTATCCGGTGCCGGCGGAGGCGGTGAGGCGGCTTCGTTCATTGTTGAAGCGGTAGGATGAGGCCGCTCTCACGGTAAACTGAGGGTCGTACAGATTGCTCAGCTCCAATCTGGCGGCTACAGAGCTGCTCAGGTATTCAACGGGGCTGTAAATATGCTCGGCAAAGAATGCGTAAGTGTTTTCCAGATTGGCATCCGTGCCGACGGTCTGACCGGATGACTGCACGCTGAATGCACTGCGATTCCATGCGAAGCCGCCGGTAGTCGTTTGGTGCGGGCACCATTTCCAAGCATTGCGCCATTCCAGCTGGATGTTGCGTAAATCCTGGCAATAACCGCTGCCTAGCGTTGCATCGTACCCGTAGTATCCCGCCATGAGTGAGCTGCTGAGGCGCTCATTCAGTTGCGCGGCCCATTTAAGGGTAATGAGATTGGTGCGGAAGCTGTAGCGGTAGTATGATTCTGCGATGCCACCGCTATACCAGTCATGGTACAGCCCGGTATAACCATATTCAGAGTCTTCTCTCCGGTAGGTAAGGGTGATGGCTTGGTTATCAGTAGGGGCCCAGTCCAGTCTCAGCGCCTCGCTGAAATTTTCGTATTCACCACCATTCCGGTGAGAGGGGCGCATGCCATTAGCAAAGCTGATGTCGTTATCCGTGCGGTTGTATGAGGATGAGAGGTAAAAACTCAGGGAATCCTGCTGGCCCTGTGCTGCTACTCTGGCTGTATAACTGCTGTGACTGCCGGCTTCCTGAAACAAGGAAAGACTGGGTGAAGCTTCTCCTTTAGGCGTTTCCATAAAGATGACGCCGCCCATAGCTCCGTTGCCATAACATGCGCCCTGACTGCCTTTCAGTACTTCCACATGTCCGAGAGAAAATAAGTCCGTGCGGGCCATGGTATTAGCGGTGAGCAGTCCGCTGCCGCCGGTGTTGAAAATGCGCATGCCATCCAGAACGGGCAGGGTGGAGGTATCACTGCTCATGCCGCGGATGGCGGTATTAGCCACGTTCCCTCGCTGGTTTGCTCCTCCTCCGGGCTGGATGCTGACTCCCGGTACGCCGGTGAGGGCCTCAGCGAGGTTATGAATCCCATGTTCCTGCAGCTCGTGCACATCTAGTACGCTGACGCTCGCGCCGGTGGCATCCCGTGGAATATCCAGCCCACGGTGGGCGCTGACGGTGATGGGAACGAGCTCAGTTTCTTCAGTATATTCCTGAGCGTGAGTGGGGCAGCTTGTCACGGAAAATAGTGCAAGCACAGCAGCGGCTCCGCTAATGGGAGCGGTATTCTGATGTATCATGTGTATGTGGGTCGTGTGGGCGGTGCGACGCCGCCCGGTTCAGACGAAACTCCTCGGCTGGCATTCCGACTGAACCTTACTGCCCTGAAGGAGCAGCGGGTAACACGGTTGCGGCACAGTGGCAGATTCTCACTGCCTTTCCCATCTATTTCCTGCGGTATCGTCACCGCCTCCGGGAGTTCTGCTTCTGTATTGAGTTACAGAAGCTCGGGTTCATTAAAGCACATGCTGCAGCCGATTGCAAGCATTATGTCCGTTAGGACATATCTTGCTCTTGCAAAAATGGGTGTAAAGTGATATAGTGCGCCCATGCAGACTGCATGTACCAAGGAGGAACTGCGCGCACTACTGGCACCTGTGCGTGGAAAACGCATTGTGCTGGTGCCTACCATGGGCGCCCTGCATGAAGGGCATGCCACGCTGATGCGTCAGGCTCGTGTTTTGGCTGGCGAAGATGGGTGTGTGGTGGCAAGTGTGTTCCTGAATCCTGTTCAGTTTGATAATGCCGGTGATTTGGCTGCTTATCCGCAGACCCCTGAGGAAGATTTGGCTACTTGCCGTTCCTGCGGTGTGGATGTGGTGTTCATGCCTACGCCTGATGTGATGTATTGCGCGGACCGTTCCATCACCCTGGAAGAAACGCATTTGTCCACCGTGCTTTGTGGAGCCTACCGCCCCGGGCATTTTGCCGGGGTTTGCTTGGTGGTGAATAAACTTTTCAATCTCGTACAGCCCACTGATGCCATCTTCGGTAAGAAGGATTACCAGCAGCTTGCCATCTTGCGCCGAATGGTGCGTGATTTGGATATTCCCATTACTCTGCACGGCGCAGAAATCGTGCGCGGTGAGGATGGTTTAGCTCTTTCCAGCCGCAATGTGCGCCTCACTCCCGCCCACCGTGCCGCTGCTCCCACGATATATCGCGCACTGAAAGCCGCTGCAGCTGCTTATGCTGCGGGCGCTTCAGCTGAAGCCGTGTGTGGGAATGTTCGCAGCGAGTTGGAGGCTATTGAAGGTGTTCGTCCGGATTATGTCGAGCTGGTGGACGCTGAGAATTTGCACGCAGTGACGGATGAAAAGCGGATGGCTCTGTTGGCCGTGGCTGCATACTTTGGCGACGTGCGCCTGATAGATAACATTGAACTGACTCGAAACGTATGATTATAGCTGAAAACCTTCACCGCAGTTATGCTATTGGCCAGAAGACTGTGGAAGTGCTGCATGGTCTGAGCCTTCACATTAAACGCGGAGAACGAGTGTTCCTCTGCGGCCCCAGCGGCGCCGGTAAAACTACTCTCATGTACACGCTGGCCGGACTGGAACAGCCTCAGGAAGGTAGAGTGCTGGTTGCTGGTGAGGATATTTATGCGCTGAATCTTCGCCGCCGTGCTCTCTTCCGTAACAAGACCATGGGGTTCATCTTCCAGAACTACATGCTTATGCCGGAACTTACCGCTTTGGAGAATGCTTCACTGGCTACTGCTATTGCCGGCCGGGAAGCTACTGAGCGTGTGAAGGCTCTTCTGGAAAGAGTGGGGCTTGGTGACCGCATGGACCATCTGCCCAACGAGCTTTCTGGTGGTGAACAGCAGCGTGTGGCTATCGCCCGAGCTTTGGCTCATGACCCTGAGCTGATTTTTGCTGATGAACCCACCGGTAATCTTGATTCCCGCAATGGTGCCCAGATTCTGGACCTGCTCTTCGGCCTTGCCGAGGAAAGTAACAAGACGCTCGTGATAGTTACACACGATGCTCAGATAGCGGAGCGAGGTGATCGTACGCTCATCATTCGTGATGGTGTAGTGGCTGGGTGAGTTTCATTTGAACCTCTTGAAAAGAACTGCCGCAACTCTCCTGAATGAGAAGGGTTGCGGCGATTTTTTTAAGCTATTTTGTTGGCAGTCTCAGAAGGGTAACTCTCCTTCGGTGGGAACCCATGTTTCCATACTGCGTCCTGAGGGTACGTCCTCAGGGGCACTAATGGTGCTGCCGCTAGTTGTGTCCACAACAGGAGTTCCGGGGGTGGGCTCATAGCTCTGAGATCTAGTTGTGGCGGGTTGAGGTGCCGGGGTGGATTGTGCAGCCGGTGCCTGCTGTGGCGTGGTTGCAGGGGTGCTGCCATTGCTGTCAAAGTCAGACATATCCACGAGTTCTTCTTCACCAAAGGCATAACGAGCCAAGCGGGGAAGATTGGTCTTTACAAGGTTGCGGATGGGAATGGTAATTTGCCCTTCCGGAGAGCGGAGGGTAATCATTTGCCCCTGTACGCGGTAGATGTAGGCATCTCTCAGAGAAGAAGAACCGCGCGTGGTGGTGGCATCTCCAATGGACATGCCGGGCAGCAGACTCAGCGCAATGCTGCGGTATTCGCGATCCGCCGTGCGTATCTGGTGCTGCATGGCCAGAATGCTGTTTTTGTTATTGGTGATGGACTGTTCAATCGCAGAACATTCGCTGAGAATCTTGCCCAGTTCATTACGAAGGTGACTCAGGCTGGTCTGCATGGCAATCTGCTCATCTGCAAGGTTATATGCCTCGATGAGTTCAGCTCGCTCTCTTTGCAGACGCTGGTTTTCCTGAAGCGCTATTTCCATAGCAGAAGGTACGCGGTAGATATCCATCTGCTGTTTAATGTACCAACCGCCCGCGCCGAGTATGGCCAGAAGAATGATGACTAACAGCGTGTCAAACAGTACGGAAAAGGCACTGTGGGTTTTCTTTGCTTCGGTAGCTGGCTCCTTGGGGGGAGCTTTTTCTTCTTTTTCCGGAGCTTTTATTTCAGTTTCGGCTTCTTCGGCAGAAGGTGATACCTGTTTTTCCTCGCTTCCTTCCGGAGCTTTTTCTTTCTCCGACTCAGCATGGTACTCATGTAAAACAGTTGTTGCTTCGGGGGCGGTATCGTTTTCTTTTTCAGGCTTAGTCTGAGATGCTTTAGGACGCGGGCGGAATTGAATTTCCACGAAATCCTCGTCTTCAGGGGTAATATTTCGGCTGGAAAGGCTCATGATGTTCAGCTTTGGTTTGCCGCAGCGCGGCTTTTTAAGTCATCAAATGTGGCACGGAACTGGTTCCAACGGGTTTCCAGTTCAATGTAGCGCAGTTTGGTGGCCGTTTCCTGACGGCGCAACTCTTCTTTGCGTGCAAGTGCTTCTCTTACATTATTACGCCCGATTTCAATCTGTTCTCTGAGCCCGGGCGTAATTTCTCCAGCCTGCCTTATCCTCTGGCGCATGGTGGCGATTTCTTCTGAAAGTCTCTGATTGTGAGATTCTACAACACGCTGGCGCTCAAGGTCAGGGGCCTGCGGCTTGCAGCTGACACACGTCAGGCAGAGCGCAGCTGATATAACCGATAGTACTATACTGAAAAATTTCACGCCATCTATCATGCGCTATCTTGCAAGCTGCGTCAAGCATGTTTTGCGTCACAATTCTCCTGCAGAGAGCATCTCGCGTGCTGCGGGCCATAGTGCGGCCAGCCTTAGTACTGCCTCATCCGCGGCTGGCGTGAGCTGTAAAAGCTCTGTTTCGGTGAACCACCCGAGGTCATCAGATTCATCAGATATTACAAAATTTTCATGTTCTGCTTGCAACAGGTAGCGTATATCATAGTGCAAGTGTTCTGGCTCTCCAGTCTGAGGGCGAGCCGGAATTGTATGAATGTCAATGTCATAAATATCCGTACTCAGCGCTCGCAGCTGTGATATCCCGCTTTCCTCCCGTGCTTCCCTCATAGCAACTCTCAGCACGTCCCCATCACCATCCGCATGGCCTCCGGGTTGAACCCAGAGGCGCAGTTTCCGGTGAAGGGTAAGTAGGGTTTTATTGCCCTGACTATTTACAAGCCATGCTGAGCCTGTGATGTGGCCGGCTGTATGGCTACGCTCAAAACAATCCGGTGTCTGCAAAACAAAATCAAGCACCTGACGGGCGGCATGCACTCTGGCAGGATGATGTTCCATATAGTGAATCAGCTGCAGGCAAAGAGGGAGGCGCTTGTCTTGAGGGAGCTTCATGGGGGTATTTTACATTTCCTTTGTTAAATTGCAAGTTCGAGAATGAAAAAATAGGCTATGATGTAGTGTATGCTTGACATGAAGCATCTAGCAGCTATAATAAATAGCAAGTTCATATGGCCGTCCGATTTAGAACCAGAAAAGATGTTAACAGGTTGCTTGCCAATGCCAACCGTCGCCTTAGATTTTATGCGCTTACTTTAGCGTCAGGTTTTCTGGTTCTTTTAGGTATTGTTTTCTGGGTGTCCAAGATATTTCTTGAGCGTGGAATGGAGACTACTTTCCTTGTCTACCAGCCGGAGGTGCAAGAAACTCAGGAAGCGCCACGTCCCAGAGAGCTTTCCAGTAATGTTCGTGTATCAGCCCCGCAGATGGATATTATCGTGGCGGATTCTGCCTCAGATGTATCGTTTATGACCTCTGTAGAGATTGATACAGAAGGTCTTGTGATGGATGGTAATGCGATGGCTGAGGGGATTGGCGGTGATGGTTTTGGGGAAGGTATGGGTGAAGGCGGTGGTTCCGGTCTTGGCTCTTCCTCTCGTACCGATAATGCCTTTGAAGGCCGCTTCTGGGATTTTAAGCGCACACCGAATGGTGGTGATTCACGCCTTCGTGACGTCTCCGGCAATCGTCAGGTTCTTTCCCTGTTGAGCCAGTTCTACAATGGTGGCTGGAATACAACGACTTTTTCTCCGTACTGTGAATCTCGTACCAGATTGTATGCGTCCTGTTTCTACCTCCCGAATTGTATGGACCAAGAGGCATCAAACGCATATGACCCAGATGGTCGTATGCGCCTGAAGCCTAGCCGTTGGGTTGCTTTGTACCGTGCACGTGTGCAGGCTCCTAAGAGTGGCCGCTTCCGTTTTGTGGGGGCTGGTGACTCTGTGATGGCTGTACGTTTTGATGGAAGAAATGTGCTGGCATGCGGCTTCCATAATCTGGCTACTGCTGAATGGAATGGCTTGCACGTGATTTCCAATCCTGGGGCTCTTCAGGGCCGGGAAATTATTGATTATCAGTCCTGCGATTTCTGGAACGAGCAGTTTGGAGGTTTCGTTGCGGGTGAACCATTCGAGGTGCGGGCCGGTGAATGGTATGAAATGCAGGTGCTGGTGTCTGAAATTGGTGGTGGTAACTTTGGTTTTTGCTTGTTGATTGATGACATGGATGAGGAAGGTGGTAAAACATCTGAGGATGGTAAGCCTCTTTTCCAGCTGTTCCGTACGAGCTTTATCGAGCCTCGCGCGGCAGAGGTGTATGAGACAATTAAGTACAAGGACATGGAGCTTGCTACGGACCCTCCCTATGATCCTGATAGCATGATATGGGTGGCTCGTCCGCTGAATGTGGGCTCCCGCGGAAAATGAGTTCTGTCACGATTTGGTGTTGGCAAAGAGAGTTTTATATGATATAAGATTCCCGAGCTTTTTAGAAACGTAGCAAAAACACCAAAAATTACAGAATTATGCAGAAGGGTACTTTCATCAAGTTGGGAACAGTAGCAGTCAGAATGCTCGCGTTGGGCTTTTGTGCATGCATGATTAGTTCCTGCAGTGCCGTTACAAGCTTGTTTAGCTATCTGTTATCTTTGCCCTTCAGAATCATTGATACTGTACTTTGATAATGAATATGAGCGGTAGAAGAGAGTTATTTGTACTGCTCGCGCTGTTCTGTCTGGTGCTCAGCGCCTGTCAGCAGCAGTTTCCGAGTGGCCGTAGTCTTGGCCTGCGTGATTATCCGGACGCAGTGGTGCACATCAGCCAGGTTGATCCGGCGTACAGATCTCATTTCGCCGCACAGCATGGAGCTTCCTTTTCTCTCAGTGAGCAGAGAAGAGCTTTCTCAGCAGCGCGTGAGACTGCTCGTACTTCTGTAAGAGAATCTGATTATAGGCCGGCACGAGCTGCTTCCCGCCAGTCTGCTTCTCGTAGCCGCGGTCGCGCGTCTTCTCGTGGTCGCGCATCTTCTCGCGGTCGTGCTACGGCTTCCCGCGGTCGTGCATCCTCTTCCCGCGGTCGTGCTACGGCTTCCCGCGGTCGTGCTACGGCTTCCCGCGGTCGTGCTACGGCTTCTCGCAGTCGTGCGTCTTCTTCCCGCAATAGGTCATCCAGCAGGCGTTCTTCCTCCTCTCGTTCTCGACGTAGGAGATAAGGTGATAACACAAGATTTTATGAGAAATCCGGCATGCTATGGGCTATGGCGGATTTTTTTCATCAGAGGAATGAAGCTCAGATGCGGAAGCAGATGTTCCTTTTACTAAGGTATAGACAAAGTAGCCAAGCCAATAGCAAGTAGGCAATATTCCATACCAGTACATAAGATGTGCCGCTGAAATTGTTGAGTACTCCGCCAAACAAGCGCGTAATCAATTTGTTAAAATCTGTAACGTGTGTGAAGACGTAAATGAATAGAGCATTGTAACCTACAACTTTCAGCGGATAACACCACGCTCTGTGTGTGATGATGTCACAGCACGGGTGGAAGATAGCCATCAGCACGCAGCCCCAGCCAGCTGTTGCGAGTATGAAAGCAGGAGTCCAAATGTTTTTGATGATGATGCCGAAACTGCTGAGTAAGATAAGTGCGGCTCCGCCAATGCCCCATATTAGTACTCGCTTTAGTGTGCTGTATGAGGAAGATAGGAGACGAGCGCTAAGATATCCCATCAGCGCTAGTGCCGTGGCGGATATCACGCAGAGCGGTCCTTCTGGGTCATAGCAGCCATAGTATAGCTTCCCTGGGCAGAGCAGGGCATCAATCTTCGCGTTTACGCTGTTGTCGGGGGTGTACTCTCCTCCAAAATGCTGCGCCAGCCAAACGCTTAAAAGAAGGATTGCCGCGGTTAGCGCAAGTGCTCGGGTGCTGCGTAGCGTCATTGCCAGAGTACAGCACAGAGCCCCGCTGATACCTATGAGACCCAGAACGGAGGCGTATCGCATACTACTGTCCCAGCTCAGCGTTCCATTAACCATAAAGCCCAGAAATACAAGTATGCCGGCTCTTATCCATGCATGCAGACTTATTCTGAGTGCGGACTGGCCTTCACTCAGCCTTCGCCTCAGGGAGAAGTTCATTGCCATGCCTGAGAAGAACACGAAGAGCGGGAAGATTAAGTCGTACACGTGCAAGCCTTCCCACGGGACGTGGCCCATCTCCTGTTGTAACACCGGTCCCCATGATGTGCCTTCTGCCATTGCTCCTACACTTCTTAAGACGCCATCCAGTCCTATAATGAACAGCATGGTCAGTCCTTTGAGTGCATCAAGTGAGGTTAATCTGCCTTCCGTGCTTTTTGACATAAATTATTTTTAGCTCTTGTACTCTTTCCTGTCAAGTTAATTACAACTTAGCGAAGACTAACTAAATTAGAAAAATTCAAAAAAAGACTTGTAAAGCGATAGGAATTGTGGTAAAAAGTGCGCAGCAAGAGCGGGCGGCGAGTCCGCAATGAATAAAAACCAACCAAAATCAAAGGAGAAAGTACCATGTTAGTAGGAAAGAAAGCCCCGGAGTTCAGCGTGAACGCAGTAGTGAATGGCGTTATCGAGAGTGAGTTCAGTCTGGAAAGATACCTTGGTGAGAAGTACGTGCTGCTGTTCTTCTACCCGAAGGATTTCACATTCGTGTGCCCGACGGAGCTGATTGGTTTCCAGAGAGCTCTTGGTGAGTTTGAGAAGCGTGATACGGCAGTAGTCGGTTGCTCTACTGATAGTGAGTTCTGCCACTGGGCTTGGGCGAATACACCGCAGGCTCAGGGTGGTATTCAGGGCGTGACCTATCCGCTGCTTGCAGATATCAACAAGGAAGTGGCAGCCGCCTATGATGTGCTGGCCGAGGAGGGCGACCGCGTGGCATATCGCGGGCTGTTCCTGATAGACAAGCAGGGTGTCATACGCCACATGCTGGTGAATGACATGCCGCTGGGCCGCTCCATAGATGAGGCCATCCGCATGGTGGATGCTTTGCAGCACTTCGAGCAATTCGGTGAAGTGTGCCCGATGGGCTGGCACAAGGGTGAGGAGGCCATGACGCCCACGCACGAGGGCGTATCGGGTTATCTTTCCCGCTGAGTCCATCAGAGAAAATCGTTCATAAGATAAGAGGAGATTGCGGCCTCGGGAGAAATCCCGGGGCCGTGTTTCTATATAAAAGAAACGGCCGCTGGATGCGGCCGTTTGAAAAATAACTGGGCAGGGGGCTTACTTATTCATATCCCTGATGGCTTTTGCACAGTCGTGGATAAGTCTGGGGCCATTATAGATGAAGCCGCTGTAAAGCTGCACGAGGCTGGCACCGGCACGGATCTTCTTTACTGCGTCTTCACCGCTCATGATGCCGCCCACACCAATGATGGGGATGGAGCCTTTCAGTTCTTTGGCAAAGGCCTCGAGAGTTTCGTTGGCTCGGTCATAGAGCGGAGCTCCGGAGAGACCACCGCTTTGGCTGGCTGCAGGATGATTTTCTACTCCACGGCGGGTGGTGGTGGTATTTGAACAGATGAGACCATCCAGCTGGCTGTCCATAAATACCTGAGCCAACTCATGAATCTGGGATTCCTCCATATCCGGAGAAACTTTCATGACGATGGGAACGTAACGCCCGGTATCGCTTGTGAGATTTGCTTGTTCACTCTTCAGTGAAGCCAGCAAGTCCGCGGCAGGTGCTGCTTTTGCCAGATTGCAGAGATTCGGAACATTCGGGCAGGAGAAGTTGATGGCGATATAGTCCGCTACCTCCCATGCGGCTCGCATGCAGGCAAGGTAATCCATACGGGCCTCTTCATTCGGCGTGACTTTATTTTTACTGATATTTACACCGAGAACACCATTGAAACGCTTGGTGTTACGAATGTTCTCCACGCCCTGATCAATGCCGGGGTTATTGATGCCCATGTGGTTAATGATAGCCCGCTCTTTAATACAGCGGAAGAGTCTGGGCTTGGGATTGCCGGGCTGAGGGCGGGGGGTAAGTGTGCCTACCTCCACAAAGCCGAAGCCGAGTCTGCCGAAGGCTGATACTGTGCTGGCTTCCTTATCCATGCCGGCTGCCAAGCCCACACGGTTTGGGAATTTAATGCCCATTACCTCGACGGGGTCAGAGATGGTGCGAGGCGCGATGGCAGATAGTACGCGGAGTTTCTCGGCCATGCGCAGGCCGGAAAGCGTCAGTTCGTGGGCCGTTTCCGGGTCCAGACTGAAGAGGAACTTTTTTCCGATGTTATAGATGAGTGGGTTCACGGTGATGTGAGAAACTTAGTGGCAGATGCTCCATAGCACTGCCACTGTTTCTGATGTTTGTTAAATAGTGAAGTTTACCTTGTAATTTTCTTTAAACCATTGAGCGAAGAGCGGTACTGCTTCTTCATAATCCCATACGGGAGAGTATGCAAGTTCAGATTCCAGCTTGGAGGTGTCAGCGTACATTTCTACATGCTCGCCGATGGTGAAGGGATCGGTGGCATCCTGTTCAATGATGGCAGGCTTGCCCAAAGCTTGCTCAATGCTCTGGATGAATGACAGGTAAGGCACAGGAGTGGAGCGGCCCACGTTGTAGAGCGCGTAAGGAACCTGTCCCGTTTTGTGAACGGGAGTGTTAATGGCAAACATCATGCCGTCTATTACGTCATCGATGTATGTAAAGTCACGCACCAGATGACCATTGTTTATCAGCTTAATGGGCTTCTCTTCCAAAATGTCATGTGCAATGCGCATGGGCTCGGAGTTCGGGCGGCACCATGAGCCGTATGTTGTAAATAAGCGGAAGATGGTGATAGGAAGACGGTATGAGTTAGCATATGTATAGCACAACAGCTCAGCAGCTCTCTTGGAGGCAGCATACATGCTCATGGGTGCATCAATATCGTCATTCTCCTTCATGGGAGCCTGAGATAATCTGCCGTGTACCTTGGAGCTGGAGGCGAAGAAGAAGTGCTTCACGCCGGTGAGCCTTGCAGCGTCCAGCATATTAATGGTACCGCTGATGTTGATATTGTGGAATGCGGTGGGATAATTGATGGAAAGCTGAGTGCCGGTAATGGCTGCTAGATGAATAATGGCATCAAAACGGCATTCATTACAAAGTTGCATGATATCATTACGATCCAGAATATCCAGCTTAATGAAATCAAATACAGCTATTGCACTCCGTGCCGGAACGCCGTCTTCAATTGCATCGGGGTTAATCCCGAGCAGTGAAAGACGCACCTTTTTAATGTCCACAGTATCAGGCTCACAGAGGTTATCTATGCCTACGACAGTGTGACCTTCGTTAATCAGACGATTAATTACGTGATAACCGATGAACCCCGCAGCTCCGGTAACGAGAATTTTCATTGGAGAAGTGATATATAGTGAGAGATGTTGAACGAGTTTATTTTACAGCGTTTTTGCAAAATTGCAATCCTTTTCTGTGGAATTTATTCCTGCTCCACTATCTGTTTTACCCATCCAATAGCTTCACATCCGAACTCAACGATGTCACCGGGCTTCAAGTAGCGGGGCGGTGTCATTCCCATACCCACTCCGCCCGGAGTTCCGGTGGAAACAACATCTCCAGGGTTCAGGGTAATGAAGCGTGATACGTATGCCACGAGTTCAGCTACAGGCATGATGAGCTCGCTGGTACTGGCGTTCTGCCGGAGTTCTCCATTGACTCGGAGTTGTAGAGTGAGATTATCCGGGTTCGGTATCTCATCTTTAGAGACGAATACGGGGCCAAAGGGGGCAAAACTGTCGTAGCTTTTTCCCTTGGTCCACTGCCCGCCGTGCTCGAGCTGGTAGGAGCGTTCAGAGTAATCGCACATGAGAGTGTAGCCGATAATAGCTCGGCGCGCTTCCTCTGCCGTAGCCCGGTGCAGTGTGTCTCCAATAATGACGGCAAGTTCTACCTCATAATCCAATTTCTGTGCTCCGGGAGGGTTCAGAACACAGGATAAATCAGTACTGATAGAGGATGTGGCTTTCAGGAAAAGTGAGGGTTCCTCCGGGCTATCGCCATCAAACTCCCGGGCGTGTGAGGCATAACTTTTCCCAAGGCAGGCTATTGTGCCGGGCAGCACATGCAGGGCACTGGCTGTTACCAGCCCCTCCATATCAACTATGACACCTTCAGGCGCCCCCTTTGAAATCCAAGTTTCAATTTCCTTGCGCAGTTTCTTGCCATCAGGCTGCAGAGCTGCCCATATCTGCTCTTCTTGCGCTGTGACGTCTATCCATGCTTTACGTTTGGGTATCCAGAGGCCTATAACGCTCTCGCCGTCTTCATCTGCGTAATACTGAAGTCTCATAGTATGTGAAAATTAATTCCAATCGCTGATATCATCCGGAATTTCATCCAGATAAGAAGGTGCATTTATGGAGTTGCTACTTGAGGGGCGGTTATTTATTGGTTCAGCAGGCTCTGCGGGAAGACTTTCAATCATGGTGTCACCATCTTCATTGCCCGCAGGCGCGGCAGGTGCTTGCGGCTCCGGTGTATTCTGCTGAAGGTTCTGAAGTGCACTGTCCGGGATGCTGTCAATGATAGGACGAGGGCCGGAGAGTGCGGCTTCTTCTGGATTTTCTGGAGTTTGCGTGGGGTTAATACTGCGGTACTGGAAGATACGGTCCCCGCGCATAACTTCGCCGGAGCGGATGTCTGCTGCGATGATGTTGTTACGAGTGGTGTATTCCGAGGAAACTACTAGATTGCCGATGCGAGCGTTGCTGCCATCTGCCGGGTGAGAGATGAGTACTGTACCGCCTTTGGGCATGGGGCCTATGATACGCAGCAAGGCGAATCCCTGCTGTGGGTATACCTGATGCACGGCGCCGAGGTGGAGTGGAGGTTCGGCTGCCATTTGACTCTTTTCCTCGTCAGTAGAGGCGGCTGTCTGCTGTTGCTGTTGGAGGCAAGCAGTTGGAACAGCGCACATGAGAATAGCTGTTACGATGACCTTTAATTTCCTCATGCCTATAGCCTACACTATTACAAGGGGTGTCGTCAAGTCTGATGTGTGCCAAACTTGCGACTTGAGTTATGCCGTCGGCTGTGGTATATATTGCCTCATGAGTAATGAGCATCAGTTTGAGGTGGACCGAGAGTCTCTGGTGGCAGCTATTATTGAGCTGAACTCTATGAGCCCTTGTGATGGCGTTATCATGTCGCGGGAAGGGCAGGTGAAGGTTGGGTATGAAGTTGATTCTGATTTCCTCTGTATGCTCATTCCTGCTGGTGTGTTGGCGCGAAAGCTTACAGCTGATGGCTTGGCTTCCTATTCAGGTAAAGAGTTGAAAGCTTGGGCTGAAAAATATGAGATTGAGCCTCTGCAGGCTATCGTGGATGCCGCTTGCCAAAACTCATGAGGTAGAGATCTCTTCATAAACAGAAAAGCCCGCCGCAAACTTTGCAGCGGGCTTTTCTGTTAAGGTGATTATTAGTCTATAGGCTTCGTTATTAGTTGCCTGCTTGTTCTGCAAGAGCCTGGTCAATGAGAGCACGGATTTCTTCTGCTTGCTTCTTAAGTGCTATCATTTCCTTCATGGCATCAGGCAGCTTGCGGATGGCGGCGAACTGCTTAGCCGCGTCTTTGTAGGGGGCGGCGGGGGCACCCCAGTACACCTGACCTCCGTCCAGAGAAGATATCACGCCGGTGCGGGCTGCCAGTACAGCCTTGTCACCCACGCTGATGTGGCCAGCGATGCCAACCTGTGCAGCTACTGTTACATAGTCGCCAATCTGTGAGCTGCCGGCTACACCGCTCTGAGAGACGATGACTGTATGCTTGCCTACGACGACGTTATGACCAATCTGCACAAGATTGTCAATCTTAGTGCCTTCACCAATGATAGTGCGGCCGAAGCGTGCGCGGTCAATGGTGGTGTTGGCGCCAATATCTACATGGTCTCCGATGACGACGATGCCAACCTGATCCACCGTTTCATATCGGCCGGTTTCCTTGTTCAGCAGGAAGCCGAAACCATCCGAGCCGATAACGGCGCCGGGCTGAACGACGACATTCTTGCCCAGAATGCAGCGCTCACGTACAACAACTCTTGCGTAAAGCTTGCAGTTTTCACCCAGTACAGCTGATTTGCCAATCACGCAGCCCGGGCCAATATCGCAGCCATCTCCAATTTCAGCACCTGCTTCAATGACAGCACCAGCGGATACTCGCACCTTTTCAGGATTAAGCTTTACACCGGGTTCTACCGTTGCAGCGGGGGAAATGCCGGGAACGAAGTCGGAGGCAGCTTTCATAAAGTGACCGACAACAGCATTAAAGGAGAGTGAGGGATTCTCTACCTCGATAAAAACGACACCTTCCTGAGGATACTCCGGCAAGCTCGGCGGTACGAGTACTGCGGAGGCCTTTGTGGAAAGGAAGTCTTTGAAGTATTTTTCGTTTCCGAGGAATGAAATGTCACCTGGGCAAGCTTCCGCTAACGTGGCGACTCCGGAGATGGTTACCTCCGGAGTCGGGTTAAGAATCTTACCCCCGGTGAGCGCGAGAACTTGGTCGAGAGAGAGGTTCATAGTCGTGCTCTGAGTTGGGGCTTATTGCGAGTTAATTAGTTGGCGGGTGCCGGAGCCGGAGCAGAGCCGGGAGCAGCTGCACCGTACAGGCGCTGCAGCTCTGCGCGGGGGTCAAAGCCCTCGGGAGCACCGGAGTTCAGGTGGCGAAGAACCTCAGGAGTGATATCGAAAGTGGAATTCACATGCGGGAAGATGCGGATGCCTGTGGTGCTATTTGTAGCGCTGGAGTCGATGACGAGGTCGTAGCCACCCTGAGATGTGATATCAGTGATAGCCTGCTGTACTTCAGCGAAGAGCTGAGTCATTTCACGGCGGAACATTTCCTGGAATGCACGCTGACGGCGCTGTACGTATGTCTGAAGCTCCTGCTGAGCGGCCTGAATTTCATTCATCTTCACCTGATGCTGCTCGCGAAGGCGGCGCACCTGAGCCTCGGAAAGGGAGGGGTCATACTGGCGCTGAATCTGCTGGTCTTCTTCCTGAAGAGCACGCAGCCTTTCCTCACGCTGCTGGATTTCAGTACGAATCTGCTCCTGCTGCTGCTTAAGGGTTTCCTCAGTGTTGAAACGCTTGTAGAACAGAGTGTAGAGCTCAGTTACGTTTACGGAGGCAATCTTGAGCTCAGCCTGAGCGGTGGCAATCAGTGCGCAGAACGCTACTGCTACTGTGGTGATGATGTTTGTGAACTTCATAGCTAAAATCGAGGTCTATTGACTTATTCATTTTAATCAACGTCTTGCATATGTCAAGAAAACGCTGTGTCAAAATGTAAAAATGACATGTAAAAATGGAAAATCGATGTTATGAGTTTTGATGGCGGTCTGCTGATGGATGCGGATGTCGGGCTTTTTCATACCAAGTTCGGGCAAGATTGAATGATTGTGTTCTCATTCCTTGGTTGTCTGTTTTCCTACGTCTTGCCCACTTGTCGTGGGTTCGAATCCCTTGAACAGTAAAGCCCCTCTGTTGAGGGGCTTTAGAGCGGATGATGGGATTCGACCCCACGACATCAACCTTGGCAAGGTTGCGCTCTACCACTGAGCTACATCCGCGTGTAAGGCTTTCGCCATATTTTGGTGAAGAGCGGATGATGGGATTCGAACCCACGACATCAACCTTGGCAAGGTTGCGCTCTACCACTGAGCTACATCCGCGTTTCTCATATTTGCTTCCTTTGCCGAGTGGCGTGGAAGCGGGGCTATTATACATATGTGAAGCGGGATTGCAAGTCTTTTTTTGTAAAAAATGCAATTTTTTTAATAAAAAGCAGCTCCGCCCAGAAGCGGAGCTGCTTGGAAAAGTCCGTTTGATGTAAAAATCAGTTGGCGGGAACGGGCTGCAAGCCGCTGGCCTCCAGCTGCTGAAGCATCTCAGGGGTCAGCTGGATGGGGTTGCCCTGACGACCGGGAGCGGGCTTGATGTCATGAAGCTTCACCTTGAAGATAAGGGTGGCGTTGTTGCCGATGATGCCAGGACCCTGCTCACCGTATGCGAGGTTGGCGGGGATAACTACCTCCCACTCGGAGCCGATGGGCATCATCTTCAGAGCTTCTGCGAAGCCGGGGATGACGCGGGTGATGGGCATGTCAACCGGAGTCGTGCTGGCGTCAAATACGGTGCCGTCCACGAGGCGACCCTCGTATGTGACGGAGGCGAGAGCGTTCTGACCATCGGTAGAGGGGTTGTACTTGCGGCCTTCACCGGCGGTGATGACGCTGTACTGGAGGCCGGACTCAGTAGTGGTAACGCCTTCCTTGGCACCATTGGCAGCCATGTAAGCCTGACCAGCGGCCAGATTTGCGGCAGCAGCTGCCTGAGCACGCTCCTGAAGTACGAGCATGAAGGCCTGCATGCAGGCGGCTACGTCTTTTTCACGCATGACGGGATCTACTCTGTTGGCAAGGCCGTCTGCCACGCCCTGGAAGAATACATCGCGGTCGAAGTCGTCAGCTTGGAGAGTGTTTACCTCCATTGCAAGCTGGTTGCCGAACTGCTGACCGAGCAAGTAGGAGAATACGGTCTTCACTTCCTCGGGGGAAGGGGTAGCCGGAGTTGCGGCCACGGCGGCCGGAGCAGCAGCCGGAGCGGTTGCAGGAGCAGTTGCTTCCTGAGCGAATGTAAGCGGTGCCAGGGCAGCAAGGCCGAGGCTCAGTATGTTGCGTGTTGTGTGTTTCATGATGAAAAAATGGGTTAGGTTTAAGGGATTCTGAGAATGCAGCCTCTGTTGTTGAGGATTGCATTCATGATAGAGTCATAGATGGTGTCAAGGTCTTCTGCTCGGTCCACCTGATATTCCACGTTGTGGCTGTATGTGCCTTCCGGGAAGGATTTAGTCGGGATGCTGCTGTCTGCGCCAGTGTTTGCTTCCACAAGGCCGCGCGTGTTACGCGTCCGCTCGCGGATGCGGGCTTGCTGGCTGTTGAGGTTCATGCAGTAAATGCGGATGCTGTTATTGCCGGCAGTATCAATGGTGACTTCACGGATGGTCTGCGTGCCCACGTTGTAGGTATGCTTGGAGACGGAGGTGACGGTATCCAGCCGTACGCTGGTAATGGCCTTTTTTGCTGTGCCGATGATGCATACCCAGAACTTGTAGTTGACATTCTGCTCACCTTCAGGCGCATTGTTGAAGTCCACACGTCCTACCTGTGCACTTGCCGGCAGTGCCGTCAGTAGCATGGCCGCAGCCATAAGTATGGAAAGGAAATGTTTCATATCTGTATTCTTCTACGCTATTAGTGTTTGCTTGTCAAGGAAAAATCAGGGCAGCCTCCATGAACTGCGTCTTCGTGCGTATTCCTCACGGGGAAGGAGAATGTAGACCGGTGTGCGCGCTGGATTTAATCTGGCAATCATGGCACGGAGATTCTGCTCATCCATGGAGGTGCAGCCGGCTGTAGCAGCAGCGCCGTCTCTACGCCAGATGTGGAAGAAGATGGAGGAGCCAGCTCCTACTTCCGGCTCATCAGTATTGTGGCAGATGAGCAGCTTAATGCTGTGGGGGTAATCCGTCTGGCGCATCTGTTCACGCAGCTCCCATGGGGTGCGGGCAGGGTGGTCCAGTCGCACATGGCGATTATACAGGTGCGGGTACGCGGGATCACTTACCCAGAGATCTTCCGGTCCCACTTTTACATAAGATATGCCCGGATGATGTTGAACGGCACGGCGGTTTGTCACCCAAAGTCCGCCTATGGCAAAGACACCTGCGGGGGAGCGGCCATCACCTTCGCGTTTGACTGTGCCTCTCCAAGGATTGCTATGCAGGCCGAGTCCCCATACGAGCCCATTGCGGCCGAGGCGCCCTCGCCAAGGTCCCATGACGCGAACCCATTGTCCCTGAGCATTTTTCTCAACAAGGGAAAGCGTAACGTGCGAGCTATCCCAATTATCAGCGATGCCGATGATAGCCTGAGAGCAGTTGCGAGGCACAGCTGCTACCGCCAGTCCGCATAAGACGAGCAGTAGGAATATGGCAGTATGGAGGAAGCCCTTCATCGCGGTGCGTATTATAATGCGGAGACCGGGCTTGTGCAAGCATGTTGCGCGTCAGTATGCCTGAGACTTTTACTAACGTTTTTCATTTGAGCTGTTTCTTTTGACTTGACAAAAAAAGTGAGAAAGTGTATAGTCCCGCGCGCATGGCTACGGATATCCGCTTCAAACGTAACTTTTCTATTATTGCTCACATTGACCACGGCAAGACGACTCTATCGGACCGTCTGCTGGAGTTCACGAATACCATCGGCGAGCGTGACAAGCAGGACCAGCTGCTGGATGCCATGGATTTGGAGCGTGAGAAGGGCATTACCATTAAATCTCACCCTGTGACTATGCGTTACAAGGCCAAGGATGGTAACACCTATGAGCTTAACCTGCTGGATACGCCCGGCCACGTGGATTTCTCCTACGAAGTGAGCCGTTCTCTGGCCGCCTGTGATGGCGCCGTGCTTATTGTGGATGCTGCTCAGGGCGTGGAGGCTCAGACTCTTGCTAATATGCACCTTGCACTTGACCAGCAGCTTGAAATTGTGCCGGTGGTGAATAAGATTGACCTCCCCAGTGCAAACCTGCCTAAGGTTTACAAGCAGCTGGAGGATGTGGTGTGCATTCCCCATGATGAGGCTATTCTCTGCTCGGCAAAGGCCGGCATCGGTATTGAGGACGTGCTGGAAGCCATTGTGAGCCGTGTTCCTTCTCCCAAGCCTGCAGAGGACGACAAGCTGCGCGCCTTGGTGTTCGACTCCGTGTACGATTCCTACCGCGGCGTGGTATCATACGTGCGCATGGTGAGCGGTACCGTTTCCCGTGGCATGAAGGTGAAGCTTTTCGCTACGGATGAGACTTATGAAGTGAAGGAGGTGGGTGTGTTCACTCCCAAGATGCAGGCCACAGATCAGCTGGAGACGGGTGATGTGGGCTACATCATTGCGAACATGAAGTCCGCGGCTGACGTGAAGATTGGTGATACATACACCAACCTGACTAACCCCTGTTCCGAACCGCTTCCCGGTTTCAAGGAAATCCGCCCCATGGTGTTCTCCGGTATTTATCCGGTGGATTCCTCTGATTATGAGGCTCTGAAGGCCGCTATGGCTAAGTTGCAGATTAATGACGCCGCTTTCACATACATGGGCGAAAGTTCCGTGGCACTTGGTTTCGGTTTCCGCTGCGGTTTCCTCGGCCTGCTGCATATGGAGATTATTCAGGAGCGTCTGCGCCGTGAGTTCAACATGGACGTTATCTCCACTTATCCGTCCGTAATTTATGAAGTAACGAAGACGGACGGCACGGAGATGCTGGTGGATAACCCCAGCATTCTGCCGGACCCGCAGGAGATTCAGGAAATCCGTGAGCCCATCGTGAAGGTATTTGTGATGATTCCCGCTGATTACATTGGCGATATCATGCGCATCGTGATGGAGAAGCGTGGTGAGGTGGTACACACGGAGACTATTGATGATACCCGCGTGATGCTTACCTGCCGCATTCCCATGGCTGAAATCCTTGTGGACTTCAATGATAAGCTGAAATCCACCACCCGTGGCTATGGCTCCATGGACTACGAGTATGATGGCTATCAGGCCGCCAAGCTTGTGAAGATGGATATGATGATTGCCGGTGAGCCGGTGGATGCCTTCTCCATGATTGTGCACCGCGAGCGTGCAGAGTCTCAGGGCCGTGAGATTGCTCTGAAGCTCAAGGATGTGATACCAAGACAGCTCTTCACCGTGGCCATTCAAGCCTGCATCGGCGGCAAGATTATCGCCCGTGAGAGTATTTCCGCTATGCGTAAGAACGTGACGGCCAAGTGCTATGGCGGTGACGTTACCCGTAAGCGTAAGCTGCTTGAAAAGCAGAAGGAAGGTAAGAAGCGCATGAAGTCCATCGGCCGCGTGAACATTCCGCAGGAGGCTTTCATTAATGTGCTGAAGACCGGCGATTAAAGATTTCGGCTCCTTCTGCAATAATTGTGGAATGAGCCCCGCAAGGAAGAAGAGAAGCCGGAGAAAAGTATTAGTAAAAAGCAGAAAAACATTGAGCATGGAGGAGAAAACTCCTACCATGCCCAGTGTTGTGTTCTTGAAGTACTTGAAGATTACAGGAGAGGGCGTGGATAGTC
>JAZRTR010000043.1:0-92858 GCA_045652085.1 Akkermansia sp.
CTTCCACCGAAAAATGAAATTAATTCAACGCCGGGCCTATGGCTATCGCAACTTTCAGAACTATCGGTTAAGAGTGTTAATTGAATGTGGGCACATCGTGATATGAAAATTCAAATTCCACAATGTTTGGGCTTGACCCAATTCAAATTCCACAATGTTTGGGCTTGACCCGATTCTACCCGCCCCCCTCGCTCTGCTTTGCAGAGTACCCCCGGGCAGGTGTGCCCGGGGCTCGGGGGCTGGTTGCTCGCTTACTCGCACCCAGCCCACTCCCCCTACGGGGTCGTGTGTTCGAATCCCGCTGGGTGTGGAGAAAGCGAAAGGCTCAGCAGCGGTGATTACCATTGCTGAGCCTTATCTGTATCGGGCAAGCGGGATTCGAACCCACGACCCCTTGCACCCCATGCAAGTGCGCTACCAGACTGCGCTACTGCCCGATGTTTGGGATATTTGTTTGTCTTGCGCTTGGGAGCGTGTCGACAAGGGAAGTATACATGAATTTTTACAGTTGTCAACACATTTTTTTCATGATATAATCATTTTTGTCATGAAAAAGGTAAAAATTGCCGTTGTCGGGGCCAGTGGATACACTGGTCAGGAGCTTCTGCGCATCCTTTTGCGCCATCCGGGGGTGGAAATCGTATGCGCCACGTCTCGCCAGTATGCCGGGCAGGAGCTGTGCGATTTGTTCCCGCGTTTCCGCAATGTGCCGGGTGCTGACCTGAAGTTTACGGATTCTGATGTGGAGGCTATCGCCGCGACGGGAGCCGAGGCAGCGTTCTTGGCGCTGCCGCACGGTGTATCCGTGAGCTACGGTCGCGGGCTGGTGGAGGCCGGTATTCGCGTGATTGATTTGTCCGCTGATTTTCGCCTGAATGATCCTGCGGTGTACGAGGAGTTCTACGGCAAGCCGCATGCAGATGTGGCGCTGATGCAGGAAGCCGTGTACGGTATGCCTGAGTGGCACCGTGATGAAATTAAGAAGGCCCGCATCGTAGGTTCTCCGGGGTGTTATCCCACCAGCATCATACTTCCGCTGGTTCCGCTTTTCCGCGCCGGTCTGCTGAAGGTGGAAGACATCGTTGTGAACAGTGGCAGCGGTGTGTCCGGTGCCGGACGCAGGGCTGATGTGAGCCTGCTGTACTGCGAGTGTAACGAGAGCATGCGCGCGTATGGCGTGCCCCGCCACCGCCACCTTTCCGAAATTGAGCAGGAGCTTTCCCTCGCAGCAGGGCAGAAGGTCACCATCACCTTCACCCCGCATCTCATGCCTGTGAACACCGGTATTATTACCACCACGGTAGCTAAGCTGGCTGACGGCGTCACCCTGCAGGATATCACGGATTGCATGGAGAAGGCTTATGCCGGTGCACCGTTTGTGCGCCTGCTTGGCGCCGGTAAGCCTGCTGATACGAAGAATGTCACGCGCACGAACTTTGTGGACATCGGCTGGGCTGTGGATGCCCGTACGAACCGCGTGGTGCTCATGAGCGCCGAGGATAACGTGATTAAGGGCGCCGGTGGTCAGGGCGTGCATGCCTTTAACATCATGTTCGGTTTTGATGAAGCCGAGGGCCTCTGGCTTATTTAATAAAATATCATCCGGAGAAAGGTGAGCCGTATGTTACCGGTGCTGTTGATAGTGGATGATGAAAAATCCACGCGAGATGCCCTCCGCTTAGCGCTGGAGGACGACTATGAGGTGTATGCTGTTTCTAACGGCAAGGCAGCTTGCAGCCTCATGGACAGTGAGCCGGTGGATATTCTGCTTACCGATCTCCGCTTGGGTGGCGAGAGCGGCATGGCCCTCATTGACTATGCGCAGGGCCTGCCGAACCCGCCTACCTGTATCATGATGACCGCCTATGGCAGCGCTGACACCGCTGCCGAGGCGCGGCGGCATGGTGCCTATTACTTCCTGACTAAGCCTCTTAATCTGGATGAGGTGGAGCTGCTGCTGCGCCGCGCGGCGCATACGCGCTCACTTGAGGCTCGCAATGAAGAGCTGGTCTCCCGCCTGAATCCTTCCGGCGGGCTAGACTCCATGCTGGGAGACAGCCCGCAGATGCAGCCGATTTTTAACCGGATTCGCCAAGTGGCGCCTACTACGGCTACTGTTCTCATTCAGGGCGAGACCGGCACTGGTAAGGAGCTTGTGGCCCGTGCCATTCACAGCCTTTCTCCCCGCAGCAAGGCGCGTTTTGTGGCCGTGAACTGCGCGGCGCTTTCTCCCCAGCTGATGGAGAGTGAACTTTTCGGCCACGAGAAAGGCTCGTTCACCGGGGCCATGCAGCGCAGGATAGGACGCTTTGAAGAGGCGGATGGCGGTACTATCTTTTTGGATGAAATCGGTGAAATTGATATCCCGACTCAGGTGAAACTGCTGCGCGTGCTGGCGGAGCGCAGCATCGAGCGTGTGGGCAGTAACACAGCCATTCCCGTGAATGTGCGTGTGGTGGCGGCCACGAATCGGAACCTGGAGGAGATGGTGAAGCAGGGGACTTTCAGGCTGGACCTTTACCAGCGCCTCAATGTCATCTCCCTGCGCTTGCCCCCCTTGCGCGAGCGCGCGGGCGATGTTGTTCTTATGGCAAATGCCTTTGTGCAGGAGCTCTGCCGTGAAAATAACAAGCCCGTAAAGACCTTGTCCCGTCCGGCGCTGGATTTGTTGCGTCACTTCTCATGGCCCGGTAACGTGCGCCAACTGCGCACGGCTGTGGAGCACGGGGTGGTGATGAGTGATAGCGCTTTTATTACGCCGGAAGATTTGCCGGAATATCTGCAGAATTCCCCGGAGTTACCTAAGGATGACAGCCAAGTGTCTTCGCAAAGTCATCCGCGTACGGAATTTGGGCTTGATTTTACCCCCTCATTTAATTTACAATACGTCGAGCGGCAGACTATTCTGCGAGCTTTGCAGCATACCGGGGGTAACAGAACCGCGGCCGCTGAGCTTCTCGGTATAAACCGCCGCACTCTGCAGCGCAAGATGTCAGAGGCTAGAGAGGTGTTTAGCCTTTATCTATAATTTTACTAACGTGTTCAAAACGAGAATATGGCAAGCATAATACGTGCAGGAAGTTCGAAGACAATTGTGGTATTGCGCCTTATTGTGGCCGCACTGCTTGCGTTCATGTGTTTGTTCAAACTTTACATTACCTACCGTGGTTTGGACCAACCTACAGCCATGGATCAGGCTCAGATTGCTCGTTCTCTGGCTAGGGGTGAAGGCTTTGAAACCCGTTTGCTGCGCCCTATCAACCTGATGCAGGTATATGAGCAGGGGACGAGGAAGGGTGCGGAGCCTGCTGATTTGCGTACGCTGAGAGATACAACGCATGCTCCGCTGAATATTGTGGCTATGGCCGTTGCTCTGAAGGTAACCGGTTATGATGATTTTTCCGGAAACCGAATGACGGATGGTTACGTGTACGCCGCTGATAGAGTGATTTCCGCCACATCGATGCTATTCTTCATTACTGCTATCGTTCTGGCTTATATGCTCATTGCTCGCCTGTTTGATGAGATTGTGGCGAGCGCGTCATCTTGTTTCCTTATTTTCAGTGATTTGCTGCTGAATTACTCAGTGAGTGGTCTTCCGCAGCCGCTGATGCTTTGCTTCATGCTGGCCGGCCTGCATATGCTGCTTTCCGCCATCAGGAGTCATGAGGCAGGAGAACCGTACTGGACGCTTTTCTATGTGACGCTCACCTTCGTCTGCATGGGCTTGATGGTGCTGACGTCATGGATGGGGCTTTGGGTGGTAGCTGGTCTTCTGCTTTACATCTGCATGAAGTTCCGCCCCATGGGGGCATATGCAGTTGTAGCCGGTGTTATCCTGCTGCTTCTCCTTTCTTATTCAGCTGTTCAGAATTATCTGTACACCGGAAGTATTTTTGGTAACGCTTTGCTGGGCCTTTATAACAGCTTTGGTGGTGGTGAGGAGTTCGCCATGCGTGCCGCTAACCTGAATAATATGCCGCTGCAGAGCCAGAGCTTTGTGCTGAGATTTATCGGGCACACCTTCGCTCAGCTCCGCGGACTTTATGTGAATATGGGGTCCATTCTGGTGGTGCCATTCTTCTTCCTTGCTATATTCCATCGCTTCAGGCGCAATGATGTGCAGGATATGAAGTGGGCAGTATTCAGCATGTGGGCAGTTTCCTGCGTGGGTATGGCTCTTTTTGGTATTGATACCCCGGAGAATC
The DNA here is from genome assembly GCA_045652085.1 of Akkermansia sp. Lineage (GTDB taxonomy): Bacteria > Verrucomicrobiota > Verrucomicrobiia > Verrucomicrobiales > Akkermansiaceae > Akkermansia. The sequence continues at coordinate 4,209 of JAZRTR010000043.1, forward strand.
CCTCTCAGCTCGCATTCCTTTATGCTCCTCTTTTTGTGGCCTTTGGCGTATCTCTTCTCTTTAACTTCTTGTCCAGAATTAATCTTGAAGGTACCACATTTAATCAGTTGCGCGGACTTACCCTGTTCCTGATGCTTGTGGTGTCTGCCGGCCCCTTCATTACGACTCTGCCTGAAAATATTTACAGGGGTATTTGGATTGGTGAGCGCGGCCGTCCGCATTTCCCTCCCTATTATCCGCCTGCAATTAATGGGCCTTTGGTTGACATCACATCACCGAATCATGTTATCGTGACGGACCAACCCTGGGCTGTGGCATGGTATGCTGATAGAAGAGCACTGTGGATACCCACATCCGTGGATGATTTGGTTACCTTTGTAGAACCTGCCCTGAAAGCGAGCGGTGTAGAGCTGCAAGGCTTTCTCATCACGCCTTCGTCCCATACCATGGTGGAGAATGGTATGTCCGGTATTATTGCTCATATGGGTGATTTTGCGCCGCTCGCTATGGAGGGTAAGATTTTGCAGCTAGTTCCGCGCCATAATTTTGCCTTAGCTGATTGCTTTGTGGAGAGCGTCAACGCAAATGCTCGAACGATGACGCTTGGGCAGCTGGTTTCTTCGCAAGGCCGTTTCTCTAACCGAATTCCTCTGTTGGGTGCAGAGATGATTTACTACACCAAAGCTGAGGCTCGTAACTGATTTTCACGTTTTACCTATGTCTGCTGGAGGCAAAAAAGAAAAAGCGCTCAATTTTGAGCAGTCCATGGAGCGTCTGGAGGCGATAGCCGCCAGACTTGAAAACCCTGAGACGGGGCTAGAGGAGACGATAGCACTCGTTGAAGAAGGCCGCCGCTTAGTGGTAAATTGCCGTACATTACTGGAAAAAGCAGAGTTGCGCATAAAGACTCTGGATAATCCTGCATCAGCTCCCGCTGCTGCCACACCCCCGAAAGATGAAGAAGATGGATTCAGCCTCGTTTGAGTTACCACCTCTGCTTTCCGGTATCCATTCGCCGGAAGATGTGAAAAATCTCAGTGCGGAACAGCTCCCGGAGCTGGCCGCTGAGATTCGCGATGTGCTGGTGAATACCCTTTCGGTTACCGGTGGACATTTGGCCCCGAATCTTGGAGTGGTGGAGCTGTGCATTGCGTTGCACCGAGTGTTCTCCACCCCCCGTGATAAGATTCTCTTTGACGTATCTCATCAGTGCTATGTGCACAAGATGCTTACCGGCCGTTGTGGCGAGCTGAATACCATTCGCCAGTTTGGTGGTATTTCCGGATTTTGCAAGAGAAGTGAGTCCGAGCATGATGCCTACGGTGCCGGCCATGCCGGAACGGCCCTTTCCGCCGGTGTGGGTATGGCTGCTGCCCGTGATTTGGCGGGAGATGATTTTAATGTTATCTCCGTTGTGGGAGATGGTGCTTTTACTTGTGGTACCACGCTGGAGGGCCTTAACAGCATTTCTACCAATACGAAGAAGTTCATTCTCATTCTGAACGATAATGAATGGAGTATTGATAAGAACGTGGGCGCGCTTTCACGTTACTTCTCCTCACTTCAGGAGACGGATACATACACTTGGCTGAGAGACAGGGCCAAGGGGTTCATTGAGCGCTTGGGAGGGAAAGAGATAAAGGACCAGGCCTCAAAGATTTTTAACACAGCACGCGGCCTCATTACTCCGCTGAGCTTCTTTGGCCAGCTGGGACTTACTTACTATGGCCCGATTGATGGTCATGATATCGCAAGGTTGGAGCGTGTGCTGCGTATAGCGTCCCGCAGGGATGAGCATATCATCCTGCACGTTATCACTAAGAAGGGGATGGGGTATGAGCCTGCCGCTCAGAATCCCACGAAATTCCACGGAGTAGGGCAGTATGATGTGCAGGACGGTAGCACTGCAAAGGCACCGGTTATCACCTATTCTGAGGCCTTCGGCCGCTGCGTGAGCCGCTTGGCTGAGAATGATTCCTCTATTACGGCCATCACGGCGGCCATGCCGAGCGGTACTCGCTTGGATATCTTCCGGGAGAAGTTCCCTGAGCGATTCTTTGATGTGGGTATTGCAGAGGAGCACGCGTCCATCTTTGCCTGTGGTATGGCGACGCAGGGGCTTAAGCCGTATCTGGCTATTTATTCCACATTCATGCAGCGCTGTGTGGACATGATTCAGCATGATGCCGCGTTGCAGAACTTGCCGGTGCGCTTCTGTATGGATCGCGCTGGGCTTTCACCTGATGATGGGCCCACCCATCATGGCCTTTTTGACATCAGCATGATGCGCTGCATCCCGAATGTTGTTATGATGCAACCTCGTGATGAAGCTGAGCTGTGCCATATGCTTGCCACCATGCAGCAGATTAATGACTGTCCGAGCATTATACGCTATCCGCGTGGTGCGGGCGAGGGGGTTACCATGCCGGATGAACCGCAGCCGCTCCCCATCGGTAAAGCTGAGGTTATTGCACCGGAGGGTGAAGTGGCTCTGTTGGCGCTGGGCAATATGAACCGCATGGCGGTGGCTGTGCGGGAGCTGATGGAAAAGAAGGGCGTGTCTTGTGCTCATATTAACGCCCGCTTTATTAAACCTCTGGATGAAGAGTGCCTGAGGCGTTTTGCTGGGCAGTGTCGCTTGATTGTGACCTTGGAAGACCATGTGGTTACCGGCGGCTTTGGAAGTGCCGTTCAGGAAGCGTTGAATGCGGCCGGGGCTGACACTCCTGTGCTGCGAATCGGCTGGGGGGATGTATTTGTGGAGCATGGTAGCTTGGAACAGCTGCGCGAGAAGCACGGCCTGACTCCCGGAGCTATTGCAGAGAAAATTTCAACATATCTTAATATATGATAAAAAAAGCACATCAATCATATTTGAGGGCTGCGAGTTTCGGCATTTTTATGTTGGGGCTTACCGCTCAGGCTGATTTACCTACGGGTGGCTTGCCGACAGCTCCTGCTCGGCAGGAAACTGAGCAAACAGATGTAACTATTCCTGAATGGGTGCGAGAACTTTCCAACCTGCCGACTGAGAGCAGAAGTGCATATACTGAAGCCTTTAGGGCTGCTAAGAACGCTTATGCTGCCGGCCGCATGGTTGAGTGCGAAGCTCACCTGAATACTTGCGAGATGTACACCACATCAAACCCCAATGTGTGGAATCTTCGCGCGAGTGCGCTGATTTCTCAGGCACGTTATGAGGAGGCACAGCAGCAGCTGGATAGAGTGTTTGCTCAGGATTCTCAGGATTCTGTTGCACGTCTTTCTCTCTCCCTTCTTCAGCTGGGGATGCACCGTTATGAAGAATGTCTGGCCACGACCGATGAGCTGCTAGAGATGATTCGTTACAAGGAAATGGAACAGCTCTCGTACAGCCTTACATTTCGCAAGCTGCTCTGCCTTGTTATGCTGAATCGAGTGGATGAAGCCCGTGCACTTGTGGCGGATTTTTCTCCCATGCTGGACGCTCCGCTGTACTATTACAGCCAAGCTGTTTTCATGTATCTGGAAGGGGATCGCAAGGCTGCTCTTCGTGAGTTGTCCGCAGCCGACAGTATTTTCCGCGGTACCGGCTATCTGAGCGGTTACAGACAGGCTCTCAACATTTCCGGTATAACGGAACGTAACGCACAGGAGTAACTCCCGGCATGAAGCTGCGCGATGAGGGGTGCATACTCAAGCTTAGCCCGCTCGGAGATTACGGGTTGATTGTGACTTGGTGCACCCGTGGTGCGGGAGTGGTGCGTACCGCTGCCCGAAATGCGCGCAAGCCCGGAAGCGATTTTACAGGGCGGCTCGACCTCTTTCATGAGTGCGAGCTGCTTTTTTCTGAGCCGGCGCGTGGTGATTTAGCTACGCTTCATAGTGTGGAGCTCCTGAACCCGCGCCTGCCTCTGCGGCGGAGCCTGCTGCATTTGCGGCTTTGCGGCTATATGGCTAATTTACTTCTGGCCACAGTAGAACCATACACTCCAGGCGAGGAGTGGCATAAGCTCATGGCCGGAGCTTTGGACTACGTGGCGGAGGCCCACTTGCGCCCGGCATTACTTACGCATTTTGAGAAACGCCTTGCTACGCTGCACGGCATATATACGGCTGCGCTGCCAGCCCATGTAAGCCTTCAGCAGCATTTTCAGCATTTGCCCGCAGGGAGGGCGGAGCTGCTGGCCGCCCTCGCATAAAAGAGGAATGAAAAAAAGCCTGCCGCGCCAGAAGGCACGACAGGCTGTGAAAGGGAAGGTGCGGGGGGATTAGAAGTTCACACGTACAGCCGTGGAGAATTCCCAGCCGTTGTAGCAGTCCGCGCCGCCTCTGCGGGCGGTGGTGTACTCCGCGCCGAACATCAGCTTGGCTGCATGGCGGTTGTACGGAGATGCATAGAGATCCACGCCCATGTAGAAGGTGTGGATGCTGTCCACCCAGCTGTTGGCATTTGTCTGCGTGCAGATGTAGCGGTCACCACCCAGCTTGCAGGCGCCATCACCGGTCATGCCCACATAGCGGAACACGAGGTCCACCTGAGGAGTCAGGGCATATACCGGCTGAAGCTGCAGGCCGACGTTGTTTGTGCCGTTGCCGTTCTGCTGTTCAAAGGCTGCCACCAAGTTTGCCGTAAAGGTGAGGCGGTCAAACCTGTATTCGTAGCCCAGAGAGATGGCATCCATGAACCCGGGACCGTAGTTATTGGCACCCGGCCTCTTGCCGTGGTAGGCATCATTGAAGTCATGCATGTATTCCAGGGAGAGGGCGTGGTAGCCATGCTCTGTTACATTGAACCTGTGTGTACCACCGATGATGAGGAAGCACTCGTCTTCCCAACCGAACTCGCCTTTCAGGCCGCGGCCATCGCGGTAGCAGTCTCTGTGGGAGTTGCTCTTGCTGGCGCTGGCTCGGTCATTGGCGAAAAGCTGTACAAAGAGCACATCATTGCGGGTGGGCTTGTATTCTAACTCAATACCCCAGTTCGTATCCAGACCGAACTGGTTGCAGATGAGAGAACGCTCAATGGCCTCAATTTCAGCGTTAGATTCACGAAGATCCAGCGTAAACTTATGGGCAAACTTACCGACGCGCAGCGTCAGACCGTCCACCGCGGGAATTTCCTGACGGATATAAATATCATACAGGTCCGTGTAGGAGAAGTTGCGCCTAGTGCGGCCGCCGGCATATGTTTCACGGACGGGAAGACCGCCGATGCGAGCATATGCATGGAAGCGGGTGCCGGTGCGGGTATCCACATTCACGCCAAGCCAGTTGCGGCGGAACTCGCAGTTATACGGGCTGGCGCCGTCTTTCAGGTGAAGGCCATTGCTGCCATTGGGCTGCACGACAGCCATTTGCCACTGCTGACGGAAGGCGAAGCTCACCCTCTGAACGAAGGTGTCCGGGTTATCATACACCACGAGGGCGCGGCGGACGGCATCCGTCCAGTCTCTGTCAACGGGGGCAGCTTGCACAGCAGTGGCTGCCGGAGTACCAGCTAATGCAGGCATGGCCGCAAGTGCGGCCATGGTGATAGTGAGAGCTTTCATTATATGTTTAGCGGAGTTTTTCAAACAGGGTGGCCTGATCAAGTACACTCATGTACTCGGTGTGGTCTATTCCCATGTCAATGATGTAGAGAGTGAGCAGCTTCTTCACCACGTTAAGAAGCTTCTCCTGCTGCCAGGGCTTTTCAATGTAGTTATCGATGTGGCCGTCATTGATGGCGTTAATCGTGTCCGCATGAGTAGCCTGACCGGTGAGAAGTACCTTGCGAGTTTTGGTGAAGCGGCGGTCGGAAGCTACCTTGGCCAGCAGCTCGGTGCCGTTAGCGCCCGGCATGACCTGATCAGAGATGACGAGGCCCACGAAGTCGCCGTCATCGTCAATCTGCTCCATCAGGCTCAGGCAGTCCTCCACGCCGGAGGCCTCCTCCAGCCGGATGAGCGGGGTGAGAGGGCGGAGGTCTCTCATGACAGAATCCAGCACTTCCTGCTGGTCATCTACGCAAATAATGTTAATCGTTTCCATGAAGTTGAGTGGTTGGAAGGTTAATAGAGAAGGTTGTTTCTGTTTCGTTACTGATGAGCTCGATGGTGCCATTGTAACTGTCTACCAGACGGCGGACAATGGAAAGGCCCAAGCCGAGCCCGAAATCCAGCCCGAGTTTCTTTGTGGTGAAGTTCGGGTTGAAAATTTTCTCGTGAATCTCCTCCGGAATGGCCGGGCCATTGTTGGAGATAGACACGCGCACGTATTCCGTGGGCAGCAAATTGTGGCCTTCCGCGTGGAAGGATTCCGTGCGGATGCGCACGGTGGGATTAGGCGTCTGAGCCTGCTGCATGGCATCATACGCATTATTGATGATATTTGTCCATATCTGAACCAGCTCCGTGAGGTCTGCCGTGAGCAGGGGGCAGGCATCCAGCTGTGTTTCCACTTGGATGTGCTTGAGCTTGTTGGTGAGCAGGTTCATGGCGTCATTTACGCTTTCGCGTACGTCCACGGCCTCTTGGCGGGTAGAGTTGCCTCCGCCCAGCAGTTTGACGGCGCGGACGATACCGGTGGCGTGCTTGGCCGCTACCTGAAGATCTCTCATATCATGCCCGAGCTCCCAGAAGCTGTAGTTGTTGCGCACGTGTTTTACGAACTCCGGGCCGAACTTCACGAGAGTTTCGGTATCCGGAATAATGTGTGCGAGCACCTTGGCGGCGGGCTGGGGCATGTTCAGCTCTCTTTCCCACTTGCGGGCAATGGCACGCAGTGAGCTGGCGGCAGAGTATGATGTATCATCATAGCCGTAACGGAAGAGCTGAGAATTGTATTTGTTATCCTCTGCAAGGAATTTCTCCAGATGTTCTGCCACGAACTCGGTGCGGCGGGTGATAACTCCCACGGCATTATTCAGCTCATGGGCGATACCTGCGGAAAGCTGGCCGAGAGTGGCTGCCATTTCAGCACGGTGCAGGAGGCGCTGGGCCTCCTCTTTAGCGGAGGCATGCACGAAGATGCGCATGTTTCGCGCAGCGAGCTCATGCACCAGCACGGGGATGAACTGGTGCTCGAAGCTGCCGTAGCGTTCCGGCTCCACGGCTTCCGTGGTGTCATCCACATAGGCCAAGCGGCAGTCCTCCAGCGCCACAATCTCATTAGAGCTGCGGAAGGCTCGGGAGAAAAATGCTTGTACGCATACGTATGAGCCGGGGCCGGCACGGAATACCTCGTGCTTACGTGTGGCTATTTCGACCGGCATCTCGGTGCCGGGGACGAACTCAGCCTGTCGGTAGGCTACGAGTTCACCCTCCAGCACGAGATATAAGCGCCGGCATTCCTCATCCTGCTGTACCACCATATCACCTTTGGCGAACTCCACGGTTCGGCCCGCGTCACTAAAGTAGACGCTGTTGAGCCTCTCCAGAGGTTCCAGAATGTGTTCAGGTAGTGGCAGCAGGATGCTCATGTGTGGAATGCGTGTTGTGTATGTGTCAGAGTTAACCGAAGAAGCCGATGGCGCCGAGACCCACCATCATGAAGATGGTGATAGCCAGGCCCAGCAGGCAGAGGATGGTGCCGGAAATGGCCATACCCTTCTGTTCGATGTGGCCGGTGGCATAAGCCATGGCGTTCGGGGGAGTGGAGATGGGCAGAGCCATACCCAGAGAGGAGGCGAAGGCTACTGTTACCAGCAGAGCCACGGCGCCGGCATTGTCCATGGAGCTGGCCTTCATCATAGCGCCGGCAACACCGCCCAGAATGGGCACCAGCAGAGCGGCCGTAGCGGTGTGGCTCATGAAGGTAGCCATGAAGAGGCAGATGCAGCTTGCACCAATGAGCAGCACGGTGGAGTTCCACTCGCCGAAGGGAATGGCGTTAATCATGTCCTTGGCGAGGTTGGTCTCACTAAGAGCCACACCGAGGGCGAAACCACCGGCTACGAGCCAGAGTACGTCCCAAGCCATGCCACGCAGGTCCTTCTTGGTGATAACGCCGGTCACGGAGAACACGACGATGGGGATGATGGCCACGGAGTTGGCATCCAGACCATGGTAGTCCTTGGGAATTACCCAGAGGAGGATGGTGATGATGAAGGTGGCGTATACCACGATGGCCTTGGGAGTGGTAAGGAACTTACCCTTGAGCTCCTTGGAGAGGTCCAGACTCTTCTGGCTGATGGGGAACATCTTCAGCAGTACAAGCCAACCCACGAGGAGCATGATAAGCACGAAGGGAATACCGAACATCATCCACTTACCGAAGGTAACATCCAGACCGAGGTCCTGCATGTACTTCAGGGCGATGGCGTTGGGGGGAGTGCCGATGGGCGTGCCGATGCCACCCACGTTAGCACCCACGGGAATGCAAAGGGCGAAGGCAGCGCGGCCACGGTCTTCCGGCTTGAAGAGAGCCAGCACCGGGGTGAGCAGGGCGAGCATCATAGCGGCGGTAGCTGTGTTGCTCATGAACATGGAGAAAATGGCAGTAACGCTCATCAGACCCAGCAGTACGAACTTGGGATTCGTACCGAAGGGCTTCAGCAGTACGCGGGCCAGATTGATATCCAGACGGAACTTGGTGGCGGCATCAGCGAGGAAGAAGCCACCGAGGAAGAGGATGATGATGGGATCAGCGAAGGTGCCGAAAATGCTCTTCTGCTTGGCTACGCTAACGAGCTTCAGACCGTCAATTTGCTCGCTTACAGGGCCGCTGTAAAGACGGCCGGCAGCAGCCAGAAGAGCAGGCTTAACGTTAGCGGCGGCCGAGGCGTTGGCGGCAGCTGCATCAGCAGCCATCTTAGCTTCGGTTGCGGCATTGTTTGCTGCTTCGACGGCAGCCAAGGCGTCCTGAGTCTCAGCGGACTGGGCTGTAGTAACGGCGATTGCAGCAGCGGCAGCAGCGGCATCAGCCTTTGCTACGGCTTCTCTGGCAGCGGCAGTAGCGAGGTTCTCCCTAGCGACAGCGTCAGAGGCGGCCGTTGCGGCGGCTTCAGCCACAGCGGCAGCGGCGTCAGCTGCTGCTTTCTTCTCCGTGGCGATATTGGCAGCACTTGCAGCGCTGTTAGCGAAGGCTTCAGCAGTAGCGTCAGCCTGTTCAGCTGCTTTGCGGGCGTCTTCAGCTGCTGTGATGGCAGCATCACGAGCGGCTACGGCGCGATCGGCGGCTTCGCGGGCGGCTACGGCCTGCTGTTGAGCAGCGGCGGCCTCTGCTGCTTTTACAGCGGCAATATCAGAAAGGTTTGCAGCAGCAGCGGCGAGCTCTACACTACTGCCATTCTCAGCAGCGGCGGCTCTCTTTGTCTCAGCTGCTTTTATGGCTAACTCAGCTTCAGCAGCGGCGGCAGCGGCAGCGGCATTTTTTTCCTCTGCTACACTATTTGCGATGGTGGCAGCCTGTGTAGCTGCTTGGGCATTGCTGGCGGCTGCTGTAGCGGTAGCGGTAGCAGAGGCAGCAGCGGCGCGTGCTACTTCAGCCTGAGAGGCTGCGCCCTCGGCTATGGCAATTGCTCTACCCGCAGCGGCGGCTGCCAGAGCATACTGCTCGGCTGCGGCATCTTTTTGAGCGATAGCAACCGCTGTTGCAGCGGCGGCTTCTGTTGCAGCGGCCTGTGCTGTGGTGGCGGCTTCTGCGGTAGCTGTCTGTTCGGCAGCTGCGGTTTCTACTGCACAAATTGCATCAATGGCCACATTAGCAGCAGCTGTTCTTTCCTCAGCAACAGCTATAGCGGCTGCAGCAGTTGCTGCAGCGGTAGCTGCAGCTTCATTCTCAGCCTGAGCGGCCTTGTCCACTTCGCCGTTCACCACGGGAGCAAGAATGGCGTTGTTGATGGCGGTGCGTACAACGGCGGGAGAAAGGGAAGTCTGCTTCTTCAAATCAGCGATGACTGCGGCCTGTGTCTCAGCCACGGTGGCAGCGTTAGCTTCGGGGCCGTAAGCCTCTGCAATGATGGCTTTCACTGCGTTGCTGTCAAAGCGATCCACCTGCATAAAGTTCAGGGACTGGTTTGACATGCACAGGAGCGTGAGGGTGATGACGAGCACGGAGGTGGTCCAAATCGGAATTACTTCCAGAATCCACATCAGAGCAGCGAATACGAAGAGGGCAATTACGCGGCTTTGTACGGCATTAATCGGGACACCCCATTCTTCGAATGGTAGCATAAGCATGCTGCCGCTGAGCAGCAGCACGATAAGCAACTTTATCAGAGTGATTTTAGCTGATTTAGTCATGGCTTGTTTTGGTTAGCATCTGCGCACAACCCGGCTTGCGCACACGCGTGCACTAACGCACGCGATGCTCTCGCTGAGCTTGTGCTAAGCTGTAGCATACTATATTCTGCCCGTTTTGGCAAGTTTTACTTCCCTTTCTTCCGGAAAAAAACAGCAAAAAGCCCGCAGAAGTACTGAGGTACTCAGCGGGCCGGAAGATGTGATGGGGAAAATGGGCGTCAGCTCATCTGTACGAGTAGTTGCGCCAGAATAGTCATGAAGATGAGGGCCACCGGGTATGCCGTAGAGTAGGCGATAACGGGATCTTGGCTATCCGTTTGTGAGGTGATGGCGCCCAGTGCCGGGGTGGATGTTTGCGAGCCGCAGATGCAACCGAGGGTTTCAGCGATTTCCATTTTCAGGAATTTGCGTGCCACGAAGTAGCCGATGAAGAGCGGTAGCATGGTGATGACGGCGCCGATGAAGAACATGGACATGCCGTTCTCGCTGAGGGTTTCTACGAGTTTTTCGCCGCCGCGTACACCGGCGCCGGCCAGGAACAGCATCAGTCCCAGCTCCATCACCAGTACTCTTGTGGGGCGGGGCATGTAACCCACGATGGGCCCCAAACGCCCGAAGTGGCCCAGTATCAGCGCCACAACCAGCGGACCTCCGGCCATGCCCAGAGAGAAGCCATCTCCGTTACCGAAGCTGAATTGCAGCTTGCCCAGCAGGATGCCAAGCATGAGGCCACCCATCAGAGAGAGTATGTCCGCCGTGTTCATGGCTGTATCACGGTGGCCGCATTCAGCCTTGAAGGTGGCGATGGCATCCGGTGAGCCGACGACGCGCAGCACGTCATTGCGGATGAGTTCCGTATCCGCTGTGGGTACGAAGGTGTTCCCCAAGCGGGTGATGCGAGAGATGGTGATGCCGTAGTTCCTGAGCGTATCAAGTTCGCTCAAGGTCTTGTTACTCATTGCTGCTGAGAGCAGGATGAGCTCTGCTGACTCGTTTTGCGGCAGTCTCAGGGTGTTCTGTTCGCTTGTGAGGTGTCCCAGTAGGCCGGAGTCGCGCTCCAGTTTTTCGCGTTCACCCACCATGAGGAGCACGTCATTTTCCTGAATGGTATCAGTGGGGGTGATGGGCCTGAGCTCGCCATCACGCAGGATGCGGGTGACTCGGCAGCTCATGTGCCATTGCGCTGCCAGTTCCGCCGGGCTTTTTGTCAGCGCTTCAGGGTTCGTGACTCGTACTTTGCGGGCAATGATGGAGTGCGGGTCCGGGGTGCCGTTATCTTGATTATTGCTGAGGTTTTTGTGCAGGATTCTGGGGAGGAGCTGCACGAAGAGGACGATACCAATGACGCCGAAGGGGTAGGCCACGCCGTAGCCGATGTTGATAATGGACTCGTTCAGTCCGGCGGCCTTAGCTGCATCCAGAGCGGCAGCCAGAGCCGGGGTGCTGGTGCAGGCTCCGGCAAACAGGCCGGCACCCACGCTCAGCTCGATGCCCATCAGTTCGCACATTCCCCATGCTGTGAGCCAGCCGGCCAGCACGATGATGAGCGCCAGAATGATGAGGTTCTTGCCACGGCTGCGCAGCGAGGAGAAGAAGCGGTTACCCACACCGAGGCCCACGCAGTAAACGAAAAGGGCGGTACCCATGTCTGACACACCGGCGGGGATGGTCAGCTTGTAATGGCCGGCCAGCATGGCTACGAAAAGTACGCCTGAGCTGCCTAGTGCGATGCCTTTGATGGAGAGGTTACCCAGAGCAAGCCCGAAGAACAGGATAGCGAAGAGTACGAACGTGGGATTCTGCAAGATTGTTTGCATTGTTGTGACTGCGGTTACATGTTCATGGCATCCGGGTTATCCAACAGCCCGGATTTTTCCAGATAATAGTCATAACCACCGGCATAGGGGGTGACGGTGCCGTGTGCGATGTGCAGCGTCTTCTCCGCAAGGGCGCGGATGAAGTGCACGTCGTGCGAAATGAAGACGAGTGTGCCTTCATAACGCTTAAGTGCCTGAGAGAGTGCCTCCACGCTCATGATGTCCAAGTGAGTGGTCGGCTCGTCCATCAGCAGCAGGTTCGGCGGGTTTACCAGGAACTTCACCAAGCTCAGGCGTGATTTCTCACCACCGCTGAGCACTTCCACGCGCTTCTCACAGTCCAGCTTGCGGAACATGAAGGAGCCCAGCACGGCGCGGGCTTCTTCCTCACGCAGCTCAGGGTCAGCATTCATGATTTCCTCCAGCACGGTGAAGTTCGGCGTGAGGTTCTCGGAGCGCATCTGGGAGAAGTAGCCGATGCGGGTTGTCGTGCCCAGTGTGCGCTTGCCTTCATCAATGGGGATAACACCGGCGAGAATTTTCAGCAGGGTGGATTTGCCGGCACCATTTGGACCCACCAGTACGATGCGGTCGCCGCGCTCAATGAGCAAATCCAGATTCTTGTAAATGCGCTTATCGCCATAGCTCTGGCCCACTTTCTCCAGCTCCATCACGCGCTGCATGGCACGCGGCGGCTGCGGGAAGATGAACTTGAACACGCGGCGAGCCTGACGGGGCTTCTCGATGCGGCGGATTTTCTCCAGCTGCTTAATGCGGCTCTGCACCTGAGCGGCCTTGGAGGCCACGGAGCGGAAGCGCTCGATGAAGAACTCCATGTGGGCGATTTCGCGCTGCTGGTTGCGCCATGCGGCCAGCAGGATTTCGTAGCGCTGTTCTTTCAGTTCGAGGAATTTGGAGTAATTGCCGGTGTAGCGCACGAGCTCCTGATTTTCGATGTCGTACACGGTCTCCACCAGCTCATCCATGAAGTCGCGGTCGTGCGAAATCATGAAGATGGCGCCCGGGTAGTTCATGAGGTAGCGGCGCAGCCACAGCAAGCTCATGAGGTCCAAGTGGTTGGTGGGCTCGTCCAGCATCAGCAGGTCCGGCTCTGCCACCAGCAGCTGAGCCAAGTGAGCGCGCATGACCCAGCCGCCGCTCATCTCGCGGGCAGGGCGGTGAAAATCTTCATCCTTGAAAGCGAGGCCTTTCAGAATTCGCTTGGCCTTGGGCTCAATCTGGTAGCCGTTGTTGGCGATGAATATGTCCATGGCGTGGGCGTAGTCATCGCTGGTGTTATCGCCCTTGGCATCGCACTCGCGCAGGGTGCGTATGGCCTTACCCATTTCCGGGGTGATGCTCATGGCAATTTCGAGCACGGTGCGGTCGCTGGGGTCACCGGCCTCCTGCGGCAGGTAACCCACCACTCCGTATTCATCCATCACAATCTGACCTTCATCCGGCGTATCTTCGCCCAGAATCATGCGGAACAGCGTTGATTTGCCTGCGCCGTTCGGGCCGACCAGTGCTATGCGCTCGCCCCAGTTTACGATGAGTTCTGTCTCATAGAACAGGGTGCGCCCTGCGTGTGCCTTCGTCAGTTTCTTGATGGTAAGCATGCGCGGGTAGTATACACAAAAATCTTAGAAATGCAATCTTTTTAGCATTTTCCGCTTAAAAAGCCTCGCGTTTCAGGGCTGGAATAGTTGGTGTAGTCAGCAAAAGAAAAAGCCCTGCGATTGCAGGGCTTTTTAGCGCGGAGCGGGGGGGATTCGAACCCCCGGTACTGTTTAAAGCAGTACGTCCATTTAGCAAACGGGTGCTTTCAGCCACTCAGCCACCGCTCCGTGTGCGGCAGGAGTATAGCGGAACTTTAAGCGTTCGTCAACTCGAAAATGATAAAAATGCCAAAAAAAGTGTGTATGCGAGCTTAATTGGCGGGATTCAGGCCTGCATGGATGAGGAAATCACGCGTTTCTTGTGCGCCGGGTGCGTTAGGGTTCACCATGTGCAGCGCGTTGCGGGTGGGGTCCGGTTTCTCATCGTAAAGCGAAGCTCGGAAACAGGCGTGGATATCTGCGCCGCCATCCATGAGTGCCTGAAGTGTGGGGATGGAGTTGGAGCGAGCGGCGAGAATGAAGGGCGTGCGGCCGAACATATCCTGCGCTTCGATGGCGGAGCCAGCTGCCAAGAGCAGGGGAATGCACTCGGCGCTACCGGTCAGAGCGGCGATGTGTAATTCTGTGCACCCAGCGCGGTCATAATCCAGTAGGGCCCCGCCGCAGCTGGTCATGGGGACGTTGACAAGTGCCCCACGGCTGAGCAGCAGGCGCACCACTTCCGTGCGGTTTTCACGAGCGGCCCAGCTGAGCGCCGTCAGTCCGCTGGCATCCCGCTTGTTGACGTCCGCGCCCGCTTCCAGCAGGAGTTCGATGGTGGGGAGGTCTCCGCTGCGGGCAGCCTGCATGAGCGGGGTGATGAGTGAGTAACCGGAGCCTTCGTTTACATCAGCACCTGCTGCAAGTGCCAGCTGAACAAGGCCGGCTTGTTCCGGGTAAGCTGCCACGGCGTAGGCGGCACCGCCCCAGCCGGAGCATTCACCCAAGCGCGGTTTTCCGCAGAGTGCGTAAAGAACGGTGCAGCGGGCGTAGGGTTTGCCGTTCACACAGTCTCCCTGCCTGAGCAGTTCTTCTGCCAGAGCGAGGCGTTCAAAGTCGATTGCGATGAAAAGGGCCAGAGCTTTGTCAGCCCCCGCGGACAGCAGTCGTTCCAACTCAGCACGGTTATCTGATGTGATGGCTTGGTGCAGTGCGCGGTAAGTGGCCCAGTATTCCTGTCCGGCATCAGCGTATCGCAATGGCTGCGGTACCGGGGGCAGGGTGGTGCTGTCTGCCGTGTCAGCGCTGCAGATAGCGGCAAGTGTGCTCAGGGCGAGAGTGGTGGCTGCTGTGCTTTTCATGGTGTTTTGAGGTGCTGTATACCATTGATACGCGCTTTTTATTCATATTCTTTCATGTTTCAGATAAAAAGTGTAAAAAAAATCTCCGCCTGCCTTGTGTCGGCGGGCGGAGATGAAAAAAGCTTATGGAAAAATCAGTTTTCCGGCAGCGGGCTGAGTTCGATGCGGGTTTGGGTGACGCGGCGGCCATCCGTGCCGGTGACGGTGAAGAGATAGTCACGTATACGAATCTGTTCGTTGAGTTCGGGCAGGTGGCCAAGGCAGTCCGTGATATGACCGCCGATGGTGGAGATGCCGCTGTCACTTTCAATTTCACCGAGAGCGGGCAGAGCTTCCTCCAAATCAAAGAGGGCCATGGCACCGCTGGCGATGTATTGATTGGGGCCCACGGCCAAGAAGTCTCTGGGGTCTTCCTGCTCGAACTCGTCCTTAATGTCGTTACCTACGATTTCTTCAATGACGTCATCAAGGTACACGAGGCCGGTCACGATGCCGTGCTCATCCACCACGAGGGCAGAGTGGGTTTTCTCCGTGGTAAAGAAGTTCAGCAGGTTGTCCAGCTTCATCGTTTCAGGCACCACTTTGATGGTGCGCTTCACGCTCATGATATCCTTGCTGCCACTGCGCAGCAGCCTCATGATGTCTTTCACGTGCACCCATCCCTTCACGTCATCCAGATGGCCATCCACGAGGGTGAAACGGCTGTGGCGACTGTTCGTGACGATGTCCACATTCTCCTCGAAACTGTCATTGATATCCAGCACCTCCACTTCATTGCGCGGCACAAGGATATCACGCACGGCGCGGTCATTCAGCTCCAGCGCGTTCGTGGAAATCTCTGCTTCCGTGGCGGTCACTTCATGGCTGCGGCCACTTTCCTCCACGATGTGGGCAATTTCCTCCGCGCTGTGGTGGGATTCAGGAGAGTAGTTCGGATCCACCCCGAAGATGTGGTGAGCGATGCCGTTTGCTGTGTTGTTGAAAAGCTTGATGATAAGGGATGTCCACTTAGCGAAGCGAGTCATCCACACGGAAGTGCCCATAGCTACTTCCAGCGGCTTGCGGATGGCGAGGCTCTTGGGCACCAGCTCACCGAGTACGACGTGAGCAAAGGTGAAGAGGGCATAGGCCAGAGTGTAGGAAATGACGCTTACGACTTCCGGACGCAGGTGCAGATGGAAGCTGAGTACCGGGGCGATGAGGCTGTAAATGAAGGGCTCGCCCAAGGCACCGAGGGCAAGGGAAGCAAGGGTGATACCTACCTGATTGGCAGAGAGGTATGAATCCAGATGGTTTACGATATTGAGAGCCTTTGCACGCTTGTTGGCGCTGGCCTTCGTGTCCTGTGATGTTTCTCTCAGCTGGCTGGGGCGCACTCGGGCGCTAGCGAACTCATTCGCCACGAAGAATGCGTTCAGGAAAAGGAAGAAGCCGATGCCCAGCAGGAAGAGAAAAATGGAAAGAAAACTCGGGTAGTCCCATTGCAGGGTCTTTACTTCATCAGGGGTAAGGAAGAAGAAATTATATATCTGGTCTATCATTTTCGGGGTAAGAAGTGAGCCGGTTAGAGTTTTTCAAAGACGCCGTGGTCACGCTTCTGCATGACGGTGAAACCGGCTTTCTTAGCGTCTGATATTGAGAGTGGTGCAAGAATCTTGGGCACGTTTACCTTGCCGATTTTCTTTCTCACCGGGTTTTTGCAGTACAGGCAGTGAGTGAGCGGTGCACGATCCACCGGGCGCATTAGTTCAAAACCATTGCGACAAAACCGGCAGGATTTCTGGGGATCCTCCGGGTTTTCGGAAATGTATTCGTATATCGGCATAGACGAGCGCGAGCTATTCTGAGAATAGCCCGCGCTTTAAAGATTGTCAAGTGCAAACCGTGGCTTACCAGCTGGACTTGGTAACACCGGGAATCATGCCGGCGTTGGCAAGCTCGCGGAAAGCGATACGGGAGAGGTGGAAGCGACGCAGGAATGCGTGGCGACGACCGGTGAGCTCGCAGCGGTTCACGAGGCGAACGGGGGAAGCATTACGGGGGAGCATCGTCAGACCGATGTAATCGCCCTCAGCCTTCAGCTTGGCGCGGAGGTCTGCATAGCGAGCCGCGACAGCTGCCTTCTTCTTGTTTCTTTCAATCCAGCTTTTCTTAGCCATAACTTTGTGAGCGCGGATTTTACACGACTAAATATTTTTGTCAAGCAGAATTTGTGAAATTTGCATAATTTGTCATTGAAAATGCAAATATACCAGATATACAACGCCTCAGAATGCGAAAGAGTCTATGGCTGGGTATGGATACGAATTCTGAAACGGACTCTTGCGCAGAAGGGAGATTACGCCCTCCGGTCAGTGAGGATTGCGTGACTTTTCCGCTCAATCAGCTCTTCTCTCTTTACTATGAAAGTACGGGCACTTCTCCTGTGGGCGAGTTGACCTGTACACGCCTCACTTCGTCCGAACCTGATGAAGATTAGCTCTATGAACAAGACAACACCAACTGACGGAACGCCCCGCCGCATGGCTTCATCAGCCACGCTGGGCGTATTCACCTTGGCCATGATAAACGTGGCCGCTATCGTGAGCCTGCGCGGGCTTCCTGCGGAGAGTACCTACGGGCTCAGTTCTGCATTCTATTATCTATTTGCCGCAGTATTCTTTCTTGTGCCGGTTTCGCTCGTAGCGGCGGAGCTGACTACGGGGTGGCCTCAGAAGGGCGGTGTATTCCGCTGGGTGGGTGAGGCCTTCGGCACGCGGCTGGGGTTCCTTGCCATCTGGCTGCAGTGGATTCAGACAACTATTTGGTTCCCCACTGTGCTGACCTTTGCCGCGGTGAGTATAGCCTTCATCGGGCCTAATCAGAGCTGGGACTCCGCCTTGGCCGCCAATAGTCACTATGTGCTTATCATCGTGCTGCTGGTGTATTGGCTGGCTACTTTGCTCAACCTTCGCGGTATGAGCACGAGTGGTGCTATCACCAAGTGGGGCGGTTTGCTCGGAACTGTGGTGCCGGCGGCTCTGCTGGTGCTGATGGGGATGGTATACTGGGGCATGGGGAATCCCATTGATATCAGCATGCAGCCCCGTGACTTCATGCCGGACCTGAGTAAGTTCAGCAATATCGTGCTGGCTGCAAGTATTTTCCTTTTCTATGCCGGTATGGAGATGAGCGCCGTGCATGTGAAGGATGTGCGCAATCCCGGGCGTGATTACCCCATGGCCATTGCTATAGCGGCGGTGCTCACGGTGTGTATCTTCGTGTTCGGTACGCTGGCTATCGGCTTCATCATTCCCGCAAAGGATATTAACCTGGTACAGAGCTTGCTGGTGGCATTTGACCGCTTGTTTGATTATTTTGAGGTCCCGTGGATGGGAAATGTGCTGGCCGTGTTCCTTGCTTTTGGTGTGCTGGCTCAGGTGGTGGCCTGGGTGGGCGGTCCGTCCAAGGGCTTGCTGCAGGTGGGTAAGGCCGGCTATTTGCCGCGCTTCATGCAGAACACGAACCGTAATGGCGTGCAGGTAGGTATTCTGCTGCTGCAGGGTGCTATAGTGACGCTGCTTTCCATCCTCTTTGTGGTGCTGCCCAGTGTGCAGACTGCTTATCAGGTTATCTCTCAGCTTACGATAATTCTCTACCTCGTCATGTACATACTCATGTTCGCTGCGGCGATTTATCTTCGCCACCGCGAGCCGAATACTCCGCGTGCCTTCCGTGTGCCGGGTGGAAACTTCGGCATGTGGGTGGTAGCGGGGCTGGGGCTGCTGAGTAGTGTGCTGGCTTTGGTGTTCAGCTTCATTCCTCCTTCGCAGATTCCTGTGGGCAGTCCTGCCGTGTATGTGGGTATCCTGATAGTCGGTACCATCATCTTCGTGGGAATACCGCTGCTGATATATGCCATGCGCAAGCCCTCGTGGGCGGAGCCCGAATCCCTTGCCGAGTTTGAGCCCTTTGGCTGGGAAAAGAAAAATCGTGATTAGTATTGTTTATTCTCGCACACGCGCGCGATAAAATGCGTGAAAAAGCCCGGTGCAGAAATGTACCGGGCTTTTTTTTATCATTTTTCTTGACTAAAGCAAAAGAGGCTGTTAAGGTCGGCTCACGGACTGAGACGCCGAAACGTGTATATTTAATAATTATGTCAACAGAACTTCCCAGCAAATCTATGGCGCTGCGTAGTGCAGCGAGGGTCGCTATTGTCGCCGCAACCTATAATGAAAAGTACACTTCAGCCCTGCTGGAGAACTGTCTGACGGAACTTGCCGAGACTGATGACCGTGTTACGGTTGATGTAGTTCGTGTTCCCGGTGCCTTTGAGGTGCCGATGATGGTGAAGCACGCTATTGTTAAGGCTGATGTTGCAAAGCGCCCTGACGTGGTAATTGCCCTGGGGGTGATTTTGAGAGGTAGCACAGCTCATGCTGACTTGGTTGGTACGGCTGTAACGAACCAGCTGCTTTCCATTTCCTGTGAGGAAATGACTCCTGTTATTCATGAAGTGCTGCTGCTGGATAATGAGCAGCAGGCCTTTGCTCGCTGCATCGCTTCCTCTCTTAACCGTGGGCGTGAGGCTGCTCGTGCTGCGATGGCCATGCTTCACATGCTGGAGGATGAGGGCGAGCTGCAGAGTATGGTGCGCCGCGCTACATCTGTGAGCCGCACGGCTTCTATTATGCGCTGATTTTTAACCTTATTATTTTATTGTCTGTTATGGTTAATAAAAGCAAAGTTCGCCAGTCTGCCCTGAATCTCATCTATGCTGTGGAGGAGAACGGCGGTGAATTGAATAATTTTGACCTGAATCTCTTCTGGCGTATTTCTCAGGAGAAGGAAACGGATCATTACCGTGTGGCCATGTGCAAGGCCATTGCTCATGTGGCAAGAGCCTCTGCTGATTCTGCTCGACTGCTGACCACGCGAGTGGAAGCTGCTGTGGAGGTCATGCATGGAGACCTGACTGCCGGCCGTCTGGTGGCTGATATTGAGCGTGTACAGAAGCGTTCAACTGAGTTTGAGTCTGCTCTGGCAGCCATGCGCTACTGCGCCAAGGATAAGCGTCAGGATACTACAGACCAGCTGGAGCTCTGCTGTAAGGATGTGCTGAATCTTGCTGTGGCTGTGGAAGGTCTGGGGCATGATTTGCTGCCCACCTTGCCTGATTTTCCCGTGTATCGTTCCGTACTGGAGCCGCTTAAAAGTGCTGTGTTGCGCCGTGCACGCCTCATGGCTGCGGTGGGTGTTCTGAGCAATCCTCTGAAACTGGAGGGGCAGCAGGAGTTCGTGGGGCTGGTGCGTTGTGCGCGTCTGCTTCAGGAGCTGCGCCCCGAGGCGGAAAAACTTGCCATGGCTATTCTTGAGCGTAAGCCCTTGCTGGATGCTCGTCTGGCAGCACTGCTGCAGAACTATTCCACAGCTCGTCTGGACGTGGTGGACCGCTGCATTCTCTACATCGCTCTCTATGAGCTGGAGGTGAACAAGCTGGATACGCCCATCGTTGTTTCTGAGGCGAATGCTCTTGCTGATGCCTATTCCGGTGGTAAGAGCGCACCGTTCATCCACGGTATTATCTCTGCAGCTGCAAAATCCTGAATTACCCCTTGTGACGCATGGCAAACTTTTTCACTAAATTAATTGATAAGTTCCTCGGTGAGCCTGAGATTGATTGGGATGAGCTGGAGGCTGACCTGATTTCGGCAGACATCGGCGCCAAGCGCGTCATTCCCATGGTGGAGGAGCTTCGTGAGCGTAATGAGCAGGATGCCTGCGATATCGTGGATTTCATTAAGAGCCAGCTGCGTTCTGCATTTCCGGCTCCTCTTCCTGCGCTGCCTGAGCCTCAGGATGGTAAGCCCTGTGTCATCATGATGGTGGGGGTGAATGGTGCCGGTAAAACGACAACTAGTGCCAAGCTTGCCTACCGCCTTCAGAAGCAGGGCAAAAAGGTGCTGCTGGCTGCAGCTGATACCTTCCGCGCTGCTGCCGTGGAGCAGTTGCAGAGCTGGGCACAGCGCCTGAATGTACCGCTTTACAAGGGGAATCCGAATCAGGACCCCGCTTCCGTGTGTTATGAGGCTCACACTCGTGCGTTGAACTCCGGCGTGGATTATCTTATTTGTGATACTGCCGGGCGTCTGCACACCCGCCACAACCTCATGGAGGAGCTTTCCAAGATTCGCCGTTCCATTAGCAAGCAGGATGCTTCTGCTCCTCACGCCTGTTATCTGGTGGTGGATGCCACGACCGGTGGTAACGCCCTCATGCAGGCCCGCGAGTTCCATAAGGCAACCCCGCTGGATGCCGTAGTCGTCACTAAGATGGATGGCTCGGGCAAGGGTGGCGTGGCTGTGGCCATTCGTGATGAGCTGAATATTTCCCCCATCATGCTCGGTGTGGGTGAAGGGAAAGATGACTTGCTTTCCTTTGATGTGAAGGACTACGTGGACAAACTCATGTAAGGCCTGTTATGGAGAAGTCTTGTTTGCTTGGATACACACGCGAGGCTATGGTGCAGCTCATGGCTGAGCTGGGGCAGAAGCCTTTCCGTGCAGCTCAGCTGCAGGAATGGGTGTGGAAGCACCGCGCTACCTCGTTTGAGCAGATGAGTAATCTCCCGCCCGCTCTCAGGACGCAGCTGGAAGAGCGTTTCTGCCTCCGCCCGCTCACGGTGCAAGAGGTGAGTCAGAGTTCTACCGGCGGCACTCGCAAGTTCCTTTCCCGCATGATGGATGGCCATTTGGTGGAGTCCGTCATTATCCCCGCAGCTGTGGGGCAGGGTGGTGCTCACAGTGACCGCATCACGCTTTGCGTTTCCTCTCAGGTGGGCTGCGCCTTTGGCTGCAAGTTCTGCGCTAGTGGTTTGCTGGGGCTCACGCGCAACCTCACCGCCTCTGAGATTCTGGGGCAGATTCTCGCTGCGGAGGAAATCAGCGGCACGCGAGTGGATAATCTGGTGTTCATGGGGATGGGTGAGCCCCTTGCCAACATGGACAACCTGCTGGTAGCGCTCACGCAGATTATGGATCCGCACGGCCTGAACATCGGCGCGCGCCATATCACCATTTCCACTTCTGGTAATGTGCCGGGGCTGCGTCGCTTGGCCGAGTTCGGTAAGCCGCTGCGCTTGGCCGTTTCTCTCCATGGTGCTAGTGATGATGTGCGCTCTCAGGTGATGCCGGTGAACCGCAAGTGGCCACTCGGCCAGCTTTTGCCGGCTCTGGAGGAGTGGACTCGTACCAGCAAGCACAAGATTACTTTTGAGTATATCCTCATTGATGGCGTTAATGCTATGCTGCCTGAGGCGGCTAAGCTGGCCCGCATTTGCAAGCGCCTGAATGCTAAGGTGAATCTCATACCGTACAACACCGTGGAGGGCCTGCCGTGGGTGCGCCCGTCCGAGCAGCATTGCCGCGCGTTCTGCAAGGCTCTTATCTCTGCCGGTATCCCTGTTACCATGCGCTATGAGAAGGGGCATGATATCAATGCCGCCTGTGGCCAGCTGAGGCTGCGCCGTAAAATCTCGGAAGAACAGGAATGATAGTTTAAGATTTTTCCCATACTCACGAACTCTATGAAAAAATACATACTTCCGGTTATTCTGCTTGTTCTATTGTTACCCATTGCGGTCATGTTGTTACGCGGGGATGCGGGGCACTTCTGCTGGGCTCGGAAGTTTTATGGCTGCAGCGGGTCGGTTCCGTTGCATCAGAGGTGGGAGGTGATGGAAATCAGCCGAAATTCTCATTCTTTTGGAATGGTCTATGATACTGAGTATTGTGAGCCGGTACTTTGTTCGCTGTCTTTTGAGGTACCAAGATATGCCGATGAGCGTGAGATTGTAGTACGCATGTTTGCCGAGCAATATGCCGAGGGCGCCATTATTCTGAACGATAAAAACTTTTATGAGGATTATGTGGCCAGTGGTCTTTCGCCTCGTGAATGGGCTGAATCCGCCGGATTGAGGTGGTTGGAGGGCGGGCCTCGCGCAGAACTGGTACTCCCCTTGGAAAAAGATATGATTCAAGTTGCTCTGGTATATCGGGCTACGCTGTCTGAAACTGCTCCTCCACATACTCAGCCGTATGTGCTGGCTCATTTGTGCATATTCAACAAGGAGGCTTTGCTGAAAAATAGAGGCTCGAAGATCGGTAGAATCTTCGAGCTTACTGAGCAAGATTTTTTGTCGGTGGAATGATTAACGCATCAACCGCCGACAGCAGGGCAGAACTGACAGATGCCGAGCAGTTCATTATCTCCTGCATTCGAGAACACCCGGGTATTTCTGCCCGGGCGATGGCTGAAAAGCGTGGAATCTCTCCTCGCCAGATAGAAAAACACCTCAGTGAAATGAAATTGAGGGGTATTTTGTTGCGCGAAGGGGCCCGCCGAAACGGTATCTGGAAAGTTTGCGGGGAATAAAGTTCGGAATAAAGTTCGGAATAACGCGTCGCGGTGTGGAGTTGAATTCGGCGGTGGGCGCATGAAAAAAGACGGAGCAAATAACGCTCCGTCCTGTTTCTTAGTTTGGCTGTGTTGGCCCCTGGGGGCGGTTTATTCCGCCTGCCAGTCGATGACGATTTCGGCGCGGAGCTCACCCCCGCTGACGATGCTGTGCTGTGTCTGCATGCCGGCGAGTCGGTGCTCGATGGTGATGGGCGCACCGGCGAAGGTTTCGCGCTTGAAGTTGATGCGGATTCGGCGGGGAGCCGAGCCGGGTTCCATGCCTTCCGGTAGCGTTTCGAGAGCCCAGATGAGGTAGGAGCCGTTGTTGATGTGGCCATTGAAGTCCACATCGCGGCGGGGGGCTATCATCTCTACTGTTTCCGTGCGTTCAAATTCTTTTGCGACCTCCAGCGGGGTGGAGATGAGGGCCGGGCACTCATCCGGCATCTGTGCCATGGCTCGCTTCAGGGGGATGGGGCGGCGGCTGTTGACATCGATAAGCACCCACATCAGATCAGCGCGGGCGATGACGTTGCCCTCCTTATCACTCATCTCCACAAAGCGGCGAGCCTGCAGAGCGCTGGCCTTGCCGGTGTTGGAGCGCAGGGTGACTTCTTCCTTCCAAGACGGGCGGCGTACAAACTCGAAATCGCCCTGAACTTCCACCCAAATCATCCCGTTGCTGATGCTCCATTCGTAGCCCAAGTTGTTGCCGGAGGCGTGGGTTTCCGCCACTTCCTGACAGAAGTGCATGAAGCTGGCCGGCTTGAGTAAGTGGTCTGCTCCGCATTCGTAACTGGTGACGCTGTGCTGAAGGTTGATGTCTTCCATAGAGTTAACTCTATCATTTAGGCGTGCTTCCGTCAAGTATAACATTTTGAATGCACTTGACTTTCTTTCGGGGGGCGTATATCATGATGACCGATGAAATTGTATATCCCGTTGATATTTGCTCTTCTGTGCAGCTCATGTGTGAGCCGGCTCTGTGTACCTGTTCGCGCGTTGGGGGAGAGTGGTGATGGGGTGGTAAGTAGGGTGGAGCTGGAGCGTAATCCGTGGATGCCTGTTCAAATAAGCAGTGCTCCGGATTTGCGGCTCATGCGCGTGGGGAGTGATTATTATATTGAGGGCGTTCGTACGAAGTTTAGCCGGAGGTACGATTTTCCGTATGCCAGTATGGCAGGGCTGGGATTGAGTGACAAAAGCCCTGATTATGTGCCTACCAGTGGGGATGAGCGTGTGACTGTATGGCGGCGTGTAGCAGTGCGTCAGGGACGATATGCGGGACCGGTGAAGGGATGTGGCTGGGTGGATTCTTTACCTGCCGGTGCGGTGCCGGTGATGGTTGCGGGGTATGGTGATGTGCTTTGTGACCGGGAGCTGAGTGAGCATGGGCCGCAGCATACGGATTGGCATGCTGTGTATGCGTATCCCTTGGCCGCAGCTACTGCCGTAGGGGTGGATTTGCCCTGCACGGTTTTGGGAAGTACGATGATTGGTATAGCCGTTGTCTGGGTGGAAATCCGGGATATTTTCAGCTCGTCAAAGCGGCGCCACCTGAGGTCTGCATCGCAAATTGATGCAGCAAGCGGAACTGATTAATGGTTTACCCCTG
Organism: Akkermansia sp.; assembly: GCA_045652085.1. GTDB lineage: Bacteria > Verrucomicrobiota > Verrucomicrobiia > Verrucomicrobiales > Akkermansiaceae > Akkermansia. The sequence continues at coordinate 29,244 of JAZRTR010000043.1, forward strand.
AGATACGGCAAATGATAAGCCGCGCAGCGTAGCCTGCTCCATGTTCAGCCCTCGCACCAGAGCACGGAGCAGAGCTAAGGAGCCAGCGGCGTCATACAAGGCATCGTGCCAGGTTTTTCCGGGAACAAGGGCGGACACTTCGGGCGTAATACCCAGCGCATCACACACGGTGCCGAGTGAGTGGTCCTGCAAGGAGGGCAGTGCTTTACGTGCTAGTGCCAGCGTGTCGAGCCAAGGGCCGAAGCCGTGGCCGGGGAAGGCACCGAGGAAGCGCTGCTCGGTGGATGGATTATGGCCCAGCACCACGCAGCCGGAAAGCAGGCGGCGCAGGTCACACCACAACTCGGTGAAGTGCGGGGCGTCTTGCAGCATGGCTGTTGTGATGCCGTGCACTTTGGCTGCGTTCCAGCGTACGGGGCGGTCGCAGGCTATGTAGGAGGTAAAGATTTCCTCTTCGCCAAACAGGCTGTTCACCCGCACAATGCCTACCTGTACGGGCTGGTCAGTCTCGCCGGGGGCAGCCCCGGCGGACTCAAAATCAATGGCGGCTATGGGCAGCAGCGCCAGTGGGCAATCCATCAGCTGCGAACCCATGCGCGTGCTTTCTGGATTTCGGTATACAGGGCATCGTAATCGCAGGTGAGGAACTTGCCATCGCGGTAGAGCTCCTTGCCATCCACCACGGTGAGTTTGTTCTCAGCGCCGGTGGCGGCGTACACGATGTTGGACACGATGTTGTGCACGGGCTGCATGTTGGGGGCGCTGAGGTCCAAGGCGATGAAGTCTGCCTTCATGCTGGGCTCCAGCGTGCCGATGTGCGGATCATGCAGGGCTGCGGAGCCGCCACGGGTGGCGAAATCCAGAGCCATCTGTGCGGGGCAGGCTGTGGGGGAGAGGGCATGCACTTTGTGAAGAAGGCTGGCCACGTACATTTCGCGCAGCATGTTCTGGGCGTTGTTGCTGGCGGGGCCATCAGTACCCAGAGCCACGGGAATACGGTAGTTCTGCAGTTTCTCAACGGGAGCCACGCCGCTGGCCAGTTTCATGTTGGAGGAGGGATTGTGCACCACGGTGCAGTGGCCTTCTGACAGGAGTTCCATGTCCTTCTCATCTGCGTGCACGACATGGAAGAACGTGCTGCCGGGCTGCAGCAGACCGAGGCTCTGGCAGTAGGGGATGGGGCGCATGCCGAACTCCTTCAGGCAGGTCTGGGTTTCCGCCTCTGTTTCTGCAAGGTGCATGCCGAAGAGTGCCCCATTTTCCTCAGCGAGAGCATAGCATTGCTTCAACAGCTCAGGATTCGTGGTATAGGGGGCGTGAGGCACGATAGCCTGACGGATGCGGGGGTGATTGCGCCATGCGTCTGCCTGAGCGCGAACGAGGTCGAAGTAGGCCTCCTTGTCCTTGCAGGAAAGGCTGGGGAAGAACTGAGTAGTGCTTTCACCCAGCACGGCTCGCATGCCCATGGAGTCTGCCGCGCGGAAGACGGAATCCTCAATCATGTACATGTCGTAGAAGGCTGTGGTGCCGCTGCGTATCATTTCAGCCAAGCTGAAACGGGCGCCCAGCTCCACGAGCTCGGGTGTGAGTTTGGCTTCCTGCGGGAAGATATCCTGAGTGAGCCAGTCCATGAGGGCCTTGTCATCCGAGTAGCCGCGCAGGAGGCTCATGGGGATATGCGTGTGGGCATTGATGAGGCCGGGCATGATGACGGCATTACCCAGATCCACACGGCGGGCATCCGGGTAAAGGATTTCCAGTATATCAGCGTGACCTACACAGATGATACGGTTGCCGCTTACGGCGATGGCGCCATTTTCGATAATATCGCGGGCGTCATTCTGGGTGACGACCCAAGCCGCAGTATAAAGGGAATCACAGGTGTTGCTGCTGTTCATGGCAGATAGATACTATGAAAATCAGAACCAGAAGAGGATGGCACATGTAGTGACAGCTATGCCGTAAATCAGCCCGAACACATTGCTGTACTTGTAAAGCGCGGGCATGGTCACATAACGGGCTGCCCAGTCACGGAAGAGGTAGGGCTTGCCTACCCAGAACATGGCTACCGTAAGTACCGGATACCACCAGATGGGAATGAGCAGGCGCGTGACGGGGGCTTTCAGGAAGGCGGCCGTGAGGGGCACGATAGCTGCCATCAGCAGGAAAAAGCCCAGCGCTCTTGGGAAAAGAAGGTTCTTTTTCTGCCCGTACAAGATGAACCAGACAATCGGGCAAAGAATGATGAGGATGCTGCGGAAGGCATTGAAGTCAAACAGATTCATGCGCAGCGGATTCCAGCTTACATCCAGCAGGAGCAGGAAAAGCCAGATGAAATCTACCGTAAGAAGCACCTTGCCGGCTTTATCATTCTTAGCAGCTTTGCTCAGAGCTTGCTTTGTGGCTTCGGGGTTCAGTAGGGCATAAGCATGCAGGGCTATGAGGATAAGCCCCATGATGAGCCCGGCCCAGCCGAGCGGCAGCTTTTCGTAAGCGTGTAATACTTTGTCGTACATCATGTCCGCCTTCCATACTATACGTTTCGCGCGCGTAAGGCAAGCGCAATCTCAGCCATCAGAGTGGCAAATATCAATTCGCGTTTTGCTGCAGGAACTCTTCGATGCCGTAGGTGGGGTAACGCAGGCTGTTGCGGCGGAAGAGGCGCAGCTGGCGGATGGCCCGTTCTTTGGTGTGGAAAAGCTGCTCTATGCTCAGCCTTTCTGATTCAGGAAGATTTAGCTTGTTTTGCAGTGCGAAAATGAGCGTACGGACCGCTGGAACGTGGTTCTGCGGGTCAGCAAAAAGTTCGTAGCCCAGAGCGAGTGCTTCTTCTTCCATCCCTCTAACGCGGCACATATTATAGAAGCGCATTCGCTTATAAATAGTGGGGGCTCCCAGTTCCACCGCTCGGGCGTATGCCTCTGCGGCTTTGGCAAACTCGGGGCGGCGGTAAAGATCGCTGTAGAAATCTCCCAATCGGGCGTAGAGCAGGGGGCTATTAGGATTGTTGGCGATGCCCTGCAGCAGGAAGTTTTCTCCACTTTTGATGTAATGGTGCACTTGCACCGCCTGCTCATGCCCGTCCATCCGCTCATTGCTCAGGTAATCACCGGCTGCGTTTGTAGCCATTTCTCGGGAGGCCGCTGCCCAGTAATTCTCACGGCGGGGAGCTAGTGTGGTGATAGTACCCCAGAGGGATTCTGCTTGTGGCCAGTCTCGCTTGAGCCAGGCGCGGGTGGCCTCCAGAGTGGTGATTTCAGCCGCAAGGGAGCGCAGGCCTCCCAGAATGAAGAAGGCGAGCTGCTGGGAGAGGGCGTCTCGGCGAGATATGGATGGCGGGGGCAGTTTGAGACCCTGCCTATATTGGGCTGCGCTAATGGCTTCGGTGATGGGCTGAAGTATCAGCCCCCCCAAGAGCAGGAGTGCCGTGGCTGTCAGTATTCTGCCGCTCTTGCGGAAAAAAGGCTGTCTGAGGATGGATGTCATGCTCGGGAATTAGGCTTGGCGGGGGTAACGTTCTTCCAGCCGGGCTTGGATGTCGGCACAGAGGCGCTCCCATTCCGGTACGTTAGCGCCTGCTTCTCTGGCCCGTGCCAGCGGGGTACCCCAGATGGCATCATATTCTACCGGGCGGTGGCGGTTATAATCCACTGCGCTGCTGGGAATGAAGTCACCCATTCTGGAGGTTTGTTCCATTTGGCGTGTGATGATTTCCTGCGGCAGGGGGAAGCCTCTCAGCTCAGCGGTGCGGCAGACTTCATTCATGATAGCGCGGGCGCGTTCGGGTTCGCCGGGCATGCTGAAGAGCTGGCGTATGCTGATGCCTCCATGGGCCAGACAGAGCCCGTTAAAGGGGATGTTCCATGAAAGCTTAGTCCAGAGAATTTGCTCTGCATGCAGGGCTGCCCGCGTTTCCACCGGGGTGCCGTCGAAAAGGCTAGCCAGCTCCTCTGCCTGAACTAGCCCTTCTTCTGAAGGCTGAAGCGGAGCAAACTGGATGGCTCCGCCTTCCAAGTGGGTGATGACGCCGGGAGTGTCCATCATGGCGCACACAAAGCAGAGGCCGATGAAGACTCGCTCCGGGTCTACAACTTCTGCGATAGCTTCCGCATTGCCCATGCCGTTCTGGAAGGTAAGTACGCGGGTGTTCTCCTTCAGCAGCGGGGGAAGCGCGTTGGGTAGCAGGGAGTTGCAGGTGGTTTTCCAGCTGACGATAACCAAATCCACCGGGCCACATTCTTCCGGAGCCCGGAAGATGCTTGGTGTTTGTAGGCGTATATCACCATACACGCTATTTACCTGTAGGCCGTTTTTGCGTACCGGCTCGTAGGCAGAGCGCAGGATGAAGTTGACATCGTGCCCAGCTTCTGCCAGCCGCGCTCCATAGTAACATCCGAGTGCTCCGGCACCTAATATGGCTATCTTCATGCCCGGAATTGTAGCATTCCGTGCTTATTTTTGCAATAAAATTTGCATTTTATGGCAGGCACACACACTTTAGCCTTGCCAACTCGTGCGGAAAGCGTTATTAATTAGCGCGTATCTCATCAATATCGGGCAGGCTCACTGCCCTACAAACACAAACCAGAACCATGGGTCAACAGCACCGTAAGGAAACGAAGCGCCGCCGTCGCAGCGCCTACATCAAGCGCCAGAAGGAAATCGCCAAGAACAGCAAGAACACTGCTCCCGTGCAGCTTGCTACCAAGGTAGTTAAGGCAGAGGATGCCGCTAAAGCCTAATGCGTGGCTTGATTTTTGTCTCATTAGAGAACATCTTAACTGAAAAACCCGACGTCGCGATTCTGTGACGCCGGGTTTTTTATGTCTACATGCGGAGGTGTTTTTTTGTATTTGCAATATTTTCGGAGGTGAAAAGAAATAATGAAAAATAATTGTTGAAAAGTGTTGACAAAATGAAAAAAAGCAGATACAAGTTGCGCCGTTGACACGAACCACCAATAATTAGTCACGCAAATACTGATGAAAAGTCTTTCTGTCATTACGCTTCTGTTGGCAACCCTGATTGTTTCGGGGTTCTCTTCCTGTACTCAGGTGTCTCCTCAGCTGCGCGCTCAGATTAACTCTGCTGAAGCCGCTCTGGAGGCCTCGCCTGCACCTGAGGCTCTTCCTTACGTTTCAGGTTCTTACGAACACTTTATTTGCAGCAATGGTTATCCCACAACCATGGAGATTTACCGCAATGAGGAACTGTTGAAGCGTGCAAATCGTAACAGCAGGGTACATATTTGCCTTGCCCAGCAGCGCGGACGCCTGTACGTGAATGGTCAGGTGGCTGCGGATTGGCCTGTTTCCACCGGTACAGATGGGCATGAGACTCCCACTGGTTCTTATGAGGTGATTGAAATGCGTCGTGATCACGCGTCCAATCTCTATGGTAATATTCGTGATGCTAGCGGCCGCATGGTGAAGCGCAATGCTGATTCCTCCTGCGATGTTGTTCCTGAAGGTGGCACCTTTGAGGGCTCTCCTATGCCGAATTGGATGCGCCTGACTTGGGATGGCTTGGGAATTCATACCGGTAAGGTGAGCGCTGGACAGCGCCTGTCTCATGGCTGTATTCGCACCCCTAATTCCATGGCTGCTGAGCTTTTCGGTATTGCAGGAATGGGGACAAAGGTAGAAGTCGCTGATGAGGTGGAGTCCTGCTTCCCTATCCCTCATATTCTGGTATTTAGCGCCGAGTATCAGGCTATTCTCAAGACGCATACGGATGCTCGGGATAACCTGAATAGATTGCGCCTGCAGGCTCAGGCTGAGCTTGCTGCACGCAGAAATGGCACATTTAGAGAGGAAAATTCGGCCAGTTAAGCAAAATCCTAGTTGAAAATCAACTAATTGGATTGACATACGGCTTTGATAATGGTACAGTTTCGAGAAGAAACTGTACCATTATCCTTATTTGACATTTCATGGATAAAGTATACTTCAGCGTGTGTCTGCTTGCTATGATGGCGTTGCCGTCATGCGGGCGGTTCTTTTCTCCTCGTCTGATGCCTGAGGACGAGCGGAGAATATCTGCGCTGGAGGCTCGAATTGATGCTATTCCCACCGGTGCGGATTATGGTGATTATCCGGAGAGTTCCTACGAGTTTTTTGTAAGTCACCGCTATTATCTGGACACCATGGTGGTGTATAAGGATTCTGCACTGCTTGCAAAGGCGGATGCTTCTTGTCCTATTTACATCTGCTTGGGGCAGCAGCGTGGGCGACTTTATGTGGATGGACGTGTCGCGTTGGATTGGCCGGTTTCTACCGGAACGGAATCAACTCCGACGTCGCGTGGTCGCTTCGTCATATTGGAGAAAAAGAGAGAACATTGTTCCGGGCGTTTTGGTGTTATTTACGCTGCTGATGGCACTGTGCTGGAGGAAGAAGCTGATTCCCGAAAGCATACAGTTCCCCCCGGCGGTCGCTGGGAGGGTGCATCCATGCCGAACTGGATGCGCCTGACGGACTCAGGTATAGGAATGCATACGGGATTGGTTGTGCCTGGTCAGCGGTTGTCGCATGGCTGTATTCGCATGCCGCATCAGATAGCATCATGGATTTTTGATATTGTCAGTCTTGGTAGCCCGGTGTATGTGGCGGAGGAGGTTGAGGAGGTATTTCCTTGTCCGGAAGCTTTGGGCGTTGGTGATGCTATTCGTCAGAGCGCCAGAGCTCGTACTTTGCTGACCGAACAGCTGGATGCTTTGCGCCTTGAGGCAGAAGAACGTGCCGTGGTCTATGCTGATGAAATTCGTCGTAATGAGGCTGCTGCTCGTGAAGCAGAGCGCGCAGAACGTGCCCGCCGCCGTGAGGAGGAAAGATTAGCTGAGGAAGCTGCTGAACGCGCAGAAGCCGAGGAACGTGCCCGAGTTCGTGCTGAACGTCAGGCTGCCCGTGAGGCTGAGCGAGCAGAACGCGCTCGCCGTCGCGCCGAAGAAGAGGCTGCTGAGGAGGCTGCTGAACGCGCAGAAGCCGAGGAACGTGCCCGAGTGCGTGCTGAACGTCAGGCTGCCCGTGAGGCTGAGCGTGCGGAACGTGCTCGCCGCCGCGCCGAAGAGGAGGCCGCTCGTGAGGCAGAGAGAGCAGAACGTGCTCTCCGCCGCGAGGAAGAAAGATTAGCTGAGGAGGCTGCTGAGGAGGCTGCTGAACGAGCAGAAGCCGAGGAACGAGCCCGAGTGCGTGCTGAACGTCAGGCCGCTCGTGAAGCAGAGCGAGCGGAACGTGCTCGCCGCCGTGAGGAGGAAAGATTAGCTGAGGAAGCTGCAGAACGAGCAGAAGCCGAGGAGCGCGCCCGAGTACGCGCTGAACGTCAGGCCGCTCGTGAAGCAGAGCGAGCAGAACGTGCCCGCCGCCGTGCCGAAGAAGAAGCTGCTGAGGAAGCTGCTGAACGCGCAGAAGCTGAGGAGCGTGCCCGAGTACGCGCTGAACGTCAGGCTGCTCGTGAAGCAGAGCGCGCAGAACGTGCCCGTCGCCGTGAGGAGGAAAGATTAGCTGAGGAAGCTGCAGAACGAGCAGAAGCCGAGGAACGAGTCCGAGTACGCGCTGAACGTCAGGCTGCCCGTGAAGCGGAGCGTGCAGAACGCGCTCGCCGTCGCGCCGAAGAAGAGGCTGCTGAGGAGGCTGCTGAACGTGCAGAGGCCGAGGAGCGCGCCCGAGTACGCGCCGAACGTCAGGCTGCTCGTGAAGCAGAGCGTGCAGAACGCGCTCGAGTGCGTGCTGAGCGTCAGGCCGCTCGTGAGGCAGAGCGAGCAGAACGTGCCCGTCGTCGAGAGGCGGAAAGATTAGCAGAGGAAGCCGCTGAACGCGCAGAGGCTGAGGAACGCGCCCGCCGTCGTGCTGAGCGTCAGGCTGCTCGTGAAGCAGCGCGTGCAGAACGTGCCCGCCGTCGCGCAGAGGAAAAGGCAGCTGAAGAAGCTGCGGAACGAGCTGAGGCGGAAGCTAATCGTCAGGGTAGTCCTCGTCGCGGGTTCTGGTCCCGAGTTTTCAGAAGCGTGGGATTCTGAAGCTTTGCCGCGGAAAGATAAGCGCCGGAGTTATAAATGGTGAGCCCCACTGGTCTTCACCAAAGAAGCGCAGCTCCATGTTGACGGGAGGTCTGGTGAATTCTTGGCAGCCGCAGTAGGAAAAGACGTCTCCCTGCTTCAGGATGGGATCTTGGTTAAAAACGTGTGCAGCCTCAATGATGCGCCTCTCTCCTGTGTTATCCTGTAGTAACCATTTCCGTCCACGGAGGCGGAGGCTGAAATCGCCTGCGTTGTGCATACGCAGGCGAAAGAAAACATGGTAAAGCGGCGAGGGACGGCGTGTGACACGCATCCCCGCCAGAGATATGCCCATATCAAGCACATCCCGCACCGGCAACGTGAGCCGTTCAGTGCTCATAGCCACTGCCCACCGTCAGAGTGGAAAGCTGCCCGACTTTGACCAGAAGCTGCTGTACTCTTTCTGCTGTGGGCTTTTCACCTTCATTCAGCGTCATAATCTCAGCAATTTCCCTGAGTTTATTTATCATTTCCTGAGCATGAATGCGTCTGGCAGTGCGAGGTGCAAGCCCCTCCAGAATTTCGCTGAAATATTCCGGTGCTTCCGGGTAGAAAATAGCCGTGGCTTTGTCTGCATCAAAACGCTCGTTGAGGGCTGCTGCTGCGGCCTCCAGCGCTCGTACCCATCCGCCTAAAGCAATAAGGTGCGAGAGATCCGGGTCACGCAGGGAGGTGAGCTCAGCGTTGACGTCGCTCTGGGTCGCGGCCAGAGCACGCTTGAACTCATCCAGTTGTCCTTTTTCTGCGTACTCCAGAAGGCAGGCTGAGTGTGAGTTCATTTGATCGCCAACGCCCAGAGCGTTGCCGTAACGAGTCAGTTCCATTGCAATGGGCTTAATGTCATTCATGTGCCCGCTTCGCACGGCGATGAAGCCGTCAGCCAGAAGGTATCCCATCTCCAGAGCAAGTGCTCCAGCGTGGGTGGGAAGTTTGTCAGGATGATTGCGCAGAACATACTCCTCCGGAATAGCCGGCAGGTTGTCCAATTGATTAAAAATCTTGGTAATGGAAGGAGCCGTGTACACGTTGATGCCCAGTTCCTGATTGGAGCGGTTTTCATCCAGCATGGAATCATCGCGGAACATGGCCGGTACTTCTCCGTGACGACGTTCCGGCTCTTCAACGTTCATGTAATCAGGGGTGCCGTCCTGTACCGTGTCAACCTCTCCCACGGAAACGCTGATTGTTTCCTGTGCGTTTACTGCCGGTGTAATGAGCATGGCTGCCGGCACCATCAGACGGTAAAGTGAAATTTTCATAATGTTCGGAAAACTCCGTTGCATATATTGGTGTTTTAGACTTGACTCCTGGTCAAATATACATTACTATTTCCGCGCGTCAAGATGTAATCTTTGCCGCTGACGTAAAAAACGAAGGCTGCAAAGGTGATTTCTGAAACGAGCACACATCCGAAAAATTCTGCTATGATGTCCCCTGAAACGATAGAGACGGTAAAGTACTGGTTTAACTTTATTTGGCTGATTGCTTATTTCCTGGTACTTATCGGTATGTCCGGTTATGGTTTCCATCGTTTGATAATGGTGTTCTTGTACTTGGTGCACCGCAAGCATATTCCCCAGCCCAAGGCGCAGTGGGAAGAGTGGCCGCTTGTCACCATACAGCTGCCGATGTTCAACGAAAAGTTTGTGGTGGAAGGTCTTCTGAAGAAGGTGACTGCCATTGATTATCCTAAGGATAAGCTTGAAATTCAGATTCTGGATGACTCCACGGATGATACGTGGGACCTTTGCAAGCAACAGGTAGAGTATTATCAGGCTCAGGGGTTTGATATTAAGTGTCTTCACCGCGTGGATCGTACCGGTTTCAAAGCCGGTGCTCTTGAAGCTGCGGATGCTGTGGCTAAGGGTGAGTTCCTGCTTATTCTGGACGCAGACTTCCGTCCCGAGCCTGATATTCTGAAAGTGACTATGCCCTACTTCACGGATCCTGAGATTGCTCTCGTGCAGACCCGCTGGGGCCATATCAATCGCCATAAGAATATGCTGACCCGTCTTCAGAGTATTTTCCTTGATGGTCACTTCGCGCTCGAACAGACAGTGCGTAACCGCTCCGGTCGCTTCTTTACCTTTAATGGTACCGCCGGTGTGTGGCGTAAGTGTGCCATTACGGATGCCGGTGGTTGGGAGCATGATACTATCACGGAGGATATGGATCTTTCCTACCGTGTGCAGATGAAGGGATGGCGCTTTGTCTATCTGAATGACTACGTGACTCCCGCAGAGCTTCCTGAGGATATGGATGGCTTTAAGGCTCAGCAGCACCGCTGGACCAAGGGCTGTATTCAGGTGTGCCAGAAGATGCTCTGGACTATCTGGCGCTCTAGCGCTCCCCTGAAGGCTAAGATGGAGGCTACTACTCACCTTACGTGTAACTACTCCTATCTGGCACTTATTCTACTTTGCCTGCTGGTGATGCCCATCTGTACAAATCTGGTTTCACCCACGGGCGACTGGCACTGGCAGTCACCGCGTATGATGCTGCTGACTTTCACCCTGTTCTTCTTTGCCACGGTGTCTGTGTGCATGTTCTACGTGACTGCTGAGGCTATTGTACGCCCCAAGCGCTGGTGGATGGTATTCTTCATGCTGATTCCGCTTTTGGCGCTGGGTGTGGGTATGGCTGTGAATAACGCCAAGGCTGTGCTGGAGGCTATGTTCGGTAAGCCCAGTGAGTTCGTGCGTACTCCCAAGTTCGGTGAGTCCAATCAGGGGCAGCTTTCTATCGAGAAGCGAGCTAAGGGATATAAGGCGCTTAAGTCTGTACTGGTGCCCACCATTGAATTGATGTTCGGTATCTTCTTCGGCGTACTTGAAGTGGTGTACCTGATAGCTGTTTTCACCGGATATCCCGGCATGCTGCTCAACGTGCTTCTCATGAGCCCCTTCTTGGGCTTCTTCTACACGAGCTTCTGCTCTTTCGGGCGCCTCATTGATGGCGCGCGCCAGCGCAGGGCTTCTGCTCAGAATGCCGCCTGATTTTTCTTCCCCTCCTTTACCTATCACCTCAACTCAATTAAATGATTAAAACCAGCAGACTACTCCTCCCGCTTTTGTTGGCGGTGGCGTCGTTACAGGTAGCCTGTAAAAGCAGACCTTCAGGTATTGCTGATTATACAGCAGTACCGGACAGCCCTCCGAGAGCTGTCGTTCGGGATGGCGTGGCCATCACTCTCCGAGATCAGAAACTGACTGTTTTTCGTGATGGAAGACGAGTTCGGGATTATGATATAAGCACTTCAAAGTTCGGGATTGGAGCTGCTCCTGGCAGCCGCCGCACTCCCACGGGGATTCACGCCGTATCTGATATGGTAGGTGGTAATCAGCCTCGTGGTATGGTGTTCAAGGGGTGCCGCCCGACGGGTGAGGTTGTGGGCGTTGATGCTCCCGGCCGAGATCCCATCGTGACGCGCATTATTCAGCTTCATGGTCTGGAGAATGGAAATCGTAATTCATACAGCCGCCGTATTTACATTCACGGTACGCCTGAGGAGCGAAACATTGGCAGGCCTGCTTCCTATGGTTGCATCCGCATGCGCAGCGCGGACGTGATGGATCTTTATCCCCGGGTGTACCGCGGTATGCCGGTGGTAATCGAGCGCTGTTCTCAGGCTATGTATATGCGTGCCATGCAGCAAGCCAATACTCCCCGCATTCGTATACCGGATAGCGTGGTGGCCTCTCTGCCTAAGGATCAGGCGAGCCCTAGAAGGCGCAGCTATCGTGCACGTCGCAACGCTGTGCGTGGTTCCCGCCGTGCGATTGCCAGCCGAGGCCGTAGTGCATCCTCTCGCAGCAGTAACAGCCGCAGACTTGCCCGCCGAGCATCCCGCCGCCGTAGGTGATGTCTTAATGCCGTAAATTGTATAAGTGCCCCGCTTGCCGTTTGTGTGAGCGGGGTGCTTTTTTATGCGTAATTCGCAGGTGGGCAAACCGATGCATGTTGTTGTGTGCGGCGGAGGGGCTCAGAAACCTTGTCTGAATGAATGTATGGCATTATAAGAGTGACATGTGTAAACCCTTTCGTGATTATCTCAACCTACTGCGTGACTATACCAGGGAAATAGTTACTTTTGGCGGATTATGCCTCATGTGCTTTGTATATAGTGATTTCAGGCGTCTTGCCTGTGAGCAGTCTACCACAGCAGCGCATACTGTAGATGTACTTCGTAGTATGGATGCCCGCTTGTCAAACATCGAACACACAGCCTCGATAGTACGCACTAATGAAAAATGATATTGCAAGTATTCAGCGTTGTCTAGGTGTTTGCCCGGATGGAATCATCGGCCCAATCACGATAAGAGCACTAAAGAAAACACTCGGTATATCAGCTGAGAATTTGCCGGTATGGCCCACGCAGGCTGAAGTGCGTGGCGGTAAGAGTATATTTGGGGCTCCGGGCTGTGAGAATGAGCTTGTCAGCCTCTCGCCCCCATATCCCTTGTTTTACGAGGGAAAGCAGGTGAAAACCATTCGTGTGCACAGGCTCATTGCGCGTCATGTGAAAGATGCACTGAGTGAAGTATTACAGTGCTATGGGCCTGATGAAATTCAGCGCCTCGGACTTAATTTATACGGCGGCTCATATAATTACCGTAACACGAGCGGTGGAAGTGCTCTTTCGATGCATGCTTGGGGAATTGCTCTGGATTTCTCTCCCGCTGCGAATTCGTATGCCACACGTGCACCCCGAGCCTCTCTCAGTCACAAAGACTGCGAGCGCTGGTGGGAAATATGGGAAAGCCATGGCGCCGTGTCACTTGGTCGCAGTTGCAACCAGGACTGGATGCATCTTCAATTTGCTCGCCTGTGATAATTAAGTGACTTATTGGGTAAGATTGTTATCCGTATAATTTTCGCTGCCATCATGTGTTGTAAACATGGTGGCGGTGCGTATAAAAATTACCCCCTGAGCTTAGAGGTCGCTCAGGGGGTGAATTGAAAACAGTCATCTGATAGTTTCCTCTCATCAGAGGGAAATGCCCAGCTGCTCCGGTAGGGCTATGCGGGGACGCTCAGTCAGTATCTCGCCACCATGGGAACCTACTGCTACGGTGTGCTCGAAGTGGGCTGCCCACGAGCCGTCCGCTGTTACCGCTGTCCAGTCATCCTCCAGTACTTTCACCCGGAAACTACCCAGAGTAATCATGGGTTCGATGGCCAGAATCATACCGCGTTTGAGGCGGGGAAGGGGGTATTTGGGGCGGTAGTTCGGAATCTGCGGCTCTTCATGGAGCTTGCGGCCTACGCCGTGCCCCACATAATCACGCACGATACCGAAGCCATACTGCTTAACAAAGTCCTCAATTGCACCACACACGTCAGCCAGAGAATTGCCTTGCTTTGCTTCTGCAATCCCACGGAACAGGCATTCCTCCGTCACAGCCAGCAGGCGGCGGGCATCCTCGCTCACATTACCTACAGCTACTGTCATGGCATTGTCACCGTACCAGCCATCCACGATGGCTCCGGCATCCAGAGAGACGATGTCGCCGTCCTGTATCACACGCGACCCGCCGATTCCATGTACAATCTCTTCATTTACGGAGATGCACAGCTGTCCGGGGTACCCGCAGTAGCCAAAGAATGCATTACCGCACTTTTCCCGCTTGAAGAGTTCTGCTGCGTAATCATCAATCTCCTTGGTGGTGATGCCCGGACGTATGATGGGCATGAGGTCCATGAGAATGCGTGCCGATACTTCGCCGGCTTTGCGCAGTTTGCTGATTTCGTTCGGATTGCGTACGGGGATGCGTTCTGCCATGTTAATCTGGATGCTGTTTGCAACAGTATAGCACATGGGGGCGAAAATGCAAGCCCTGATGAGGCTGCTCTGTTACACAGTTGTAACACTCTGCCTTCATTTTCTGCTCGATTTGCCCGGGGCTTTATGCTAGACTGCGTTCGTAAAAGAAATTTTAACCCGAATTATAAACATATGGCACTACATATTCAAATGAGTGAAGAGGCTGAGGCCCAGCTGAGAAAGGAGGCGTTTAAGAATAAGCTCTCCTCTGTTCTGGCCTGCGTACTCTTCCTTGGCCTGGGCGGCTTGATGCTTTATGTATCAACCGTGCTTATCATGGGTGATACTCCGGTATCCTTCCTGTCCTATACACCTCCTCAGGAAGATGGCCCTCCCACCAACAATCCCACTCCGCGTGAGTTGACATCCCGTTCTTCCGCTTCTTCTTCCTCCGTGGCTCCCTCCGTTATCGTGGCTACAAGTGCTTCCACGATGGCCATGGCTCCGGTGGAGATTGATATGAGTGATGGTATCTCTCTGGACAGCTCCTTCGATATCGGCATGGGCTCTTCCGATTTGGGTGATGGTCTGGGTGATGGCGGTAGCGGTCTTGGCAGTGGTCAGGCCGGCGGTTCTGCTCTGACTGGTACTTTCTATGACCTGAAGCAGACAGGATCTCGTAATTCCCGCCGAGTATCTCCTCTTGCTCAGCGTGATGGTAACGGTATTCTTAAGATTAACCGTAATCAGTACTATGAGGTGCTTGCTAAGTTCATTAACAGTGGCTGGAATACCTCTCAGCTGAGCCGTTATTATGAATCTCCTCAGAATCTGTACGCCTCAAACTTCTATGTACCTGTGGCTCTGGCTCGCTACGCTCCTATTGCCTATCAGGTGGGTGATCCCAATAAGCCTGAGAATCAGTGGGTGTGCCAGCCTTCCGGATGGTGCGTGGTGTACCGTGGCCGCGTTCGCGCTCCCAAGACCGGTAGGTTCCGTTTTATCGGCATGGGTGACGACTGCATCGCGGTGCGTTTCAATCGCCGTCTGGTGCTGGAAGGTGGCTATCGTCTGATTTCCGCATTTGATCCTGCTCAGAATGGTGGTCCTAAGTTCCAGCTTTCCACACCTGCTGGTCGTGAGGCATTCCTTGCGGACGTTCGCAATGGCCGTGACCGTGAGCACAAGGGATATGAGCTCATTAACACGATTCAGGGCCTCGGCGTGTGGGGGCGTGAACTTGGTGGCCTGATGGCCGGTGCTGAGTTCGAGGTGAGGGAAGGTCAGGTATATCCCATTGAAATTCTGGTGGCAGAAGAAGGTGGTAAGTTCGGTTTCGTGCTGTTCATTGAGGATATTACGAATGGTAAGAACTCCCGTGCTACGCAGTACGATCTTTTCCGTACGAACTTCTCCGCTCCTACTGCTGATGAGGTTAATGCCATGCTGCGTGAGGCTAGGTGCAATGACCCCAGCAACGTGATTAGCATTCCTTATAACGAAGATTCTCCCATCTGGACAGCAGTTCCGTAAGCTGTTTGTTGATTGCAGATGACACAAAGGAAGAGCCGCAGTATTCGCTGCGGCTCTTCTTTTCTATAGAAGGGGGGCAGAAGAATAAAGCTTAGTGGGTGGGCAATTATTTTCTGCGATTGGCATGGGTGCCGGTTTGGCCTGCTTCACGCTCGAGCGCTCGTTGTTTCCAGAGCGGTAGGGTGTTTTTTCTGGCCTTGGCCTTTCGTTTGCGCTCTCGGCGTTCGGCAGCACGGGCTTGTTCCTCTGCTATTTTCTGCTCTTTTTCTCGCGCGAGGCGTGCTTCTTCCATTCGTTTCTGAATGCGGGAGGAGTGCTCGCTGCCGGCTGCGGTAATGGTCCAAGGACAGCGGGGATCCGTGCCGGATTCCGTGATGGGCAGGCAGACCATATCCGGGTCTATGAAGCGGATTTGGCGGTAAAGGAGGTCTTTTATCGTGGCTAGAAGGCTTTTGGGCGGAAAGAGGCCAGTGCGGGCGAGTTCGATGGTGAAGGCTACTCTGATGTGCTTGGCCTGCAGGCTCATGCGTGCTATGTCTCTCAGGGAAATGCCTTCAGCCGGTTCTTCTTCCGGCGCGCAGAGGGCTGCTGTACGCAGCAGGAAGAGGCAGTCCCTCACTTTGCGGCAAAGTTTTTCCACGAGGTCTCGCACCTTGGGGCGGGCATTGAAGCGGTAGTCTTTCACCTCAATGAGCCAGAGCTCTTTCTTGCCGGGGTGGTACAGCACGAAGTCCATCTCCTTGCAGCTGTTGCAGAAGTTCTGGGCATGGTGGGAGTAGAAGGGGGAGCACTCGAAACGGCACACGTAATAGCCCGCTTCAAAGTTGAAGCGGTGAAGCCCTTCCACACAACTGGTACCGGCCTGAAACACGTTTATGCCGGTTGAGAGGGTTCGAAGTTCATATTCAGGTAGCGGTCTGCCTGTTCCATTTCTGCTTCCAAACTGTCAATGTGGTCAATCTCATCCAGCGCTTGTCCTGAGGACGTACGTACTCCTCGCTGATTATCCTGAGGTGGTTGTAGCCCGAAGAAGCGGCGACTGAGTTTTTCATTTGGTTTTTCGGCAAGTTGAATGACGAGTTCCCTCAGCAGGAAGAGGCTGTGTGTGGTAAGCATAATCTGCACTCCGGCGCGGCAAAGGCCGAGAATGATGCTTACCAGTAGGGGGAGATGGGATGTGTTCAGGTTCATTTCCGGTTCATCCCAGAAAAGCGAGGTGCCGCTGCGCACAGTGCCATTGCCGATGAGCAGACCGAGTGTGCCGATGCGTTTGAAGCCTTCAGCCACGAGGTTCAGTTCCAGCGGCTCTTGCCCTGGGCGCTTCAGGTAAAAGCGGCCATTGATGCGCTGAAGGTTGCCGGAGAGAAGTTTTTCAATTTGGAGGATGACGTAGCGCAGGGGCTCAGGCACAGGCGTGGCGGTAGGCTCTTCTTCCAGCGCTCGGCAGAGCTCCCAGCTTGCGGAGTCCAGCAGTTCAGGATAGCGCTTACCCGCCTGCATGTAGCAGGGGTAGATGGAAAGCACCTCGCGCGGGGAAATGAATACGGCATTCTCACTTAGAAAGCGCTGAGGCAGTTTCTTTATGTGCAGGCCTTCTTCTTCATGCTCTGCTGTGAAGTGGAAATCCAGTTCAGCTGAGCCCGGCGGTACTTTTTGTCCTTCTAGTGAGGCATGAAGGTGAGCTATGCCATTGCCGCGGTTCCTCGCTGTGAGGGAGGTGAGGTTCTGAGTGCCGAAAACTCGCAGCAAGTCACGTCTCAGCCGCTTCTCTTCTGCCCACACCTCAGGTAGCTCTCGTCGTGTGCCACCACATCCCCATTTTGTGATGGAGTAGCATAGCTTCATGAGATGGCTTTTCCCGGAATCATTGCCGCCCACGATGATGTTTACACCCGGTACAAAGGTGAACATTTCGCGCTGCGGAAATACCGTAACACCCTCCACTGAAAGCTTTCTTATCATACCTGATATTCTATCTTATTATGAGGTGTTTGACAATAAAGAAATCCCAACGAGCGCTAAAAGTTTCAAGAGTTGACCTTTTATAATGGTTCTCCGTTATTTTTTTCGAAGGGGATATTCAGAACTCGGGTCTGCTGCGGTATGACTTTTCGTCTGCTTGCCATGGGGGCGTGCCGTGTGATATGATGAAGTCATGACCGATCAGGATAAAATGAAGAAAGTGATGGGGTATCTCATCGGCTATCGTCTCGGTAGCCAGATGCTGCCCCAGATGCTGCCCGGTATCGAGGCTGATGACGTGGTGGCTGATATGCTCGCCAAGGGCGTAAAGGATGGCATTTCCGGTGATGCTGATATGAGCATTATTGATGAGAAAGTGGAGGAGTACCAGAGCGCCTTCGTTAGCATGCTGCAGGAACGTGGCAAGAAAGCAGGTGAGGCCAACTTGGAAAAGGGCCGCCTTTACATGCAGGAGAATGGCAAGCGCGCTGAGGTGACCACTACTGAAAGCGGTTTGCAGTATGAGGTGATTGTTCCTGGCGGCAGTGAGAAGTATGACGCGGCAGTGCATGGTGATGCCCCTACCGCTGAGGTGATGTACAAGGGTACGCTTGTGGATGGTACCGTGTTTGATCAGTCTCGCCAGCCTGTTAAGTTCAATATCCGTCAGGTTATCCCCGGTTTCACCGAGGCTCTGAAGCTTATGCCCGTGGGTGCTAAGTGGAAGGTGACCATCCCGGCCAACCTTGCATATGGTGCTAATGGCCCCGGTAGCATCGGCCCGAACTCTACGCTTATCTTTGAGATGGAACTCATCTCCCTGACTAAGTAATCTTTATCCCATTATATGCCGGCGGGAGGGATTTCCCGCCGGCCCTTTCCTTCCCAGTTACCATGCGTACAAGAACCGGTAAGTTTATTCGCAGCGGCCTTTTTCTGGCACTTGGCGTATTCTTTCTGCTTTACGCGCTCGGCATGCCTGCCAGCGGGTATCAGACTGTCTTTTATGCCTTTGCCGGCCTAGATATCATCTGGGCAGTGTGTCTGATGGTGTCCGCTATCCGTAATCGCTGATTATCTGTAATTACATGCTTGTTCTCCGCTGTCATGAATTGGTGGCAGCGGATTTTTTTTATGATTTTTATTTTTTCTTGAACGAAAGTATATTTCATAGCGTTTTACTTGGTGATGAAAAATCGTCTGAGCATAGTTGTAATAATCCTGCTGGCATTGGCAGGTATTGTTTTCATGCAGACGCGGACTGTTTCATACGGAGATCTGACGTGGATTCGGATTGGCTTTTATCCACTTGTGAAAAAGAGTATCCACGTGGTGAGGTATGAAGATAAAACGCTTTGTGCGGAGGTGCTGGATGATGTGGAAGCACCCTGGGTGAGAGCGAATGACGACCAGACACTTTCAGTATCCTACGGGCGTATCGGGAGTGAGACTACAGTAAATTACGCTGTGATGGAGGATGAGTTTGTGCCAGCCCGCCCTCACAAGGTGTATGGGTATGATTTTAACTTCACCACGCTATTAAATGGCAGGGAAGATATATATCTAGGGCCTGAGATTGAGGCTTTCCGTGAGCGTCTAGCAGCATGGGCTCGTGCGAAATCAGAATTGACAAATGGCTGAAATATGATAGTCTGAGCGCATGGCCGTTAAGTTTGCAATAGTTTCTCTCGGTTGTGCGAAAAATTTGGTGGACTCTGAGGTGATGGCAGATCGCCTTTTGACTGCCGGTTATGAAAAGACAGAGCCCGAGAATGCTGCTCTGCTCATCGTTAATACCTGCGCTTTTATTGATCCTGCCAAGCAGGAGGCTATTGATACGATATTTGCAGCAGTGCGAGCCCGTGAGGCCGGGGAGGCACCTGCTGACCAGCGAATCATGGTGGCAGGCTGTCTTTCCCAGCGCTATGCTCATGATCTCGTTAAGCTGATGCCGGAGGTGGATTGCTTTATCGGCGTGGATAAGGTGTGCGAGGTGGCAGAAATTGCTGAGGCCTGTTTGGCCGGGACGGCTGAGAAGGTATATACTACGAAGGTTTCTACGCTCGTGCCTGATTTTGGTGATACCCGCTACCGCCTTACATCCCGTCACACGGCCTATGTAAAAATAGCTGAGGGCTGCAATCACGCATGCGCTTATTGCGTGATTCCTCGCATCCGCGGTGGGCACCGCAGCCGTCCTCAGGCTAATATTCTCAGGGAAGTTCGTGCTTTGGTGGAGCAGGGGGTGAAGGAGGTGAATCTCATCGCTCAGGATACCACCTACTACGGCATGGATAAATGGGAAAAGCGCGCTGAGAAAACAAGCGGCGTGGATTCTTCTCGTGGTGAGTCTTTGGCCTCGCTGCTGCGGGAGATTAATGCGATTCCCGGGGATTTCTGGGTGCGTGTGCTTTACACTCACCCTGCGCACTGGAGCCGCGAGCTGATAGATGTTTTTGCAACTTGCGAGAAGGTGGTGAAGTATGTGGATATTCCCCTGCAGCACATATCAGACCATATTCTTGACGAGCAGCGCCGAAAGACGGATGGTGATTACATCCGCACTCTGATTCGAGATTTGCGTGCAGCTGTGCCCGGAATTGGTCTGCGTACCACTTTTATCAGCGGTCTGCCGGGTGAAACGGAGGAGGACCATGCTGAGCTGCGTGATTTTATCCGAGAGTTCCGCTTCGAGCGTGCCGGTGTCTTCCCTTATTCCCGAGAGGAAGGCTCACTGGCTGCGAAAATGAAGGGTCAGGTGCACCATGCCACCCGCAAGCGCCGTGCAAATGAGCTTTCCATGATAATGGCCGGTATAGCAGATGAAATTGGCCAGAGCAGTGTGGGCCAGACTATACGTGTACTCGTGGATGAGCCTGGACTGGCTCGCGGTCCGTGGGATGCACCGGATGTGGATGGCACGATACACGTGGACCCCATGTTACCTGTAGGCGAGTTTGCTGAGGTGGAAATTATGGATTCCATTGCGTACGAGCTGTTCGCTGAAGGTGCGGAAGATGCGATTGAGCCGGATGAAGATATGGCATAAGACATAAATGCCAAAAAAAAGTGTTCTGTACATAGAACTTCCACACTAATAGCTTGCGGCGCTGCGGGGAAATGTGGTAAAATGCCCCCGTACATGCGTAAATATGTTATCAGGCGCCTGCTTTTGATGCCCGTCACTTTGATAGGCATCACTTTCGTGGTGTTCTGCCTTACTCGCATGGTACCCGGTGGTCCTGTGGATAGAATCCTTCAGGAGCAGGCTATCGGAGCTTTATGTGGAGAGCATTCTTCCGGTTCCAGTTGTGCCATGGTTAGTGAGCCGGATATTGAACGCCTTGAGGAAATTTTTAACCTTCAGGAACCCGTGTGGTTGGCCTACTTGCAGTGGTTAGGTATTCGCCGCCGCGAGGTGGAAATTGCTAAGGCTGAGTTTGGTGATGATGATATGGCTGAGCTTATCGTGACTTCATTGAGCGGGAACTCGTCTGTTATTGAAGTGCACAGGGAAGGAAATACTGTAAACTATACTCCTGAGCCCTGGTTTACTGAGGAAGGGTGGCGTATACGCTTGGAAGACCCCATGCGCCGCGCGGAGCGTCGCGCCCGGCGCC
This sequence comes from Akkermansia sp., assembly GCA_045652085.1. GTDB lineage: Bacteria > Verrucomicrobiota > Verrucomicrobiia > Verrucomicrobiales > Akkermansiaceae > Akkermansia. Next base: position 50,176 of record JAZRTR010000043.1, read on the forward strand.
TTGGTGTGACTGATTCAGCCGCTATTAGTGAGATTGCAAAGAGTCCCGGCTGTTCTCGCTGGAGGGTTGTGGCGTATAGAAAGGCTTATGATGGCTTGCTGCAGGGCTGTCTCGGCCGCTCATACAAGTATAATGAGCCCGTGGCGGATATGATGCTGGAACGCTTGCCGGTATCCCTTTATCTGGGGATATTGGGTGTGTTGATTGCCTATCTCGTGAGTATTCCGTTGGGAGTGTGTAAGGCGTTGAATCATAATGGGATTTTTGATGGCGTGTCCAGTCTTTTCATTTTTGTGGGCTACGCAGTGCCGGGGTTCGCGCTGGGTGCCGTACTTTTGGTGTATTTGGGGGCACGCTTGGAGTGGTTCCCCTTGTATGGACTCACAAGCCCGGATTTTGCAACGATGAGCTGGGGTGATAAGATTAAGGATTTGGCCAGCCATACCGTACTTCCTCTAAGCTGTTACGTGGTATCTTCCTTCGCCATGATTACCATGATGATGAAGAATAATCTCATGGGGCATATCTCAGCAGATTATGTGCGCACAGCCGTGGCTAAGGGGGTGCCGTTCCGTCGTGCCGTGTGGCGGCATGCATTCCGCAATTCCATTATTCCGCTGGCCTCCACATTAGGGACTACGCTCTGCGGTGTGGTGGCCGGCTCTCTCCTCATTGAGCGGGTATTTGATATTCAGGGCTTTGGTATGCTGAGTTTCCAAGCGCTTATGGATAAGGATTATTCACTTATCATGGGAACGCTGCTGCTGAACTCTGTTTTAATCGTAGTGGGAAACCTGCTATCTGACATTCTGGTAGCTTTCATAGATCCTCGCATCCGTTTCGACTGATGAACCGCAAGAATATCATAGGTTTGTTGCTCATATTGGCAGCCGGGCTTGGCTGTGTGGCGGAGCTGTGCGGGTGGTTGATACCCACCATTTCATGGCCCTTTACCGTGAGCCGTGAGATGAATCTGCTCTCGGCTCCCGGTGATTGGATGCCGCTACTGGAGGTAAATGGGCGCTTTCACTGGTTTGGCTGGGTAAGCATGCTGATGGTAGCCGGGGCTGGGCTTTACCTCTTGCTGCGCCGCTATGGTAGCATGCGGGTTGCGCCTGCAATAGCTCGCCGCTGGGCTAAGTTTCGCAGATTTAAACGTGGGTACTGGTCTCTGATGCTGCTCATGCTACTCATGCTGCTGGCCGCGCTGGACCAGAGTGTGGTGGGCAAGCGTGCCTTGCTTGTGCTCCATGAGGACTCTATTTATCTGCCTGCTTTCAGCCGTGATATTTATACCGGTGCGGATTTCGGGCTTACCGGTAATGAGGCCCTGGCAGAAGCTGATTATCGCAAGCTGAAGGAGGAGTGCGGTAAGCCTGGCATGCCCTCCGTCGTCATCATGCCGCTTATTCCGTATGATGCCACGATGGACGTTGTGCCTTTTCCCACGGAGCGCCTTCCTATGAACGGTGGCCGTGTGTATACTCAGGATGGTGAGAATCTATATAATGGCCAAGCCTGCCGCTTGTATCCGAATGGGCGTACACATTTGAGAATGCGTTTCCGCCAAGGTGTGCCTGATGGCCACGCTCAGGGGTGGACTGAGGACGGCCGCGAAGTGTTTACCGCCACGTATCGTGCGGGTGAGGTGGCTGAGAGTTATTACTGGGGTGAAGGCAATCAGCAGGATTTCCTCGCGCTGACCAGCCCGGATGAAGTATGCCGCGTGTATTATCATCCTGCGCCTCCGCTTACAGGTGGGCACCTGCTGGGTACCAACAGTCAGGGGGCTGATATCGCGGCTTATTTGTACGGCGGCTTGCAGGTAAACATAAAAGCGGCACTTTTTTACATACCTGCCATTTATGTTATCGGCTTGACGCTCGGAATGCTGATGGGGTATTTTGGCGGAGCAACAGATTTGCTTACTCAGCGCGTTATTGAGGTGTTTTCTCAGTTGCCCTTCCTGTTTGTTGTGATGGTTTTGGCTGACTTTGTGCCGCATGAGTTGCGCGGTATGTTCCTTATATTAAGTCTTCTGGCCGCGTTCGGATGGATTCATATCACCTATTTGGTGCGAACTGCCACCATGAAGGAGAAAACACGTGATTATGTGGCTGCTGCACGTGTAATGGGTGCTGGCCCCTGCCATATCCTCATCCGCCATATCCTGCCGAATCTCACCGGAATCATTGTCACCTTGCTGCCTTTCAGTCTGGCAGCGGTGGTGCTTTCTCTCGCCTCCCTGGATTATATGGGATTTGGCCTTCCTGACACGTATGCCAGTTGGGGACGCCTGCTGAATGATGGTCTTTCCAAATTGTCTTGCCCCTGGGTGGTATCTTCTGCTTTCTTCTCGCTGGTCATCGTGTTGGTTCTCGTCACATTTGTGGGGGAGGCCGTGAGAGAATCCGTAGATCCGCGCCGCCACACCTATTACGAATGAAGACGCCTGATGCCAGATTTTTTCGTTGTGTGAACCGATGGTTGCTTCTCGCCGGTTTGGGGGTGACTACCCTGCTGTGCAGCAGCAGCTGTGATGGTGATGGGGCTGCAGATGGCCCCGCTTGGACGCCTCCGCCGGATTACACCATGCCGGATGCTTTCACGGCCGGAGAGGATGTGCCGACCTATGCTCGCCTTTGGACGATGCCTAAGGGCTTTCAGGGCTTTACTGAGCGCTGGAACAGGCGTAATGCTGCTCATGTACAGCAGGCGCTGGAGGGGCGCAGGGAAGAGTGTGTGAATGCTTTCGCACGCCGCCTCGGTGCTTGTCCTGGCACCCGCGAGGCCGGCAGTGCTACTATCAGCACTCGCTCTGCTTTGCGTACGGCTGTTTCTCTCGGTGAGCGCCGTCGCTTGGGTGATTATCTCGTGTATAGAGAGGTGCAGGATATTCCCCGTGGGCTTGAATGGCAAGATGGACAGAATGAACCCGAGCTCGGCAGCCCGGAGGCTCGTAAGGGCGGTGTGCTGCGCCGTTCCCTGCAGCGTTCATTTCCCGGTACTCTTTGCCTTTTTGGGCCGAACAGTAATAATTCCACACGCCGGTATATCTATGATGATTTTGATATTCCGCTCGTTCGTATTCATCCTGGTACTGGGCGTTTGATACCCGGCATCGCGAAGAAGTGGGCTGTTTCTGAGGACGGACGTACCGTGTATTTCATGCTGGATGAAAGCGTGCGTTTCTCCAATGGTGCACCTCTGACTTCCCGTGATTTCATTACATCACTTTTCGTCCGAACCTCAGATTACGCAGCAGAACCATTCTTTGCAAATTATTACCTGAGCCGTTTTTCCCGTATAACCATATATGGCAATGAAGCCATTGCTGTTACCTTGCAGGAGCCCATGCCGTCGGCTCCTTATTACGCCTCGATTCCGGCCAGTTGTACCCGCTTTTATGCTGAGTTCGGCCCGGATTATCCATCTCGTTACCTGTGGCGCCCCGCTCCTACTACTGGTGCTTACCGCGTGGCGACTGATGGCCTAATCATGGGCCGCCAGATTACCATGGAGAGAGTGCCTGACTGGTGGGGATACAATCGCCGCTACACACGTTACAGCTGTAATGTGGACCGAATCGTCTACTCCTTCATTGCTGAGACGTCTAAGGCCCGAGAGTTATTCCGCGTGGGGCAGCTGGATGTTTTTAATGCCCGTGAGGCTGATTTCTGGTATGAGGGGCTGGAAGTGCAGCCTGTGCATAACGGCTATATTCAGCGAGTTCATTTCAATAATATTTGGCCTCGTAACAGCCTAGGGATATATTTGAACTGCTCCCGACCGCCTTTCAATGACATCAACGTCCGCTTGGGCATGCATCATGCGCTGAATATTCAGGAGGTTATCAATACTGTGTTCCGTGGTGATTATGACCGCATGGGCTCATACTTCACCGGCTTTGGCCGCTTTACGAATCCGGATATTACGGCTAGGCCGTATTCCCCGGAGCTCGCTCGTGAGTATTTTGCCCGTGCCGGGTATACGATAGAAGGTGAGGACCGCATCCTCTGCCGCCCGGATGGCACACGCCTGCAGGTTGTCGTCAGTTCTCGCGTAGACCCCGTGTATGCCAACTGTATGAACCTGCTTCGTGAGGACGCTGCTGCCTGTGGTCTAGACCTTCGCTTTGAGCAGATGGATGACACCGTGTTCTTTAGCAAGGTGCGAGAGAAAAACTATACCGCCGGTATTTTCTCAGGAAGCTTCTCTCCCATCATTCCAGACCCCTCGCTCTACTTCCTTTCCCAGTACGCTTACACGCCGGATGGTACACCGATGAAAGGCAGCGCGAACGTAACAGCCACGGCCTCGCCCGAGATGGATGAAGCCATTCTAGCCTGCCAAACTGCACGCACGGAGGAGGAGGCTGTCGCGGCTCATCATCGTGTGCAGCAGCTTATTCATGACGAGGCTTGCTGGGTACCGGGATGGACTGCCGCATACTCGCGTTTTGCTCAGTGGCGCTGGCTGAAATGGCCGCAGACTTCGGATTGTAACTTCTGTCCTCCCCGCTATGCGGACCCGCTGGATAGCCATCTGTACTGGATAGATGAAGAAGAGCGTGCGCGCACGATGCGCGCCCGAACTGCAAATGAAAGTTTCCCTGAGCAGGAGATAGACGTGCCGCTTCCTGCTGAACATTAAAGCCCCGCATTTATATTATGTCTGACGAAAATCTGCTGCAAGTTCACCATCTCACTACGGCCTTTGATTCAGAGGTTGGTCTGTTGCAAGCGGTGGATGATGTGAGCTTTAATGTGCCGCGCGGGCAGTGTGTGGGCATTGTGGGCGAGAGCGGTTGCGGTAAGAGTGTGACGGCGATGAGCCTGTTACGCCTGCTGCCAAAACCGCACAGCCATATTCTGGGCGGAAAGGTGCTTTTTGATGGTGAAGATATACTGCGAATGAAGCCCCGCAGGCTTAATGAGGTGCGTGGCGGCAGAATCGGCTTTATTTTTCAGGAGCCTATGAGCGCTCTTAATCCGGTGCACCGCGTAGGTGACCAGATAGCGGAAACTCTTATGCTGCACCGCGGTATGTCACGTGATGCCGCTTGGCTGGAGGCTATCAATATGCTGCACTTTGTGCGTATTCCGGATCCAGAATCGCGCGTGAAAGAGTTTCCCGGCTCTCTCTCCGGGGGTATGCGCCAGCGTGTAGTGATTGCTATCGCTCTGGCTTGTCGTCCTGAGCTCATCATTGCTGATGAGCCGACTACTGCGCTGGATGTCACCGTCCAGCAGCAGATTCTTGCCCTTATCCGTGAACTGCGTGAAAAAATGGGCTCTTCAGCCGTGCTTATTACACATGATTTGGGGGTGATTGCGCAGAACTGTGACCGGGTAGTGGTGATGTATGCCGGCCGTGTGGTGGAAAGTGCCGGGGTGAAAGAGCTCTTTGCTAATCCTCGGCATGCCTATACCAAGGCCTTGCTCGCCTCCATGCCGCGCCTAGAATACCCCAGAAAGAGCCATCTGCCCACCATTCCCGGTCAGGTGGCCGCCATTCGTGACTACGTGCCCGGTTGTCGCTTTTGCCAGCGTTTGGCGCGCACGGGGGATACGTTAAAGAAGCGCCCTCCCATGGTGGAAGTTGCTCCCGGGCACCTGGTGGAAGCATGCCCGCTGTGTGCTCAGTTCTGAGTTTTTTCTATATATTTAATGCAAAAAACCGCTGCACGTCGGAACGTGCAGCGGTTTTGTCTTAAAAGCGTTGTGTGGCTTTATCAGGCCTCACCATCAGGGAAGATGAGCTCCTTGGGAGCGGGTACGATGGACTTAATCGTCATCTTGACCTGCTCGCCACCCAGCTCAAGGGGCAGGCGCAGGCTGTCACCCACCTTGTAGCCGATGAGCTTGGCACCAAGCTTGGAGGTGTAGGGAACCACGTTCTTCTCGGGCTCGGAGTCCCAAGCGCCCAGAATGGTGTACACCACCTTCTGGCCCTTGTCTGTCTCGAAGTGTACCTGAGTACCCATGCCGGTCTGCTCGCAGGTGGCATTGGAGAAGTCTGTGGGCTCGGCTTGTGAGAGCAGGCGGGAGAGCTCCTCAGAACGGCGCATGAGCACCTGGCGCGTGGCCTTGGCGTCCTGATAACCGCCGTTCTCACGAAGGTCACCTTCAGCGCGGGTGATTTCCAAGTCATGCTTATTCTTGGGAATGCGTACATTGACGATATCCTCGTACTCAGCTTTACGAGCAGCGAAGGAACGCAGGGATACGTACAGATTCTGCTTCTCCTTCACCTGTACGCGGGAGAGAACTACCTCCTGCAAAGAGGGATGTACCTTCATCATGTTGGCCAGCAGGAGATTGCGGTCCAAATCCGGCAGTACGGAAGAATCATACAGGGACTTGGCAAAGGGACGGGCCTCCAGCTCAGTAATACCGGTTACCAAATCAGGAGCAAGATCCTTGTCATCCATCAGCAGGTTGCGCAGGCGAAGAGCCTTGTTGGGACCGCCGTCAGCGCTGTCCTTCTCGATGGTGGCAATAATGGCAGCACCCAGAGACATCTTGGTCTTGTCCACCAGCTCCTTAGCCATGCCGTTACGCTCCTTGCACACCCAAATGAGCACATCCGGGCTGAGGTTCTGGCGGGAGATGCCGTTCATGATATCAGAGAAGAGCTGCTCCTTGGCGCCCTTGGAGATAATGAAGTCAGCCGCGGCAGCTGTTACCTTGGGACCACCGAACAGGAAGATGTTGGTGGTGTAGGCCAGCCAGTTTTCAGGATAAGCCTCAGGCAGAGCCGTGTATACGGCATTCTGACGTGCCACAGAGAGCTCGCCGATGTAGTTTACCAGTTCTTCGGAGGGAATGGTCTGAAGCTTGTCAGCCAGAGTGGTCAGCTTCTCTACGCCGGCTGCGGTCAGTGCAGCATCAAACTCAGCCTGCTTGGCTTCATCCTTGCCATGTGTGCCTTCCAGAATGTCATCACGGATGATGATGAGCTCCAGAACATGCTGCGGCTCAGTGCGGTCGCGCTCAATGTCGTCCTCCATGGCCTTCACCAGCTTGGCGGCAATCTCGTACTCTCCGTTCAGGGCCTCAAGGCGTGCCTGATCCAGAATGCGCACGCAGCTTTCCAGCGTGGTGGCATCATTGTAGTCTGCCAAAAGGGCAGCAGCAGCACTGGCGGCCTCACGGGTCACGATAGCCTCACCGCGGCGGGTGGGCAGGCGGAAGCGGGGATCGTCACGCATGGCAGCGCGGGCTTTCTCCCACCAGGTCTTCCAGTTTTCTTCAGCAATGACGCGCCCGCTGAGGTATTTCTCCAAATCATCAGGCTGCATTTCCAGTACTTCTTCCACACCTTCGCGCAGGGAGTAGTTGTGCTCCAGTACGAAAGCGATGAACTCCAGAATCGTTTCCTTGCCCTCAGCCTTGGCCTTGCAACCGGCGGGGTCTTCAAAACACGTGACGAGGAAGTGGCCGGCAGGCACCGGCGTAAGCTGATTGAATGCCAGCTTCAGGCCCATCACGTAATTGGGATTTTTCTCGAAATTAATCTTGACGCGCTGCTTGGCAAGAGACCAAGCCTCCACCTTGCCGACGCCCCATTCCGGGTGCATCACGTAATTGGCAGGGGAGAACTTATCCAGCCTGGCTGCGAAATCGGCCGGAATCTTACCGGCTTTCACGAGTTTTTCTAAATCACCATGCATACGTGAATACAGTATATCATTCATCTTGTCAAATTCAAGCCCCGAATTAGCTTTTTTTGCATTTTTTTTATTTTTTATGAAAGAAAACGTAAAATGGAGGCGTATCTATTGCAAACACACGCACCAACTACCCGGTGAAGTGAAGTCACCCGAGTGACTCCGGTTTGCATTTCATAATAGTTAGTTAAAACGTACGCCTGAACGGCGCCGGAGGAGCGGGTGCTCCAACCGGCGCCGTTCTTTCTTTATCTCTTTTAGTGAAATGTTTTAGTGAGCGATGATGGCCTGCTCCCAGAGGTCCGGGCGGTGGAAGTCCGGCTGGGTGTCACAGGGCAGGGCGGTGGTGAGGAACACCTGGTCCGGTGATTTCAGAATGGCTGCTGCCGTGAGTTTGCAATCAGCCGGGCTGATGCCCACTTCTTCCAGAACCGCTGCGGGGATGATGGCACTGCAGCTCCAGCCGTCAGCCGAAGAGCTGCCAGTAGCCTGAATGCCCATCGGCTCCCAGTTTTCAAATCCGGGGGCGATGCAGCGCGGTGCACAGAAAACGGCGGCCCACCAAGCGCCGTTCGGGCTGAGATTGAACTCCATGTAGCGCTCTCCTCCTGGTGTTGTGATAAAAAACTCCGCCGCATCATAGCGCCACAGCTCTGCCTGAAAGACTCCGCATTTGCCTTCCGGGTGCACCAGTGCAGGTGCTTTCCGGGCAGCGCTGAACTCCAAGCCCTCCGCAGTCAGCTTGAAGCTGTATTCGTACGGCGGCTCAACCGGCTGCCCGTACCACTCTTGCCTAATGCTCTGAACGTGCGCGTCTCCTGTAGAAATGATGCTTTTCATGCTCATCATCATAACATACATGGCGTGCGCGCGCAAGAGAAGTTTTTATTAATTCAGAAAAATACAACAAAAAACGCCGATATAATGTAAAAATGGAACAAAATGCGACATTTTATGTAAAAAAGGCTTGCAAATTCAGAGAATTACGTGTATTCTTCGCCCCGCGAGCTGCACAAAACCGACCGTTGGTCCTCCATTTCCACGGAAGTTGGCTCGCATGGAGGGAAACCCGGTCACACCATAAATACAATATGTCAGACGATCTGAACAACGAGCAGGAGGTCATTGAGTTGGCCCATTTCGAGATTCCGAACACACTCAAGCGCATTGAGGATCCGGAGGACCCCAATCACGTTACTTTCATTGCCGAGCCCATCGAGACGGGTTTCGGTCACACGCTGGGTAACTCCCTGCGTCGTGTGCTGCTCAGCTCCCTTGAGGGTGCCGCCATCACCAGCGTGCGTATCGCCGGTGCTCAGCACGAGTTCACCTCTCTGCCCGGCGTGGTGGAGGATGTGACTGAAATTATCCTTAACCTGAAGAAGATTAAGTTTGCTCACCACGGCAAGGAGCCCCGCACTCTGTCCCTTCGCGTGACCAAGCAGGGCGTTGTAACCGCCGGTGACATTCAGGAGGACCACATCTATTCCGTCGTTAACAAGGATCAGGTAATCTGCCACCTGGATCAGAGCACCATCTTTGACTGCGACTTCGAGGTGAATGTGGGCCGTGGCTTCTACACCGCTGAGGATAACAACGATAAGGACCGCGCTATCGGCGTCATTCCGATTGACTCCATCTTCTCCCCCGTTACCCGCGTGAAGTACGCAGTGGATAACGCCCGCGTGGGTCAGATGACTGAGTTCGACAAGCTCGTGCTGGACGTCTGGACGGACGGTCGTGTAAGCCCGAACGATGCTATGCTTCAGGCCGCCAGCATCATGCGTCATCACCTTGACGTGTTCGTGGAGAGCGACAGCCGCCGCGTATCCTTCGACCGCGCTTCCGGTGGCGATGGCGATGCCAACACCGCTCAGCTCCGCAAGCTTCTGAACATGAGCGTGAACGAAATCGAGCTCTCTGTGCGTGCTGCTAACTGCCTTAACAACGCTAACATCACCACCGTGGGTCAGCTCGCCATGAAGACCGAGGCCGAAATGCTCAAGTACCGCAACTTCGGTAAGAAGTCCCTCAACGAAATTAAGGAGAAACTCGTACAGCACGGTCTGTCCTTGGGCATGCAGTTTGATTCCAAGCTTCTTTCCGCTCCCGGCAGCAGCCCCCGCCTGCGTGACGCTGATGAGCCCCGTGCTACGGACCTGCAGGCTCTCATCTCCCACAACATCGAGGCTTACGGCTTTGATGATGAGGACGAGGACGATTTCGACGAGTAAAGCTCCCTCCTTCCTATATAAACCTTCATTACTAACATACACATTATAATATTATGAGACACGGCGTCAAAAAGGCCAAGCTGCAGCGCACGGCCTCCCATCGTAAGGCTCTGCTTGCTAACCAGGCTTGCAGCCTCATCTCCCACGGCCGCATCACCACCACTCTGGCTAAGGCTAAGGCTCTTCGTCCCTATGTGGAGAAGCTCATCACTCTCGGCAAGACCGGCACCCTGCACGCCCGCCGTCAGGCTCTGGCCACTCTGCCCCAGCCCAAGGTTGTTACCAAGCTTTTCAGCGTGGTTGCAGAGGCTACCAAGGACCGTCAGGGCGGTTACTGCCGCATCGTGAAGCTCGGTCAGCGCATGACTGACAGCGCTCCCATGGCCCTCATCGAGATTATCGACCTGCCCCAGCTTACCGCCCCCGTGGCTCCCACCACCACCGTGGGTACCGGTACCACTGAGGCTCCCGCTGCTGAAGAGCAGAACTAAAGAGTCTGATTCAGATAAGATCTAATCATAAGGAGGCGGAATCTACGGATTCCGCCTCCTTTAGCTATAAGGGGAAAACACTCCCTTAATCATAAGCGAACATATTTGACAAAAGCATCGGATGAAGATTATAAAAACAGCCTGATGAGATGTAATCAAATAGCCAATTTCTTCCTGTAGTTCTGAAGGAACATAAGTTTCTTATTATTTAATTTCCATATTTATTCCGTCTTGCCCCCTAAAAAGAACTTTGAGAGCATTTCAGATGTCGCTATTCTTGGCTGAGAAATTGCGAGATTTGTTGCCGTCCATCACACGCGCTATGCCCCCTATTTCTGTTCAAAAAATGATTGCATCGGACCTTATAAAATGATATAACGGGTTTGTACGTGTGGGGTATGCCTAAGAATTAGGGGGTAAGTTGACCTCGTGAGCGTCTAAGCAAGCGCGCTAAATTATGAGTCAGAAATTAAAAATTGCGATTGTGGGGGATTTTCCCATCGGTAAGGTGTGTAGCCGCTATGCCATGAAAAAGTGTTTTTATGCTGGGTGGTTGTACAATCTTTATGAGCTGCTGGAGGAGGTGGATGATTTTGAAATTCATTGGATTGTAGCAGATAAGCTGGTCGAAAAAGATGAAGAGTTTCGAGTGGGAAAACAGACCTTTCACCTTCTTTCGTGTACCGGTTTAACTGTGGGGTTGTATACGGCGTACGCATACAATCGTATAAAAGTGGCTCGGTGTGTACGTAAGATTAAGCCTGACATTTTACATGCTTGGGGAACTGAGCGGTTTTATGGTTTGGTGGCAAAGGATTTTTCGGGAACATCTATCATGTCTGTGCAAGGGCTTCTGACGGCATATGGTCAGAGGGCTACTATATCTCCATTTGAAAGGAAGCAGCGATGGTATGAAAAAGGAGTATTGAGAGCTGTTGACTATATTACAACAGAGTCGTCATGGGCGAGAGACCGTGTGTTGGAATTGGCGCCGGATGCAGATGTGACACTTTGGGAGTACGCGCCTGAAAGGAGATTCTTCGACTTATCTCGAAATCTGACAGAAACACCAACCTGTCTCTGTGCTGGTACCCATACGCCGGTTAAGGACATACCTACGGTTGTCAAGGCATTTGCCTCGCCGAAACTTGCTCATGTTACTTTATATCTTGCTGGTGTGTCACCGGGGGCAATTGATTCGTTGCCGCCTAATGTAGTTCCTTTAGGCCGTCTTTCCAGAGACGAAATGACGGAGTATTTGAGTAAGGTGTGGTGTTTGGCTCACCCCAGTCTGGCAGATTCATCTCCTAATATTGTGAAGGAGGCCCGAGTTGTTGGATTGCCGGCAGTCGTGACAACGGAATGTGGTGGCAAGCAGTACATTGACCAAGGCGAGTCTGGTTTTATTATAGCTCCTGGAGACGTCAATGCTATGATTGATGCCGTGTTGACGATGACTTCTTCTGCAGATGTTGCGCTTCGAATGGGAGCTTTTAACAGAGAACGATGCAGGGAGCTGCTCAGTCCAGAAACTATGAAGACTGGAGTTATCAATTTGTATCACAGGGTTTTTTATAAATAATTGATATGTCAGAGGTTGGGTAGTAGAGGAAATGTTTTATTAGCTTTGCTGATTCTCGAATGTATGCTGCAACACAGAGAATCGCCAAGCAGGCTGAGACCTGAACTTCTTTGATGAAATTCATGTGATGAATGAGGATGCTCTAGTTCCGGAGTTTTGTCACAAATGGCAGCATGTTATGAAAATTGGCGTGCGTGGATATGGTTATTGGTGTTGGAAACCGTAATAATTCTTCGTTTATTGGAGAATAGGCCTGAAAATGCTGTGCTGCTGTATTGTGATGCGGGATGTCATCTTAATCCTAAAGGTGTTGAGCGGTTGCAATTTTATGTGGATGAATTAAATGCTGACCCGCTGGGTGTAAAAGCTTTTTATGCGCATTGTGGATATACGGAAGTGACGGAAAAGAAGTGGATGAAAGGCGATGTTTTTGAATATTTTAATTGTCGGGATAGAAAAGATGTGACGGATTGTCAGCAGGTAGCGGCAACTCAGATTTTACTACGAAAGGTTTCTAGCGCTGTGGAGCTCGTAAGGGAGTGGAAGCGGATTATGTATGAGCAATTTTCTCTAATTGATGATACTCCTTCTAAATCGCCGAACTTACCCGGATTTCTTGAAAATAGTCACGATCAGAGTATCTTTTCTTTGTTGTATAAACTGAGAGGTGGTATACCTCTTCCGTCTGGTGAGACAGATTCCGCAGACTATACGAAGATGGACGCCTATCCTATTTGGAATATGAGAGATAGGGGGTATAAGGATAGACGCTTTTTTGCTCGCCTTAAACGCTTTATTAAGGCCCGTATCTTCATGTCTAAAGTTTGGCTAGAAAAGATGAAAGATAAGTTATTTAGAACTGGTGCAACGAGTGATAAATGAGCAGATAAAATGCCCATTAACTCGTTCTGCTTGTGCGTATAGTTTTACCGGTTCGTGTGTTGGAATGCACTCAATTTTCCACTAGTCACCCGTAGGCGACTGGCCTCGCAGTAGGGCGGTGCAGAAGCTTTCCGGGAGGCCGGTGCGTGAGATTTTCTCTGCAGCGGCCTTTGCATCATAATCCACTCTACGCAGGGTGAGGGTGGCTGTTTCCTCATCATACAGGCCGTAGGCGGCGCGGTAGTTCAGGTCTCTGGGCTGGCCGACGGAGCCGGGATTGATGAGGTAACGGCATTCAGCCTCCAGCCGCAGGGAGAAGGTGCCGCTTTCATCATAGGCTACGGGAATGATGCTGACCTTGCCCTCGCGCTCGCAGAAAATAGCCGGGCGGTGGGTGTGCCCGTAGAAACAAAGCTGCCCCTCGAACTGGGTGAAAGCTGTGCGGGCTTCCGGTACTGTGGAGATGCGCTGCCATTCCTCGCCGGGGGCAGGGGATGCGTGCACTAAAGTGAGCCCATGCCAGGAAGCTTTGCGGGGAAGAGGGCGTACGAGGTTCGTCAGCTCGGTGCCGAGCATGGCAGCTGTGCGGTCCATCATGGCAGTATACAGCGGTACTCCGAAGAGTCCTCGCTGTAGCAGTGCTTGTTCGTGGTTGCCGCGTACGGCCACACTGAACAACGGCATTACCGTCTGCATGCAGGCGGCAGGGTCCCCGTTGAAACCGATGACATCACCCAGCCCGGCGTAGTGCGTAGCGTGCAGCTGTGCTGCATCTGACAGCACAGCTTGCAAGGCTTCGAGGTTGGCATGAATGTCGCTGAGAAGCGCGACTTTCATTTTTACTCCGCAAGCAGGGTTTTCAGGCGAGCTTTGAATGCGGGAATGCCATCACCCATAGCGGCGGAGATAGGCAGAATCTCAATCTTGGGGAAGCGCTGGCGCAATATTTCCAGATTTTCCACAGCGGTGGGGTCATCCATCTTGTTAGCCAGAATAATCCATCGGCGCTCAGCAAGCTCATCAGAGTACAGCTTGACTTCCTTGCGCAGTGTCTGAATAGCCTCCACGGGGTCATGCTCCAAGCCGGTCATGTCCACCACAAAGAGCAGCACATGGCAGCGCATGATGTGCCGCAGGAACTCGTGGCCCAGACCGCGGTTCTCGGACGCGCCTTCAATGATGCCCGGAATATCAGCCACAATGCAGCGGGAATAATCCTCGAACTCCACCACACCCACAATCGGCTGCAGCGTGGTGAAGGGGTAACTGGCTACCTTGGGGGTAGCGCGGGAGATGGCGCCCAGCAGTGTGCTCTTGCCGGCATTCGGGTAGCCCACAAGACCGGCATCAGCGATGCGGCGCAGCTCAAAGAAGAATACGCCGCTCTCAGCCTCCGTGCCGTATTCAAACTTAAGGGGAGCCTGGTCCGTGGCGGTGCGGAAGTGCCAGTTGCCACGGCCACCCTTACCACCTTGGCAGAGCACGAAACGCTCGCCGGGTTCCGTAAGGTCCGCTATCTGCTCGAACTCAATGCCGTCACCCTCACGCTCCAGCCAAGTGGCTTCCTGCATGGTGGCGGCGTTAGTGCGGTACACGATAGTGCCGGGCGGCACTTTGCCGATGACGGTACGGCCGTCCTTACCATGCTTGCGGGCGTGCATTCCGGGCATGCCATCCGTCGCGACAAGCTTGGGGTCATAGAAATAATTGCGCAGGTCATTCGTGCCTGTGCTTACTTCAAGGATGACGCTGCCGCCGTCACCGCCGTCGCCGCCATCAGGGCCGCCGCGCGGTACAAACTTCTCGCGTCGGAAACTGGCCAAGCCGTTTCCGCCCTTGCCTGCTTTGGCAAATATACGAATATGATCTACGAACATGGGCGGCAGCTTAATGGATTACAGCACTAATGTCAAGCGTTATTTGCAATTAGTGATGGGCGAAACGTAAAGTATAAGAACTTTGCATTGTCCTTTAGTTGAGAACTTTTCGCGTTGTGGAGAATAAAGCCAGCCCCTTGCTCGGAGCCGGGCGGTGGAAGAGAATGCGACGTATGAGGTGCTATCTCGGGCGGGTATGTGGATATTGGACTTGAAAAGGAAGGGCGAATTTGCTACCATCACGCGCATGTCCAAGAAAATGTACATATTCCGCTGTCCTCAGCCTGAGTTTGAGGAGATAGAGCGAATCTGCGCGGAGAATGGTACGGACCACTCCCGTGTGGTGAACGCAGCACTGCTGATGTTCACGGACTGCATGGTGGAGGACGGTATCTTGGAGCCGCGACAGCTTCCCCCTTGCGTGCTGCAAGAGATGCAGCCTATTCCGGCCGGGCGGGAGTAGATAACTTATCACACATCCTAATCTGATTCTGATATATCATGGCTAAGATTTTAGTGGCACTGAGTGGAGGCGTGGACAGCGCAGCTGCGGCAGCTCTGCTGGTGGAGCAGGGGCACGAAGTCGTGGCGGCATACATGAAGAACTGGGTGAATGAGGAGAATATCCCCGGTGAGTGCCCGTGGG
Organism: Akkermansia sp.; assembly: GCA_045652085.1. Taxonomy (GTDB): domain Bacteria; phylum Verrucomicrobiota; class Verrucomicrobiia; order Verrucomicrobiales; family Akkermansiaceae; genus Akkermansia. Next base: position 65,560 of record JAZRTR010000043.1, read on the forward strand.
AGCGTGATATTGAGGATGCTCTCGGAGTCTGCCGCAAGCTTGGTATAGAGCTGCGCGTGGTGGACCTCATTGAACAGTACCGCAGCCGAGTGGTGAATTACCTGATAGAAGGTTATCGCGCGGGGTTTACCCCGAATCCGGACGTGCTTTGTAACCGTGAAATGAAGTTTGGCGTGCTGTTGGATTATGCACTGGAGCAGGGGTTCTCCTCAGTGGCTACCGGGCATTATGCTAAGCGGCTTGATGTGCCAGGGGAAGGTAGCTATGTGCTGCGAGGCGTGGACCGTAATAAAGACCAATCTTATTTCCTTGCGCTAATGAAGCCGCAGCAGGTGGCTCACGCCGTGTTCCCGGTGGGAGAGTTGACTAAACCCCAAGTGCGTGAGCTGGCTCGCCGTTTTCAGCTACCGAATGCTGAGAAGAAGGATTCTCAGGGGATCTGCTTTATCGGTCAGGTGAAGATGAGTGATTTCTTGCGCCACTATCTGCCGGATAATCCCGGTGATATTGTGGATTTGAAGGGCCGCAAGCTTGGGCGGCACGATGGTTTGCACCTATTTACCATGGGGCAGCGTAAAGGTCACCATGTGGCTTCTCCACGTGAGGGGGTTGCCTATGTGGTGGTTGGGAAGGACTTGAAACGCAATCGCCTTATTCTGGGATATGAAGGTGAGGATACCCCCGGCCTTTATGCTCACAGCGCTGTTATTGGCTCTGTTACGAATCTGTTGACTGCTCTTCCCGAGCGTGTAATGGCTCAGCCCCGCTATCGTGCGCCTGCCGTGCATGCCACTTGCACTCCGCTGGGGGATGGTCGATACCGCCTGAGCTTTGATGAGCCTGTGCGGGCTCTTGCCCTAGGGCAGGTATGTGCTCTTTATGCGCCGGATGCTGATCGTGGTGAGCGTTTGTTAGGTGGTGGATTTTTTGAAGAAATCTGCTGATAGCCTGAGGTGCATTAAATCTAGCGGAGACAGGAAATCCTGCTGTAATCAACGGTAAGGATGTGATTCTGAATTCAGAAGCGTTTTTTTTGGTTGCAGGATGGCGTCAAATATGCTAGACTATGGTGAAACATGGATGGTTCTTCCGCAAGTTTAGAGGTGCAGGTCGCTGTTCAGGAGTCCCGAGTGCGGGAGCTTGAGGCGGAGCTGGCTTCTGCTCGTGCTGCGCTGGATGTCTCACGTACAAGGGTACTAGCGAGGCAGCGAACGGGGGTGCCGGATACCAGAGTTTTTTCTATGGTGGGCTCTGCGGTGGTGGGGCCGTTGCAGGTGTTGCCTCATAGTGAGCCAAGTAAACTTACGAATGCTCTGTCCGCTAATCGCCCGGCTGTTTTGCTTCAGCCTCTGCCGCTCCATGATTCTTTGCGCCGTAAATGGAAGCTTGGTGCTGGTTTGCCGTTTGCCAGTGGGGCTATAGGTGGAGAGGTAGCATCTGCTGAAATACCAGTAGGCGGTGTATTGCGCATATACGGCATGCTCTGTGATGGCTCTCCGTGGGAGAGTGAGGTGCCTTTCAGCAGTCTGGTGAAAGAGGGCGGTGTTGTCATCGGGAGAGATGCCCGCATGTGTGAAGTTACACTGGAGGATGAAAGCGTATCCCGTATGCATGCTCGTCTGGAAATCAATCATCTTGGGCTTGTTGTGTCTGACGTAAACTCCATGAATGGTGTTTTTGTGAACTCTACGAGGGTGGATTACCACTGCCCACAGCTCCAGTTGACTGATGGAGCTGTATTGACGCTTGGTGAAGTGCCGCTGCGGGTGGAGCTCATATTACCCTCATAATTTTTTGATATTGTTGTTAACTCATCGTTTTTTATGAAGAAAGTATATATAAACCTAGGATTGTCACTTGCAGCTGGTGCTGCGCTGGCCGCTGGTGATTTGTCATCTTCTGATCACCTGTGGTATAGGCAGCCGGCAGTGGTGCCGAACACTCCGTTGCCATGGACTGCTGTGCCGCATAATACAGGTAACCTTCCTGGGAAAGCAAATCGTGATACGTGGGAAAGTCAGACACTCCCTGTGGGTAACGGTCGTGTGGGTGGTACCGTGTATGGCGGTGACCATCTGGACTGTGTTGTGCTGAATGAAGTAAGCCTTTGGAGCGGCGGTGCGAACTCTCCCGGAAATGGTAGAAATTATCAGTATGGTCCCGTATCTGGTGATAATCAGTTTGGTAGCTATCAGCCTTTTGCTAATCTTTATGTGGCATACGATTTTTCCGGTACCACGGAAAACTACAGGCGTTCGCTGGATTTGCGACGCGCAGAGGCTGTGACTACTTTCACGGCCGGAGGGGTGAAGCATGCCCGAACTTGCTTCGTCAGTCGCCCTGATGATGTGATGGTGTACACGGCTAAGGTAGATAGGCCGGGCGGACTCACAGCAAATATTGCTCTGGCGCCGTATCATAACGTGCAGTACAGTCAGGATGGAGATAATACACTCATCATGCGTGGTACTCTTGCGAATGGTGAGGTGTTTGAAGGGCGTATGCATGTTCGCACGAGGGGCGGCTCTGCACGCTTGCATCTCCCGCAGGCTGAGGTGCAGGTATCCTATGGTGGCCGCAATGATGCCATGTTTGCTGCGTACGCTCCCTCGCACCTGCCGTACGTTGAAGTGAGCGGAGCAGATGCCGTGGAGATTTATGTGACGCTGGCAACCAACTACAAAATGAGCTATGCTGACCACTGGTGCGGTGAGGATCCCGCTGTTCATAACAGCCGTGTGCTTAGCGCTGCTCTGGAAAAGGGGGTAGCCGCCATTCGTGAGAATCACCGCCGGGATTTTGCCTCTTTCTACAATCGTATGAGCGTGGATTTCGGTGAAACTGACGGTCCTTTGGCTGATTCCCCTACGGATCAGCGCCTTACCTCATACCGTACTCGCTACGATCGAGGCCTGCCTACGGCTGACCCGGATTTGGAGGAGCTTATCTATAATTACGGGCGTTATGTGCTTATCTCCGGCTCTCAGCCCGGAAACTTGCCTGTAACTCTGCAGGGGATTTGGAATAATAAGGTGCATGCTCCTTGGGCCTGCGACTATCATAATAATATCAATCTCCAGATGTGTTACTGGGGGGCTGAGGTCGCAAACCTTTCTGAGTGTCACCAGCCGCTTATTGATTTCATTCGTGCCATGGAGCAGCCTCTTTCCGAGACTACCCGCAGGCAGTTCGGTGAGAATGTCCGCGGTTGGACCACTCGTATCTCCCAGAATCCTTGGGGGGCCGGTGGCTGGGTGAAGTGGAATCCCCCTGTTAATGCGTGGTATGCTCTTCATGTCTGGGATCGTTACCTGTATTCTCAGGATGTGACATACCTGCGTGATGTAGCATATCCTATGCTGAAGACTATTTGCCACTTCTGGGAAGATGAACTCAAGGAGGTTGGCGCTCAGGGTAGAGGCTTGCAGACCCGCCAGAATGAGAATAGCCCCGTGCGGGAGCTGCGCGTGGAGGACCACCCTGAACTTGCCGGAATTGCGGAGGGAGCCTTGGTATGTCCCATGGGCTGGTCTCACGAGTGGGGCCCGTTGGAAGACGGCTGCGCCCATGATCAGCAGCTAATCTGGGAGCTTTTTGATAACACAGTACGTGCTGCCTCCATTCTGGGGGTGGATGCAGAGTGGGCTGCTCAGCTGGCTGATAAGCGAGACCGCTTGGTGGGGAATCGTATTGGCCGTGATGGTTATCTGCAGGAGTGGATTGTGGACCGCCCGAATATGGTGAGCGGTCAGCGCCATACGTCTCACCTCATAGGCGTGTTCCCCGGTACTTCCATCAGTATGGAGCGTACCCCTGAGTTCGCCCGCGCTGCCATGAGGAGCTTGGAGCTTCGCGGCCTCACCAGCGATAATCGTCGCAGTTGGACCTGGCCGTGGCGTACGGCTCTCTGGGCTCGCTTCCGTAATGCGGATAATGCTTATAATATGGTGCAGCACTATATCCGCTATAATGTGCTGGATAACCTCTTCGGTAATCATCCGCCCATGCAGATGGATGGTACCTTTGGTATGACCGGCGGCATGAGCGAGATGCTTATTCAGAGCCATGCCGGTGTCATTGAGCTGCTGCCGGCCATTCCTGCCGCTTGGGCGAATGGGCATGTGCGTGGTATCCGTGCTCGCGGTAATGTCACCGTGGATATGGAGTGGCGTAACGGTAAGGTGACGCGCTACAGCCTGACTACTACCACCCCGAATCCCTCCCCGGTGACTGTGGTGGTGAATGGGGAGCGCAGGCGGGTTACGCCAAGAGTGCATCGCTAATACAGCCTTTCTTTTATTTGTAACCATAAAAAAGCCGCAGCGTTCAGCTGCGGCTTTTTTAATGATTAATTATTGTGCTTAAGGTTTATTGGATGGCATCGAAGGCCTGCTGCAGGTCAGCGATGATGTCCTCAGCGGCTTCAATACCTACAGAGTAGCGGATGAGGTCGGGCTTCACGCCGGCTTCGATAAGCTGCTCATCCGTCAGCTGGCGGTGCGTATGGCTGGCCGGATGCAGCACACAGGTGCGGGCATCAGCCACGTGGGTCACGATGGAGGTGAGCTTCAGGCTATCCATGAACTTGATGGCGCGCTCGCGGCCGCCCTTGATGCCGAAGGTTACAACGCCGCAGGTGCGGCCTGCATCGAACTGGCGCTGAGCAAGCTCGTAGTAGCGGTTGGAGGGCAGGCCTGCGTAGTTAATCCATGCCACATCCGGCTGTTTTTCCAGATACTCGGCCACTTTTTGGGCGTTTTCACAGTGGCGGGGTACGCGCAGGTGAAGAGTTTCCAGCCCAAGGTTCAGCAGGAAGGCGTTCATGGGGGAGGGGATGGAGCCTAGGTCTCGCATGAGCTGCACGGTGCACTTTGTGATATAAGCCCCCTTGCCGAAGGCGTCCGTGTATACTAGACCATGGTAGGAGTCGTCCGGCTGAGTGAGACCGGGGAACTTGTCCGCGTTAGCAGCCCAGTCAAAGTTGCCGCTGTCCACCACAACACCGCCTACCTGAGTGGCATGGCCATCCATGTACTTGGTGGTGGAGTGCATCACAATATCCGCGCCGTGTTCAAAAGGACGGCAGTTCATGGGGGTGGCGAAGGTGTTGTCCACAATGAGCGGCACGCCGTTCTTGTGTGCAATGTCAGCCATCTTGCGGATATCCAGCACCTGAAGTGAGGGGTTGGAGATGGTCTCTGCGAAGATGCACTTGGTGTTCGGGCGGAAGGCCTTCTGGATTTCTTCTTCAGGTGCATCCTGGTCTACGAAGGTTACCTCGATGCCAAGCTTCTTGAAGGTGACGGCGAAGAGGTTGTATGTGCCGCCGTAAATAGCGCTTGTGGAGATGAAGTGATCACCGGCTTCGCAGATATTGAAGATGGAGTAGAAGGAGGCGGCCTGACCGGAGGCTGTCAGTATGGCTGCAACACCGCCTTCCAGTTCTGCAATCTTCTTGGCCACGCATTCATTCGTGGGGTTCTGAAGGCGGGTATAGAAAAAGCCAGCTTCCTCCAGATCGAACAGGCGGGCCATCTGGTCGCTCGTCTCGTACTTAAAGGTGGTGGACTGGAATATCGGCAGCACACGGGCCTCGCCCTTCTTAGGCTGCCAACCGCTCTGTACGCATATGGTGTCTCTGTTCATATCTGTTGAATTATTAGCGTGTGACGCCATGGTAACACGTTATTCCTACCATGGCAAGGAGAAATAGCCGTTTTGACTCTTGCTGCCACAAAAAAATGCCACACCGCCATAGGTACAAATGGCGGTGTGGGCGCATGTTATAGTTAGGAGGAATTACCAGCCCGGGAATATGCTAGGGCGCCTACCGGGGGTATTCTGCTCATTGTCGGAGCTTTCCTGCGGCTCTTCCTGAGTCTCTTCATCCCGGCGAGAGGTACCCATGGCTGTGTCACGGTTGCTACCGGTGATTCTGCCGAAGATGGAGGCGAAGAGTCCCTGTCTTTCCGCTTCATCGAAATTGACACGCCAGATGAGGCTGTCCTCACGGAAAGGAGGTCCTTCGGTACTGTTGTTAATACTGTAATCCACGCTGCCTCGGGTGAGTGCTCTAGAAATGTTGCGGGGGGAGGGCAGGGAATCATTAGTGCGGAAGAGGTGCAACGTGGGAGCTTCTGACGGGGGGATAATGCCATGACGGGCGTGGCCGGCATTGCGGAGCTCCTCGATGAGAAGGCAGAAGCCGAACTCATTTCCGGGAATTTCAGAGACGAGAATCTCAATGGGGTAACTCCTGCCTTCCTGTACGCGGAACGGAGTGCCGCTGGGGATGCCGCCCAGCATGCGGTTCCAGTGCGGGGTGGATTCGTATTGGTAAATGGCTCGCCTTGCGCGGCGGGAAGTAATCTCTTGCTGGTAGGCTCGGTCTGTTCCGAGTGTCATATTGTTGCGAGTGGGAATACTCCAGCCGCTTTCCAGTACGAGCTTGTTGTTGAAGCGAACCATGATGACATCATCTCCCATGCCGACGAAGCGGAAGGTACCACTCTTCGGGGCTGTGACCACGCCGCGGTATATTACCACCCAGTCTGAGGGTTGTACTTTGGGGGTATCCTCGTTTTCGTTGCATTGGAATGCTTCCGGGCCATACGCTGCGCGGCAGCGGGGCAGGTAGAAGTACGGCGCGTAGAGTCGCACCGCTGGAGAATAATAGTTTTCCAGTAGGCTCTGATTCCAGTCTCTTTCATTGAAATCATGGAAAAGTTGTACGACCTGCTGCCTGCTCAGCGGGCGGGCTCCGCTGCCCTCCACCGGGCGCTTCAAATCATAAAATCGGCCCACAAGGGCGGATTGTTCATCCACATTTCCGCCGAAAGCTTGCAGAAGCACATGGTTGATATTCAGGTTATCCCATTCGTTTTTTGCTTCTTCCCAAGCGCGTTCACCCAGTTCCCGCGCATCTCTTCCAAGAGATTCTACTTCGCCCCAAATGGAATCCCAATCAGCGTAGGCGGTGGGGGTGCAGGTTATGGCTGCTGCGAGCGGAATAATGAAGGTTTTGCAGAACTTTCTCATGCTCTTCAGTCTATCAGAGCCGCTGTGAGCTGGCAAGCGTAAAATAGAGAGCGGATATGGGTAATACTTTCATGACACAACGTGAGGGGGTGAAATCTGGGGTTATGCTTGCTTCATTCGGCTGATTGTGCTACAATACGCAACCGCGTGTGCCGCCCGGGCTCGCTTTACCGTCAATTTTAACCGTCAAAGATAATGATTAAGTGGATTCTGAATAAAATCGTGGGTTCCAAGAACCAGCGCGAAGTGCGCAAGCTGCGCCCCATCGTGAAAAAGATGCTCGATATCGAGAAGAACTGGCAGGGGAAGGACCGCGATTTTTTGGTGGGCAAGACTGCAGAGTGGCAGAAATATCTGCACCGCTTCACCCCCATTGACCTGCCCACCCGCGGTGTGATTCTTTCTGCCTCCGAAGCTGAGCTTAAGTCCTATGCCGAAACGCTGAATGCTCGTTTCTCCGCTCTGAGTGATATCTTCCCCAAGCTGCCTTCCGTGGAGGCTACTGCGGATTCCATTGAGGCCGGTAAGAAGGCGTTTGCTGAGATTGAGCCCAAGTTCGATAAGCTGCGCGCTAAGTACTTGGAGCAGATTATGCCTGAGGCTTTTGCCGTGGCTAAGTGCGCTGCCCGTAACCTGTGCGGTACTGAGGTGGATGTTTGCGGTACTCCCATTAAGTGGGATATGGTACACTTTGATGTGCAGCTGATTGGCGGTATTGCGCTGCACCGCGGCTTTATCGCTGAGATGGCTACGGGTGAAGGTAAGACCCTCGTGGCTACCCTGCCTGTTTACCTGAACGCTTTGACCGGTCTGGGTGTACACGTGGTGACGGTGAATGATTATCTTGCCCGCCGTGACTCCATGTGGATGGGCGCTCTCTTCAAGTATCTCGGCCTGACGGTGGGCTGCATTCAGAGCATGATGCCCAACGATGTCCGCCGCCAGATGTACGCATGCGACATCACATACGGCACCAACGCTGAGTTCGGCTTCGATTACCTGCGTGATAATGGTATGGCTTCCACCCGTAGTGCTCAGGTACAGCGTGGTCATTACTTCGCTATTATTGACGAGGTGGACTCCATCCTTATCGACGAAGCCCGTACCCCGCTCATCATTTCTGGCCCTGCTGTGGTGGAGCGTGAGCAGCAGTATGATGAACTTAAGCCCCTCATAGAGAAGGTGGTGAAGGCTCAGATTGAACTGTGTAACAGCTTGATGACTCAGGCTAAGAACTATGCTAAGGAGGGTGATGCCACGGCTGCCGGTCGCTGCCTGTACAAGGTGAAGCTGGGTATGCCGAGAAATCGTGCTTACATGCGCTCTCAGGAGGATGTAGAGATGCGCCGCATGGTTGAGAAGTACGAGCTCTTCCTGCTGCAGGACCCTCGTAAGCTGGAGCTCTTCAAGCTGAAGGAAGAACTTTACTTCTGTCTTGATGAGAAGCTTCATGATGCTGACCTTATGGAAAAGGGCCGCGAGCTCATCAGCCCCGGGCATCCCGAGAATTTCGTGCTGCCGGATCTTGGTACCGAGTTCGTGAATATTGATGAGGATGAAACTCTTACTGAGCGCGAGAAGGAAGCCCGCAAGTCCACGCTCATTAAGCGTCTGGATGAGAATGCGGCTCGCCTGCACACCATCAGCCAGCTGCTGAAGGCCTACACCATTTACGAAAAGGATAAAGAATATGTGGTGAAAGACAGCAAGGTTATCATCATTGACCAGAATACCGGTCGTGAAATGCCCGGCCGCCGCTGGAGCGAAGGCCTGCACCAGGCCGTGGAAGCTAAGGAAGGTGTGGAAGTGGAGGCCGAAAACATGACCTACGCTACCATCACCATCCAGAACTACTTCCGCCTGTATTCCCGTCTTGCCGGTATGACTGGTACCGCTGAGACGGAGGCTGCCGAGTTCCATGATATTTACAAGCTGGATGTGCTTCCCATTCCGACGAACCGTCCTTGCATCCGTCAGGACTTCAATGACCTTATCTTCAAGACACGCCGCGAGAAGTTCAACGCCGTGGTGGCTAAGATTAAGGAGCTTCACGTAAAGGGGCAGCCGGTGCTTGTGGGTACGGCCAGCGTGATTGCTTCCGAGACGCTTTCCCGTATGCTTGCCGGTGCTCGCATTCCCCACGAAGTGCTGAACGCCAAGAACCACCAGCGCGAAGCTGAAATCGTGGCCCGTGCAGGCCAGCGTGGCGCTGTGACCGTGTCCACGAATATGGCCGGCCGTGGTACGGACATTAAGCTGGGCGAAGGTGTGGCTGATTTGGGTGGTCTGTTTGTGCTGGGTACAGAGCGTTATGAATCCCGCCGTATTGACCGCCAGCTGCGTGGCCGTTGCTCCCGTCAGGGCGACCCTGGTGCCTCCCAGTTCTTCCTCTCCTTTGAGGATGATTTAATGCGTAATTTCGGCGGCAGTGAGCGCATGACCCGCGTGATGGACCGCTTCGGTATGGAGGAAGGTGAGGCTGTGGAAAGCGGCCTCATGAACAAGATTATCGAAGGCGCTCAGAAGCGAGTGGAGCAGCGTAACTACATGTGGCGTAAGCACGTGCTGGATTATGATGACGTCATGAACCAGCAGCGTACTATTGTTTATGGTATGCGTAACGAGGCCCTCCTTTGCGAGGAACCCCGTGAGATGATTTACGAGCAGCTGGAAGAAGGTACCAACACCAAGTGTGACCTCTACCTGAATGAGGACAACACCGGCACCGTGCGCCGCACGGACCTGCTGCAGTGGGTGAACTCCACATTCCCCTTCGGCTGGAGCGAGGGTGATGCTGACTTCATCTCCAAAACTCCGGATGAAGCCGCTCAGATTATCACCGCCAAGGTGCGTGAGATGTATGAGAAGAAGGTGGCCGGCGAGCGTCCTGACCGTGTGGAGCAGATGGAGCGTTCCATTATGCTTCAGGCTATCGATAAGCTCTGGCAGCAGCACATTACTGACATGGATGCCCTTCGTGAAGGTGTGCGCCTGCGTGCTCAGGGCCAGCGTGATCCCCTTGTGGAGTACAAGCGTGAGGCTTATGATATCTTTGAGACCCTCATGAACAACATCCAGTTCGAGATTCTCAATAACCTCTTCCGCAGCACTACAAACCTGAACGCCTTCGAGGACTTCCTTGCCTCTCTGCCTTCCAGCAACGCGGATGAGGAATCTTCTGACGTGACGGATATTCTGGGTAATGGTGACCTGCTGTCTATGCTGCGCGAGCAGATGAGCCAGATTGCTGCCCGTGCTCGTGCTGCTGCTCCTGCACAGGATATTCTGCCTGAGCCTGCATCTGCTCCTGAGGAAGACCTCTCTGCTATGCCTGATGGTATGAGTGTGAGCGGTGGTGCTCCCATGCCCGGCGTGCGCATGAAGGCTGAAAAGAAGCTGACCATGCCCCGCAAGAAGGTGATGGGGAAAATAAAGAAAGAGACGAATCCTGCCGTTATGGCAATGGGTGACGCTGATGAGGCTGAGCTTATTGCGGATCCTGCCTCGTCTTCCGATAAAGCAGAGTAAATAAAATCCGGTTTTATCCACCTCCGGCGCGGTATGAACGTCCGTTCTGTTCTGGAATACGTACCATACTTCCGCGGTCGCCTCTTCGTGGTGCATATTTGCCACGAGCTGCTGGCCGCGGAGGCGCTGGTGGACGCTCTGCTGGATGTGGACGCCCTGCACGAGATTGGTGTGCGCCTTGTGCTGGTGGCCGAAGGAAATGATACTTCTGAGCTGCTGCGTAGGGCTGGCACATGCGAGGTGCATGCCGCTGCAGCGGAGCAGCCGCTCTCTAACGGAGCGCCGGTGGTGGCCCGTGTGGAGGAAATTGTTCAGCGGCGTCAGGTGGCCATTGTGGCTTCCGGTACTGTCGGCCGCTTTGATGAAGGTAGCGTATCTCTGGCTGTGGCTCTTGGTGCGGCCAAATACATTTCCCTGCAGGTGGCTGGTGTGCCTTGCCGGAGCGGGCAGCCTATTTTCGCCATTCGTGAGAGTGATGTTCTGGCTGGAGCCTGTGCAGATTGCACCCATGCAGAGGTACTGATGCAGGCTGCAGAAGTTTGCCGAAGAGGGATTCCCCGCGTGCATATATTGGATGGTTTGCACCGCGGCGTGCTGCTGGATGAAATCTTCTCGGAGGAAGGCGTGGGTACCATGGTGCACACGGACTCGTACTATGAGATTCGTGCTTTGAAGGAAGATGATATCCCCGAACTGCTTTCCATGATTGCGCGCTGTGTGGTGGACGCTAAATTGGTGGAGCGTACATACGAAAGCATTCGTGAAAAGTTGGAGAGCTATTACGTATATACGCTGGATGATACCATCGTCGGTTGCGTGGCTCTTTATCCATATGCTGAGAATGGCTGCGCGGAGCTCGGCTGCCTCTTTATTAAAAAGAATTATGAGGGTCATGGGTATGGCCGTGCCATGTGCCGTTTTATAGAAGAGAAAGCACGTAATCTTGGCTTTGAATGGATTTTCGCCATCTCGCAGAGTGCCGTGGCTTACTTCCGTGACAGGCTGGGGTACGCTGAGCTTTCCCGGGATGTGCTTCCTGTTGCGCGTCGCGCTTTGTTGGAGGCCAGTGGCCGCTCTTCTGCCGTTTTTGGCCGTAAATTAAGCTGATAGCGCTAATTTTAGGGGGCAAACGCCCCTTTTTTGTTTTTTGTGGTTGTTTTGACGTTGACAATCTGCGTATTCTCCTTCTATAATAGGGGTTAATGATGGAGTCTCTGCTCAAATTTTTGCGCCAACCATGGCTTGTTACCACGCGTCGCCTGATACTGCTGCTGCTAGTATTTATTGAGATTGGTATTCTGGCGGAGTCTGTGTATAGCTGGGAATGTGATTTATATGGTTGCTGGCATGCTGCACCTTGGCTGTATGGCGTATCAGTTGGAGGCTACTGGCTTTTGGGAGGTGTGACCGCCGTTTTGCTGTTAATCTGGGGCTGGAAAGTATGGCAGCGCTATCGCGCGGCAAAGGCTGCTATGGCTGAGGCTGAAGGGGATGGTATTCAGATGGAGCTTCCCCTTCCTGATTTGGGAACGGCTAAAGTTAGGTGCTCTCGGCTGAGGCGCTGGTGGGATGTATGGTTGTTGCTGCTCGTGCTGCTGGTGTGCCGTCCTCTGGAATACTGGTTTGATTATTTATCCGGGAGCCGTAGCTTGCTTGTTGTGAGCTGTGCTGGTGCTCACGGGGATGGTAATACTGCCCGGGCTGCATGGCTGAGTGCCAATGCTCGTGCTGCTGGTGTGCTGGCCGGTACACCAACGGAACAAGGGGCGCATCTCCACTCTTTTAATCTGCCGGATGGTGACTTCAAAGTCAGTTGTGATGCTTCCCTTACATATTTTTCGCTTAGTCATGTTCGCCGTACGCGCCGCTTTACGCTCCGCCCTCATTTCGATATCCCCGGGGAGATTGATTTGTATATCTGTCCCCTGAACTCAGAACAGGACCGCAAGCGGGTGCTGTCACTGCTGGCTCGTTATGCTGAAAATCCTCAGGCTCCCCGGCCTCGTATTCGCCGTATGCCGTTTACTCTCTGTCAGGATGCAGCTGTTCTCTATTTGGATTATGGTGAGTATGCTTTCCTTCCGGTGCCCAAGGGGACTGAGCCTTCAGAAGTGCCGGCTCTGATATACTTCTCCCTGCTTCCTAAATGAGGTGACCGTTATGAGACTCATCTGCAGAAGGGGAGAGCAACCGGATAAATACTAAAATATGATGATTTCATTTTTGAAGAAAAAATGTGGCGCTTTGTTGCTGGCGTTTGCTGTTCTTAGTGGCGGCGCTGCCGCGGAGGGGGAACGACCGGTCGTGTTGGATATCGGTCACCAGTCCACCTCCCGCGGAGCTGGTTCTCCGGATGGGGCGGTGAATGAGTACGAGTTCTGGAGTATGTACGCCGGAGAAGTGAAAGCCGTCATCGAGGATGCTGGGTACTCGTGTGTAATATTAAACCGCGGTAATGCCCCCACAAAAAAAGCTATAGCGGAAGCATGTGAGGCTGCCGGTGTGGTACAACTCAACCGCCCGGACCGTGGAGCTAGGCGTTATCCTTCCACTCATTATCCTGAGCATATCGGCTGTGGGATGGTGAGCGCAGACTACGCTATTGATATTTCCGCCCGCTGTGTGGTGTTTCTCCATCTCAATAGCGTGGGTAATTCTTGGAGCACCACTCCGCCGCGAGGTCTTATCATCTGCAACCGCCGCCATGGAAATGCTCTCGCCGAAAGCGTATGTGAAGCCATGCGCCGTGATATTCTGGACCGCCCCGGTGGTATGCCGAATGCGGGGAAGGGTATTAGTGTGTTACCCCGTTACATAGGCTCTCAGCCATCCGCCGGCTGGATGAACGCTCTGGATGAAGCCGGAATCCCGGCTATTGTCTTTGAGGCGGTCTATGTGAATAATCGAGGGCACGTCTCCTTCATCCGGAATGATGCAAATGCCCGTAAGCTCGCCCGAACTATTGGTGCCGGAGTAGTTAATTGGTTAGAGAATCAGGATTGACATGTCGGCCTAAATCTGGCATTATCATCTATGATGAAAACTCCACTTGCTCTCGCTCTTATTGCTCTTCCGTCAGCGCTGGTATCCGTTGCTCCTGCTGCGGATGCTCCAGATGTTTCCGCCGCTATGGTTCAGATTCGTTCCGGTGAGGCTTCTTGTGTACTGGTAAAGGAAGGGGCCGTGGTGGCTGAAGCCATGGGGCGTGGTATTCTGCCTCTGCTTAGTCTGCTGGATGAGCGCCCTGAGGATATGGAGGGCGCTGACCTTGTGGACAAGATTGTGGGCAGGGCTGCAGCCATGCTTGCTATAGAGGGCGGGGTGCGTTCCGTGACTGCGATGGTCATGTCCGAAGAGGCCCGTGATATGCTCGTATCTCATGGTATTACAGTGCATGCTCGTACTGTTGTGCCGCAGATTCTCAATTCCGATTTCTCCGGGCGCTGTCCTATGGAGGATGCTGTTTGGGAGATAGAGGATTGCACTGAAGGTGTCGGCGCATTGCGTTCTCGCTTGCGTGAAATGGGGATAATCTGAGGCGTGTTCTGTTTGCGTTTCAATTTTCGCGCTCCGGCTCATTGAGTCGCGGGCGCGTATTTTTTTGCTTGCCATGAGGGGATGATTATGCTAAATAGTACGGAACGCGTTCGCGCGTTACAGTTATTTAACAAAAGCCATGATAGCAAAATACATAATCCCACTGATGGCGCTGGGCTGTGCAGCATTGCAGGCCGGCGAACGTGAGACGTTTGACTTCGGCTGGAAATTCAGATACTTTGGCGGATTCGATCCTGCAGATGCCGGTTCTCCTGCTTGGTCCAATGCCCATCAGGGTGGGCATCCTGCCTCATATGCCGTGGATGGTAACATGGACACCCGCTGGTGTGCTCCGAATTCCGAGAGTGGCCACAGGCTTGTCATTGCCCCCGGTTTTGAAGACCCTGTTAAGCTTTTCCTCATTTACTGGGAGCAGCCCAGTACCTTTGATGTAAATATTAAGGTCGTGTGCCATGATGAGAGCAGGAATGTCGAACTTACCTTCAATCAGGGCGGTCAGGCCGCTAGTTTCGTAGAAATGCCTGAGCCGGCATCCATCCGTTACATCATTATTACGGTGCCTAATGGGACAAACTCTCGTCAGTGGATGAGCGTGCGTGAGGTGCTCTTTACGGGAGCTGATAATACCCCGTTGAAAGTTCGCCGTGGTCCGGGCGCTCTTGTTCATGCTGAGGTGGGGGCAAGCGAGGCCGGTTATAGGGATGTGCAGCTTCCTCATGACTGGGCCATTGAGAGCCCCTTCTTGGCTACTGAGCCGAATGAAACGGGTAAGCTCCCTTGGAATGGCTGGGGCTGGTACCGCAAGCACTTTGATGTGCCGGCTGATTTTGACCCCGCCACCCAGCGCTGGTATCTGGACTTTGACGGCGTCATGTCACGCCCGCAGATTTATGTGAATGGCCAGAAGGCCGGTGAATGGGTTTATGGTTATAACTCGTTCCGTGTGGATATCACGCCCTTCCTTAAGCCCGGTGAGGATAATTTGGTGGCGGTAATGGCTAGTAACCTGCCGCTGTCCACCCGCTGGTATCCCGGTGCCGGTATCTACCGCCACGTATGGCTGGAACGTACAGGTCCCGTGCATTTGGCTCAGTGGCCTACATATGTTACCACTCCTGAGATTACTCGTGATTATGCCGTGGTGAAGGTACAGACCACAGTGCAGAACACTAGTGACACCCCGGCTTCCGTTACTGTGCACCAGACGGTGGAGGGTGCTGCCGCTGCTCCTTCCACTATCACCATTGCGCCTCATTCCGAGAACGTGGTAGAGCAGGAACTCCGCATCGCTAATCCTCGCCTCTGGAGCTGTGAAGCTCCTAATCTCTACAAACTTCAGACCCGCGTGGTCATGAATGGTAATGAGATTGATAGCAAGGAGACGACCTTCGGCGTGCGCACCATTGAGTGGCGCAGAGAAGGCTTCTTCCTGAATGGCGAGCGTGTGCGCCTGCAGGGCGTGTGCGAGCACCATGACCTTGGCGCCCTGGGTGCTGCTTTCCATGCCCGTGCTTATGAGCGTAAGATTGAAATCCTGCGTGCTATGGGTTGTAACTCTATCCGCATGACTCATAATCCTCCCGCACCGGAGGTGTTGGATTTGTGTGATAGGCACGGTATTCTCGTGATTGATGAGCTCTTCGATATTTGGAGACGCCAGAAGTACGAGAAGGTGAATGGTTATCACATTTATTGGGATGAGTGGTGGGAGCGCGATGTGCGTAACTTCATGCTGCGTGATAGAAATCACCCCTGCATTATCGCTTGGAGTGGTGGTAACGAAATCATGGAGCAGACCATGAGTGATGTGGAGGCCATTCGCGCCAACAGGAATAATCGTTATCCCAATCCCGGCCGCTTGGCTAGAGCCGTGCGTGAAGCTGAGGAGTGGAATGCTTTCAATCTTCGCATCGCTAACGGCCTGCGTAATGAGATTCGACGTTATGACGTGACTCGCCCCTATACTGTGGGCTGTAACGATCAGAACGCCTTCCGCAATGGTTTCGAACAGACTGTGGACGTGTATGGCTTCAACTATAAGCCGCATCTGTACGCCCTGTTCCGCCGCACGCATCCGGATATGCCCTACTATGCTTCCGAGACTTGCTCCTGCGTGGGTACGCGTGATACGTACAACTTCCCGCTGGATTGGAGTGTGAGTGGTGGCTATTTCAGGCCCGGTTTTGTACCGCACCAGGTGAGTGCTTATGGCTTGGCTAGTACCCACTGGGGTAACTGCCCGGATATCGAAATGTATGCCCACACGCTTGCTCCTGATCTCGCCGGTGAGTATGTGTGGACCGGTTTCGATTACCTTGGTGAGCCTACTCCTTATAATCAGGACGCCACAATTGAGAATAATATCAAACACCTGCCGGCAGCCGAGCGCGAGGCTATTATGCGCGAATATGCTGCTATGGGCAGCCGTGCCGTCAGCCGCAGCTCTTACTTTGGTATTATTGACCTCGCGGGCTTCCCGAAGGATATTTACTACCTCTATCAGAGCCAGTGGAATCCTGAGTTGCCTCAGGCTCACATTCTGCCGCACTGGAACTGGCAGGGGCATGAGGGCCGTCCCACTCCCGTGATGGTATTTACCAGCGGTGATGAGGCCGAGCTCTTCGTGAATGGCCGCAGTCAGGGTGTGCGCCGCCGTGGTGATGGTCCCACGTTCACTCAGAAGGATAACTCTCTGGTGGTGAGCCGTAATCAGTACCGCTTCACATGGGAGAATGTCGCATATGAGCCCGGTGTGGTGGAAGTCGTGGTGCGTAAGAACGGTCAGCCTTGGGCTACTGCTCGCCGTGTGACGGCCGGTCCCGCTGCCGCTGTGCAGGCTGAGGTGGATCGTGATACCATCGTGGGTGATGGTCATGACCTGTCCTTCATCTCGCTTACTCTGAATGATGCTGATGGGAACGTGATGCCCATTGACAGCCGCCGTGTGAGCTTCTCCATTGAAGGCCCTGCTGTACTCGCAGGTTTCTGCAATGGTGATCCCACGGACTGGACCTGCATGCAGGACCTCAATCAGCGCTTCTTCAATGGCCGCCTTCTGGCTGTGGTGCGCAGTAAGCCCGGTGAGTCCGGTACTGCCACCATTACCGTGAAGCCTGAAGGTCTGCCGGAGATTAAGGTGCCTGTCACCATTACTCCCGCGCCCTGAGTAATTCATCCTGTTGATTATATTTGATATCACACCCCGCCTCGGAAACGTGGCGGGGTGTTAGTTTTATACTCTTGACACATGGGTTGTCCGTAGTAAAATAAGCGCGTGATTAGGTGTCCGTATCTTATTCGTCTGGGGCTTTTTGCTGTGGCTGCTGCCAGCGTGGTGTTTATGTCCGGGTGTTCCGCCCCGCTGGTGCCGAGCCCGTATGTGAACCCAAGCGAGCGTGAACAAGAGCCTGATGCTCAGCTGATAGTACAGTTGCGTACCAGCTGGTTTGCATTGCAGCAGCGTGGGCTTTCTGGTGAGGAATACAGCCGCCATGTGGCCGAGTATAATCGGAATCTGTTGCTGCTGTTGCGCCGTTACCGAGCGGATATGCTCCAAGCCTTCAAAGCGGGAAATCATGATTATGAAGTGCCCGGAATTGATTTGGGGAATTTGCGGAGGGAAGATAGGCAGCGTTTGAGAGATATATTTGAGGATATGGTGCCCGCCGCTGATGTTCGCACCCGCTCTCTGGCTGAGCGCTTTTCAATACCCGGCGTTGGATTACCTATGGTCGGCATTATTCCCGCAGAAAATGTGGATAGGATAGAGGGTAAGCACCCTATTCGTACCCGTGGTACGGTGTCCACTATCACGGCGATTCTGGAGTTTTCCCCATCTCCTTCCGCTCGCCCGAAACTGCGCCTTATTAATCGTAATGCTACGGATTATATCACCCTCCAAGGGCAGCGTCACTCGCTGGCCGGAGATTTTTCGGCTGCCATTGAGATATATTGGAACCTTACGCGTGTGAAGGAAGATCGCATGCTTGGCCTGCTGCGCCCCCAGGAACTTCGTGATGTCAGTGGCCTTTCGTGCATGGAAACGTATTCCCCGGATAAAATCCCCGTGATTCTGACTCATGGCTTACTCTCCAGTGCCGGTACCTTTGATAATTTGGTGAACCGCCTGATGTGTGACCCTGTCATCCGCCGGAATTATCAGTTCTGGTACTTCAATTATCCCACCGGCGTGACTTGGACTCTCACGGCAGCTCAATATCGTGAAGCGCTAGCTGAAGTGCGCCGCCAGTTGGACCCGCACCATCGTAATAAAAACTGGGATAATATGGTGCTAGTGGGGCACTCGATGGGTGGCCTTATCACACATTACAGCCAGTGCACGGAGCCTTGGCTCATGCTGCGTGACCGCCCGCTCATGAGTGCATATATGGATGCTCGCTATGTGAATGAGCCGCTGCCGATAGACCGCGGTGATTATTTCCGGCGTGCTTTCTACTTCCGCCCGGTGAAGGCCGGTATGGTGGTATACATGGCCACACCGCACCGTGGTGCTCCGTTGGCCCGTTATCGTATTGTTACGGCGCTCATGAAGCTGGTACGTCTGCCTCAGAATCTTATAGAGGAGGTCATTAACATTGCGACACTTCAGCAGGACACGGTGCTGCTGAATCCTGCTCTTCTCACGGAGGCGTTCACCAGCGTGAATCAGCTTGCTCCGGATAGTTATTCCATAAGCGGCTTGCACGGTCTGGACGTGCTCCGTGTGCCGACTCACTCCATTATTGGTGACCAAGGAGACGGTGATACGCCTGATAGTTCTGATGGTGTTGTGCCCTACTGGTCCAGCCACATCCCTTGGGGTACGGAGACAATCGTCCCCTCAAGCCACTCTGTTCAGGATGAGCAGGAGACGGCTTCAGACCTCGCTCGTGTACTGGTGGAACACCTCCGGCGCTGCGGTCGTAGCATTGATTGAGACATTATAGCCGGAAAAATTGCACTTCCTGATTGACAATCGCGCGCTTATGGTATATAACGCGCGCACACCTCAACCATGTGAAGCACTATGGCATTGCGTAAACACACCACCATCACTAAGCGTAAAGTAAAGAACTGGACGGCGGCGGATTCTGCAGAGTTATACTGTATTGATTCCTGGAGTAACGGATATTTCGGCGTCTCCAGAAATGGTGAGGTGACGGTGAACCTTGTTGATACGGACGGTGAGAAGCGTGCCGTGAGCCTGCATACCATCATGCGTGGTCTGGCTGAGCGCGGTACGGATGCTCCCGTTCTGCTGCGTTTCCGAGACCTGCTGCGTGCCCGTATTGATGAGCTGAATCAGAGCTTTATCAAGGCCATCAAGGAGGTGGATTATCAGGGCGTGTACCGTGGTGTTTATCCTATTAAGGTGAATCAGCAGCGTGAGATTGTGGAGGAAATTGTCTCATACGGCGCTCGCTATCACTATGGCCTTGAGGCCGGTAGTAAGCCCGAGCTCATCGCAGCCATGGCTCAGATGAAGGACCCGCAGGCCTTCCTGATGTGCAATGGCTATAAGGATGATGAGTTCATTGACCTTGCCCTGATGGCTCAGCGCATGGGTATCAATATCTGCCTCATTCTGGAAATGCCCAACGAGCTGCCCGCTATTCTGGAGCGTGCCCGTGTACTGGGTATTGAGCCGAACCTCGGCGTGCGTGTACGCCTTGCGGCTAAGGGCTCCGGCCATTGGAGTGAATCCGCTGGTGACCGCTCCGTGTTCGGCTTGAACACAGCTCAGGTCATCGAGGTGGTGGATTCTCTTAAGGCGGCTGACAAACTGCACTGCCTCAAGGTACTTCATTACCACCAAGGCTCTCAGATTCCGAACATTTCCGTGGTGCGTGAGGGTCTCACGGAGGCCTGCCGTATGTACATCGACCTTGTGCGTGAAGGCGCTCCCATGGGCACGCTGGATATGGGCGGTGGCCTCGCGGTGGACTATGATGGCTCGCAGACTAACTTCCACTCCTCCTGTAACTATACCATTGAGGAGTACGCCCGCGATATCGTGGAAGTAGTGGGCGAGATGTGCACCAAGTGCGGGGTGCCTCATCCCACACTGGTGACGGAGTCCGGCCGCGCCGTGGCTGCGTACCATTCCGTGCTCGTGTTTAACATTTTGGATGTAGCCAGTGCTCCCGGTCAGGATGCACAGGTTCCGGCTCTGCCTGAGAACCCTAGTGAAATTCTTAAGGCGCTGGATGAAACGCTCCGCATGCTTTCCCGTAAGAACATTCAGGAGTGTTACAATGACGCTAACTACTACCGCGACCAGCTCCGCATGCAGTTCTTCTATGGGAATGCCAGTCTGCGCGAGCGCGGTATTGGTGAGGCGTACTACTGGCACATCATGGGCCTGATTTCCCGCCGTATCGCAGAGATGAGTGAAATCCCCGAGGACCTCAAAGAGGTGTCCGATAACATGGTGGACTTCTACTATGGTAACTTCTCTCTCTTCCAGAGTATGCCGGATTCCTGGGCCATTGACCAGTTGTTCCCCGTTATGCCCATTCAGCGCCTTTGTGAGCGCCCCACTCAGAAGACGGTGCTCGTGGATATCACCTGTGATTGTGATGGTAAGGTGGATAACTTCATTGACCGCGAAGACGTGGCTCACTCCCTCCCTCTGCATG
The DNA here is from genome assembly GCA_045652085.1 of Akkermansia sp. Classification (GTDB taxonomy): domain Bacteria; phylum Verrucomicrobiota; class Verrucomicrobiia; order Verrucomicrobiales; family Akkermansiaceae; genus Akkermansia. The sequence continues at coordinate 86,322 of JAZRTR010000043.1, forward strand.
AGTTTGAAGGGTCGGAGAATTATTATGTTGCCGTATTCCTTGTAGGCGCTTATCAGGAAACCCTCGGTGATATTCACAACCTGTTGGGTGATACGAACGTGGTGAGCGTGCATCTGGAAAACGGCCGCCCTGTTTATACGGATGAAGAGGAGGGCGACAGCGTGGCTGATGTGCTTTCCTACGTGAAGTATGAGTCCCGCGACCTCGTGTCCCAGTTCCGCTCTCTGGCAGAGCGTGCTGTGGAGGACGGTCTTATCACCCCGCGTCAGCGCAGGGATGCTCTTGAGGCTTACCGCACAGGCTTGAACGGTTACACGTACTACGAGCTGTAAGGCGCTACCTTTCGGGGAGTCATCCCAGTATCAGCTTCACCAAGCGCTGCATGTCTTCATGCGTGCAGCGCTGGTCTATGGGTAGGGGTAGGAGGCTGCGGGCCAGCATGTTTTCCGGCTCTGCTGCTGTGGTGGCCTCGATGACTTCCGGCCAGTACAGGGGCAGGGCTATGCCGGCATCAATGAGTTCATCTCTCAGCCCAGGGATGCCGCAGACGAGCGGGTAGCACATGGGGGCTGCATCCGGGGTATCCGGTAGCTTTAGCCGGTTGATAGACGCTAAGGCAGCGTGCAGCTCGGCATAGTTTTCCAGTCTCCGCTTGCTTGATGCCACCCAGTCGGGTATGGTTAACATTTCCCGGGTGATATCAGACATGCGGCGGTAGAGCATGCTCAGGCTGTCTTCCGCAGCTTGATGGCTCTTGCTCGCAAAATGAGCACCTTTCTCCGTTTGTTCCAGTAGACCAAGATATCGCTCTATGGAGGAGTCTACTTCGTCCGGAAGTATCAGAGGGAAGGGCGCATACGCCACTCCGCCATCACTTACTGGGCCGAACTTGCGGGGACTGTAGAAAACGGGTATGCCGGGCGGAGTGGCTGAGTACAGGGCTGTAGTGGCATCCACTATCACAGGGCCCGGGTGCCGCAGGGCTGCGGCTCGCACGGCTTCGCCCGTGAGCCCGAAGTAATTCACCAGCAGTAGCAAATCCTGAGCCCCGGCATCAGAAGGTGGGCAGGGGATAAGCTGCTCACTCACCGGGTAGCGCTCCACCGGGAGTTCTAGGCGCATGAGGGGCTCCAGTATGGTGTCACATATAAAGCGTGGTACCAGTACACGCCGCGGGCGAGGCATGCTGCGCAGGATACATTCGAATGCGGCGCGCCCGCTGTTCAGCATGGCAAAGCCCTCTTTCTCATTGTAGGGGAAATTACCGCTGTAATTCCATTGGGCTGCGAATGGGCCGCCCAGCATTTCTGATTTGCCCATATTTTAATTATGCCGGGGTGTAGGAGATATCATCATACGGGTCATCCGGGCGGTCCGGTTCCAGCGGAGCCGGCGGCGTATCCGGAGTAGTGGGGACGATGATGAGGGTGTTACGCTGACCTAATCTGTTGAAGATTCCGCCAAACATCCTCAGTGTGAAATAGCGCCATGTGCTGAGCTGACTGCCGTACTCACGGCAATCCTCGCTGTATGCCCTGTCTATATCCCTTCTGCTGATGGGGGCGCCCTCTTTTAGCGCATGGTAAAGAGCATCATGCCGGAGGCTGGGCATGAGGTCATTCGGGGTGGTGACGCCTACGCTGTTACCATCCCACACGTAACGCCGGTGGAGGATGAAAATGTTTCCTCTCGCTTCCATCAAAACGCGGTGCGGAGGCTGGGGGTGCAGGCCTTTCCAGTAGCCCAAATCCATGCTTTCATCTTCCCATATAATGGCATGGCGCGTGCGCAGGCAGAATCCCGGAGCACGGTGAGGCATAAAGGTATACCAGCTTTCTGGGCCCTGAGCTGCCTGCTGCACTTCAGGGGAAATACTCTTGTTCAGAGCAAGGTCTATCAGCCCCGTACACCCGCTCAGGAGGCATACGCCCATGAGCAGCGCTGTGATGGTGAAAAACTTCATGCTTTCACCATTCTACCCGCGGGCTTACGTAATGTCAACTTAAAGTTGCTTTTGCCTCCTGTTATATCGTCCTCCGGGCAGGGGAATGAGCTCTCCTTCTATCTGCAGGCGCATGAGCTGAGGTGTGAGCTCCATGGCTCCCATACCTAGGGCGGCGCAGAGGGTGTCCAGCGTATCATGCCCGCTGGCTATGGCGGAGAGGATTTCTTCGCGGTTTACGCAGATGTTTGGGGGGAGTGCTGACGGAGTATCCTCTTCGTTCTGCTTGGGTGGGAAAAGCTCCATCTGCCGGGGGGCGCCCATCCAGTGCATATCCTGCAGCAGCTCCTGAGCTGTGGTGCAGAGAATCGCGCCGTCTCGGATGATGGCGTGGCAACCGGCAGAGGTGGGGCGGTCTGCCTGACCGGGGATGGCAAAGACGGTGTTACCGTAATAATCTGCCGCTATGCTGGCCGTGTGTAGTGCTCCGCTGCGAGCCGGGGCTTCTGCCACAAGGACAGCTCGGCTCCATGCGGCCACGATTCGGTTTCTCTGCGGAAAGGTGGTACGGCCCGGCCTCAGCGTCATTGGGAACTCGCTGACCACGGCTCCGTGGCCCCGGCAGATGCATTCTACCAGTTCCACATTTTCTTGCGGGAAGATGCCGGCCATTCCGCAGCCCATGACGGCGATGGTTCGCCCTCCGGCATCCAGCGCGCCCCAGTGTGCTGCGGTGTCAATCCCGCGTGCCAAGCCGGAGATGATAGTGCAGCCGGCATCCGCCAGCTCACGGCCAAAACGCCTCGCCAGCGTCATTCCGTACGGCGTGGCTGCGCGGGTGCCCACGATAGCCACGCTTTTTTCGCCGTCCACCGGCTGCCATTCGCCCCGTACATAGAGCACGATGGGCGGATCTCCCATGCGACGGAGAGCTGCGGGGTAATCATCATCCGTGATGGTGACCACGCGCACGCCGTGGTCTGCCGCGCAGGACAGTTCGGCGTGCACGTTGGTGCATTCTTTCCAGCTGGCGATGATTCTCGCTAGCTTGCTTCCGATGCGGGGCGCCCGCTCCAGCACTTGGGCCGGGGCAGCCAGTGCCAGCTCTGCTGAGCCAAAGAACTCCAGCAGGGATTGTATGCGTACTGAGCCTAACCCGGGTATTAGGTTAAGTGCAATAAGTGCTTCTCGCGGGCTTAACTCCATGAGTCCGTTAGCGCTCCACCGTGAAGTCCAGCCCCAAATCCATGGAGGGTACGGAGTGCGTCAGGCAGCCGAAGCTCATGTAGTCCACGCCGCTCTCTGCTGCGGCAGGAGCAGTCTCCAGTGTCAGGCCACCGCTGGCTTCGAAATAAGGCTTCTTGTTCTTACCACGCATTTTGACGGCCTGAGCCATATCCTCGGGGCTCATGTTATCCAGAAGGATGTAATCCACGCCGCGGAGCTTCAGGAAAGCTTCCACCTGTGTCAGATTATCGGCTTCCAGCTCCACTTCCACGCCCGGCTTATCAGCATTCAGCTTATCGATGCAGGCCTGCAGGTGTGCTGTGTCGCCATCCGTCATGAGGTGATTATCCTTCACCATAGCGCGGTCGTAAAGGCCCAGACGGTGGTTGTTGCCACCGCCATGCACCACTGCAGCCTTTTCCAGAAGGCGGTAGCCGGGGGTGGTCTTGCGGGTGTCCAGCAGCTTGCAGTCTGTGTGGGCGATGGCCTTCATGTACTTGTTCGTCATGGTAGCCACGCCGGAGAGGCGCTGAATGAAGTTCAGGGCTGTACGCTCGGCGCCCAGAATGGAGCGAGCGGAGCCTTCAATCATCATCACAATGGCGCCGGGAGATACGGATTCACCATCATGCAGGTATACTTCCACCTTCAGGCTCGGATCCACAGCACGGAAGACGGCCTCCGCTACTTTAACGCCGGAGAGCACACCCTGCGTGCGGGGGCGCATTAGGGCTCGGGCCTGCAGGCCTTCAGGTACAAAATAGGTGGAGGTAACATCTCCATCACCAAAATCTTCGTCCAGCGCCAGCTTGATGAGCGCTTCCATATTATCTGAGACTTTCATACTGCTCATACCCTTACTATAGTGTACCCGCCGCGGATTGTAAAGGCCGAAATACTGCACTCACAGCGGAAAGTGGCGCGTTTTATCAGGAAAAGGGGGTAGATAATGGCGTTGCATTTTTTTATCTATGTTTTTTGCCGGGGAATCTGCTTGCTATATGGTGAAAAGATATGTAGAATATCGGTTGGTATGGCGAGGATGTTTCCTGCAGAGTTTGTAATAACTGATTCCAGAGATATGGGGCAGGTGGGTGAGCGCATTGTGTATGATGCACTCAAGCAGATGCCTGATGACTGGACGGTTATCCATAATTGCTGGCGCCATATGCTGGATGATAAGCGCAGGCCCGGGCATGAAGAGCATATCACATACGAGGCGGATTTTATTCTGCTCATTCCGAATTGCGGTATTCTGGTTTTGGAGGTGAAGAACTGGCTGAGCGCTAAAGTAGAAAATGGACTCTGGTATCGCAGGGGGACTGATGGCCGCTATGAATCCGTGAAGCACGGCAGCCCGCTTAATCAGGCATATCTTGCCGCCAGATATCTTCGTGAAGAGCTTGATAAAAAGTTTCGCTGGGGCTTTGACGGCTCTTCGCGTATGGAGTTTCGCTGTGCCGCTGTTCTTCTGGGACGGGTGGAGAATTATCAAAACGTCTCGGAGGTTCCGAAAGATAAAAAGGCAATCAACGAACAGCTTCTTCCCATTTGTAACCGCCCGGTGCCGCGTGATGAGGTGTATGACCGCCTCTATCTTTGCGGAACATCCGTTTTGCAGGATAATTTGCAGGAGCGCCTAGAGCGGTTATTCTGTTATGGTAATCCCACATCTGAGGAGGAGCTTGATGATGTGCGCCGTTATCTGCTGCAAAATCTGATGCTGTATGTGGATGCTGCTGAGGCGAACTCCATCGTGAATACTGCTGCTGCTCCTCTTTGCCGCGTGTTGCCTATGCTGGAGGAATCTCCCGTTGGTGTACATGTGGAGGGCTGTGCCGGCTCCGGCAAGAGCTCCATGCTCTGCGCAGAGGCCGCCAGATTGGCCGCCGTTCAGGATTCCGCCCGGATATGCATTACTTGCTTTAATTACAATTTAGCAGAATACCTGCGGAGTCATGCTGCTCTTAAGACCGCTTCAGTACGCCGCTTTGATTCCTCCAGTAAGCTGGTGCTGGATAATTTTCAGACTATTCTGAAGCAACTTTGTTCCTGGCAGGGGGAGACTCTGCCGGAAGACTTTTTTAGCACCGGTTCGCTGGATTCTTTGGTTCAGCGAGTACAGACTGAGGCTCGCCATTGCTTTAATCATATATTCGTGGATGAGGCTCAGGATTTCCCCCCTGAGTGGTGGAAGCTTATTAAAGCCATGCTTGCGCCTGGCGGTAAACTGTACCTCTTTTCTGATGCTGGGCAGGTTATTTTCGGAGGTGAAGGGGGAATGCCTGAGCTCCCCGTGCGCCTGCGCTTGAAGCATAACCTGCGAAACTCCGCGCAGATTGCCACCTTCAGTGCCGCTATCAATGGCGGAGATGCCTGCGCTCTCCCTCTTCAGGGCCCCGAAGTTACCGTGTATCCGCCTTTGGATGATTCTCATCAGCGCGCCATGGCGGTGAAAGAGGCTATTAATACGCTCCAGGCGGAGAGTTATGCGCTGCAAGACATCGTCGTGCTCACGCCATGGCGTAAGAAAACATCTCTGAAAGACGCGCAGCTCGCGGAGCTTATAGATTTCCCTGCTGATGGTGAGACCCGTGAAAATGCCTCCGAGCGCCTCCGCCGCTGCCTTTCACCCTCCTCCTCCCGCGTGCTCGGAGAAACTATTAAGGCCTACAAGGGGCTGGAAAGCCTCGCTGTCATCCTCACGGATATTTCAGCCCCGAAGGAAGGTCGCACCTCTGGCTTTACTCCTAATGAATTTTATGTGGCCTGCACTCGTGCTCGTTATCGCCTTATCATCATACCCACGACAAGCGGTGTAGAATACTTGAAGGGACTGAATTACTGATGGTTACATTCCATGTGCTTATATGTAAGAGTTTGGGAATGTAGTTGTAAGTGAAAGAAAGTCAATGAATTATAGGTATGGCTGTTTCGTGGCGCCGTAACTAAATGGCGATTTTAGACCACTCATGCGCTTGAAGGGTGTTTTTTATGGGCGGATTTTTCAGCTTTCTTAGCCAAAATTTCAGCTTTTTCGAAAAAGTGCCAAAAAAGTGGATTTTGAAATTATTGATTTTTCAATGTTTTTGAATTTTTGTTGCAAAAAAATGCAAAATTTTTCAAAAATGTGCTTGACGTGTGGAATTGATTAGTGTATACTTCTCGGCACACCGACACGGTGAAGCCCGAAAGAGCGAGCGAAACGCTGAAAGCGAGCGCGAACAAATCGGCCGGGCGAGGCAGTTTTTCATTTACGGACTTTCCGTAGCACCACGATTCGCCGAGAGGCTGGAATCACCGGAGAAACCTTCCGGGAGGGGTGCTGGAGAGGATAAAGAGAGGGAAGGAAAAGGTCGTGACGCGTG